>CAYWFU010000006.1:4121-76959 GCA_964457585.1 uncultured bacterium | reverse complement strand
TTTTTAAAAAAATTCCAAAATTGATTTGACCCAGTCTGTAAACTGCAGGGTATTCTTGGCACTTCCAGATAAAAAAGATTGGGTTTATTAGAGAAAAAAAAGTGAAATATAAAGTAAAAAAGTTATGAGAATTGGGAAGGTAGAAATTATCAAGATAAAATTAAATTTATAAGGAAGATGTTTAAGGTCACAAATTGTGACCTTAAGTTGGAGCGATAAATGCTTTTATCAATATCACAAAGAAACATTAAAGAAATTGATGGAATAAGACCATTCCAAAAATCTACTCTGAATGCTCTTAATTCAAAAAATCAAATTATTATTGTTGATGCTCCTGTTGGTGCAGGAAAAAGTTACATTATTAGAAAGATTGTTGATCATTGGGAAGGACCTGTTATCCTTACATATCCAACAAAAATTTTAATGGATACGCAGAGGAATAATTTAAAAAGTGATTTTCCTGATTCAATAATTTGGCCATATGAAACAAGTATCCCTAAAAATCAAGCACCAACAATTTTTTATTATTCTTCGGATTCATTAATAAATTTTTTGAAACAGCAAAACAAAGATTATCGTATTGATAGAAGTGAATTAATTGATACATCCCTCCACCAACTTTTTTTAGCAAGCCGAAAAAATATTTTATTATCTTCACCGGATGTTCTTCATCTATTATTTAATTTAAAAGCTTATAGAGGCTCTAAACGTCTGGCATCTTTTTTTACAGGAGCAATTGCTGTTTTTGATGAATTTCATCTTTATGTTGGATTAAAACATCTCCCAAAACTTCTTGATACCCTTTTTAAATATGGTATAAAAAAAATTATTCTATTGTCTGCCACCCCTGTAGTTTCTGAAGAATTAAAAATAATATACGAGAAATACAAAACACTTAATATTGATTTCTCTGAATCCATTGGAAATATTGGAGATAAAATTTTCAATTATCCATTAAATCTGGAATTTGTAAATTGCCGATATACAAAAAAAGATGAACTATTACAAACATTAAAAAAATATATCCCTGAATTGCCAAAACCACTTGCCATTATTGTTGATTCGGTATTCAGGTTAAGACACATTATGCCTTTACTTCAAGAAGAATTTAATAAAAACTGGAATATAATTGAATATAGCGGATTTTATAAAGATAAGCCTTTGCTGGATGAAAAAACTATTCTGGTCGGCACATCTTCAATTGAAGTTGGTATTAATATGGTTTTCAAGAGCCTGATTACTGAAGCATCCTATTGGACTTCAGCAATACAGCGGATTGGAAGAGTGGGTAGATTTTGTGAAGGGAATGTGGTAGTTTTGACAACCAAAAATATGGAACCTTATGTAGGATCAGAGAAAAATATCAACCGGGATGAATTAGAAAATAAAATACTAAAATCCGCATTAAAAGATATAAAGATGACACATGTTTGCGGAGATATGTTTAGAGGTGACAGTTATTCTTTTCTTATTTATGATATTGATAAACGTGAAATTTCAGCATATTCAGAGGCAATTTTTGCTATGTATGAGCCAATAAAATGGGTAGATAATTGGCGGTCTCTAAATTTTAAAAACAAAAAAGAACAACTTAAAAAATATCACATTACAGAAGATATAATTAATGATATTCTTTTGAAAGATAAATTATTTCCATTTTGGGGTATAATTGAAGGCAGATTAAATGATAAATATGAAAAAATTTCTGTTCATGAAGATGATGACGAATTAACTATTCTTTGCGAAGATTCCAACAGACCATATTATTTTGAAAAAGGGGAATTTGATGCTTCAACCGAATGAAATTAAAACTATACTTAAACCGCAATTTGGTTATTTAGCTAAAAGTACTGGCGAAGTATTATGGGTTCATGATTTTAATTTATGGAGTATTGCTTCTAAAATTTTAAATTTTATTCCGCGTTTTAATGATAAAGAAAAACGATTACTGGAAATTACCGCTTTAATTCATGATATCGGAAAGATGTCTCTAAAAAACCAATCAATATTATCCGGCACTGACAATGGGAAATGTAAGCATACACAAACACAAGAGCAGATTAAAAGCTATTTTAAACAGAACGAGTTAATCGATTTGCTTTCTCTTTCAGAAGAAGATATGGCTTTTATTTATCACGCGCATTTACATCATAATCTTCCGGATGAAGCTTTAAAAACAGCACCACCGGCGTTAGCAGTTTATACAGATATAATCAGGTTTGCCGATTGGCTTGCATCGCAAGAAAGAATAAATGAAAAGCTAATCCAACGCATTTCAAATTCTTTAAAACCATTTTGTCAGATTACAACAGTGAATATTTCAAGACCATCAGGACCATCAAGTTATCTATTGTTCGATGTTGCTAACAATATTTATAGAGATAAAGGCTGGAATGTTTTAATTATTCTTGCAAATAGTTTAGTTTTAATTGCTCCTCCCAGCACTGCATATCCTGATAAAAATGAAGTAATTCAAAAGTTTCAGGAAGATATTATTGGTAAATCATTGGAACTTCAAAAACCCAATTTTAATAATTTTGCCGCTGTGCTTTTAGCTGGTGAATCCGCAAAAAATCCTGCTTTATATCTTGATGTTCATAGGGATTTTATAAAAGACGCTCTGAGTGATTTTGATCGTGCTTCTTCTTATTTTTTTAAATTAATGATTGAAATGTTGGTTCTTTCAAAAAAATTACCAAAAGAAAAATATCCAATACTCGATATACTCAAAGGCTTTTGCGGTACAAGGGGAATTCCGATTGCCAGAAGGAATTGGCAAAATAGAGGCGGTAAAATTGTTGAACCTCTAAAAGAGATGCTTAAAGAAATATTCAATGCAATAAATTTAAATGAAGTTTTACCTCAAGAAATTTTAGTACTTGAAAAAGAAGAATTCGCAAAACCATTAAAAAAGCTATCATCTGATCAATTATTTAATATTTTATATCAGATTGCAGAAAAACTTTTTTCACCAGATTACACTGATTTCAAATTTGCACTAAATTCTATTATTAATATGGAAGAGGAAATTGATTTCCGAGAAATTGCAATTAAGAGATTTGAAAAATACAAAGAATATAAAGCAACTCAAAATCCCGAAAAAGGCATATGTGAAAATTGTGGTTTTCCAATTGCTTTTCCTACTCAAAAATCTTTAAATTTCCCCGGAGGAAAACGCTGGGGATTTTCTCAAATAAAGGCTCATACTGACAGCCCAAGAGCTACCTGCACATTATGCGCTTATGATACCATGAAATTTAGGAAGGATATTCCTGAAAGCAAAAATCCAATTTATGTAAGGATTGAATCAAAGACAAAAGATTTGTGGTTATTATATGATGAAATAAGTAGATTAATACAAAGATTGGATGCTGCATTTTATAATCCATATACTTTAGAAAATCTTGAAAAAACCAGTGAATATGGCTTCTTACCTCTTCCTAAAGATTTTAAAATACCAAAATTTAAAGAGCCAAAATATATTTCATCTCCAGTTAGTAGTGTTAGAGGAAATATTATTCAGATCAGTCGAGTTGATAATTCTGCAAGTCCAAAAGATTTAAGAGCGAAATATTTAAGTTTATTTGCGCTTTTGAAAATGATGGGATTCGATACACATATTGGTTTTGAAGAACAAAATGGACTTTTTGGCGACAAAGTTATTGCGAAACATGGTGAGAATTATGAAAGTGTTTATTATAGAGGGTTGGCTATTAAATGGCTGGCAAAAATAATTGATAAAGAAAATAATGCGCATGTCTTTGCTGAAGCCCTTATAACCAGAAGTCCCTCAACAGCGATAGCAAAGATCGGAGATGCAGTTGCAGATGAAAAGAAAAAAAAGAAAATAACAAAAGAACAATTGCAATCTATTATTGAATCAATTGTGAAAGGTGATTTTAAAATAAAAGCATTTATCAATGGAGGTGACTATACAATGAAAGAGTTATTACAAGATGCAGCTTTTTTTGCAGAGGGAATTCCATCTTTTATCTGGAGTGGTGATGACCATAAAGCATGGAATAAAAATTCATCAAAACACCTTATAACAAAACCTGTGTCGAAAACAATGAATTGTATTTTACAGGGGGATGATTTTGAAACAGCTTTTGCAAAATTTTTATCTTTAATTAAGGAAAATATTTCAGGAGATAAAACAAAAGAGGATTCAATAGCAAAAGTTGATGTTTCAGATCTAAAACCTTTTGTTGAAAAAACCAAAGAAATATTAAAGAGATATTTTGATCTCAGACAGAATGACATTTCAGCTTTCATTCAAACCAAGAATGCGCTTCTGTCATCAATATATTTATTAAAACGTTATCCAAACATAAAGGAGGTTGTCAATGGTTAATTTTCTTGAAACACCATCATTATTAAGTAAAGGTATATATCTGCAATTGCTTATTGAGATTAAATTATTGGATGATGCGATTATTCGCAGTAATGAAGCTGAAGAAGTTTTAACTCATCATTACAAATCTATTGAAAACAGATTCATAATTCCATGGCGAAAAGTAAAAGGGAAATTAAGGAGATTAGTTCTGGAAAAACAGAGGCAATTAAACATTCAATCTAATTGTGCGCTTAAAGATGACTTATGTCTTAATTGCCCTTCTTGTTTACTCTTTGGAGGCACAGGCGAAACCAGTTCAAGCAAAGTTTCATATAATATTTTATCCCGTGTTCTTGGTGAAACTTTTATATCAACCGAAGAAGTTAAAGGAGTAGAAAATTATACTCAGAATGCTGTTGGTGAAAAAGATTTAATGACGGGACAAGCTTTAATGACAATCCTTACCGTTCCAAAAGAAACAGTTTTCAGAGGTGTTGTAACAATAAAAGATCCAACAAAAGAAATGGCATCAATTATAGTTGATAACCTAAAAAGATTAACAAGAATCGGCGCTAGAAGCGTGGAATGGGGACGCGTTGAAACAAATATTTTACATGCTGAATTATCGGATAGAGAAAATTTGAGCATTTATAATTTATTACAAACTTCATCAATCTCAAACGATATTACTATACTGTCAGGGCTGCCGGCAGTTGAAACATCATATACTACATTGAATACCCAAATTCCAGCTATTTTCAAAGAATTAATTGATAAGCGTGCTCCCAAAAAAGATAAAAAACCTAAAGAAAAAACACAGGAAAATAAAGAAGAAGGACAAGAAGGAGAAGAGTAAATGCGAGTTTATCCTTATATAATAAAACTCATTGACCCGCTTTTTTATTCACAAGAAGCTCTTTCGGGCGCATATACACAAATATATCTGCATGCAACTGCTATTAACCATGCAGTATCTTGGTGCATGGGAAGAGTAAGGGATGATCAATCATATGTTATTAGTGATGAAGGCGGAGGCCGAAATATCCCTAGATATGAGCATTCATGGATTGAACCTGATTTTTATTTTACTCCAGCTTCTATTGAAGGAAAAATTGAATATATAGTTGAAACAATTAAAGGGGATATGGATTATTTCATTCAACCGGGATTTGGAATTGCTAAAATATTAGGGAAAAGCATTGGCAGAAACGAAGTCTTAAAAGCATATAGAATATTTTCATTGCTGCCTGAAACAATATTTAACGGTTATCTACATTTAAATAATGATATTCTCGAAAAATTTCCAAATTACATAAGACTTGGCAGTTTCAGAGGTAAAGCAGAACTTTTAATTGGGAAGGAAAAATATATACACGGAATAGTTCCAAATCAATATGTTAACCATCCGGTAGACCCTTTAGTTTCAAAAGTTAAACGTGGAGTGATGATCGGAATGTTCCCATATCCAATAGTTGATAATGCTTTTGTAGAAGATACTTATGAAATAAGGGAAAGTAACCATGTGGAATTTATTGCAGTACCTTCTCGTTATATTAATTATGATGCGGATGAATTACTTAACAGACTTAATGATTTAAAACCGGGATTACAGAAAGCTAAAGATGTTTCTTTAACATTAAAAGATAGAGCATATTTAATTTTACATATGTTAAGGGTAGTTTATTCTATTAAATTTTTTTTAATTGGGATTTCAGGTGAAGAACGATTAAACTCTGCATTAAGAGAAATAGAAGGATTTGAAAATATTCGCTTAGCTTCAAAAGGTGAAAATATTCATATAGACCAAACTGAAATTCTTGGATTTATTGAAAAAATTGAAAGGGCTATTGAGACTTGTGAGGAAAAGATCAAAAGAGATCCCAAAAGCAGAGAGTCAGAGAATACAAGAAAAAGTTCATCAAATATTATATTGTGATACTGATTCAGATGAGCATGAAATTTATGGTCATAGATTTCAAAAGATAATTGAAAGATCTGAATTAAATGAATCACAAATAAATGTTAACAATGAAATAGTTGATGAATTTAAAAAATGTATTGGGAAAAAATTGAAGGGAGAAGAACCTCTGGACAAAACTTTAGTTTTTTTCCAAATTTTAAATATTCTTTATAATCAACCAATGTGTAAAGAAAAAATCGTAATGGAACTGGAAAATTATTCCAAAGATTGCATTAATCTTAACTTATTATATCTTGAAAAAAGTTGTTTTATAGAAAAAAATAGCGAAGAATATAAGCTTTCTAACCAATGAAAAATTACTTTTTATATCAAAAAATAATACAGAAATTAAAAATCTTTTATTGCAATCATCTATCATCAAAATTGGAAGTAACTTTTTTAAAAAAAGTAAAGAAGTAACGATTAAAAATCTCATTGATTCTACCGAAATTTCTAAAAAGACTGTAATAAAAATTTTAGGTAAATTAATTTCTGTTAATTTGTTACGAAAAAAAACAGGTAAACCTAATTTTTACTATATTCAACAAACAATGTTATCAGAATTATTTTTCAAAACATGTAGCGATATTGAAAATCTTTTTGCTGAAAATAAAAAAGAAAATATATTATCAATTCAAGAAATCATAACTAATTTAAAGAATGACAATTCTGTTTTAATCCTGATTTACTATGGTTCTTCAGCAAAAGGGACAAATGATAAATTAAGTGATGTTGATTTATTAGCAGTAACACGAGATAAAATAAGCAGGGGAGAAATATTAACTAAATACTCAATGAAAAAATTAGATTTAAGCGTATATTCAAAAACAGGTTTTTTACAATTTATAAAAACATATCCTGATTTTGTAAATAATATTGCGAAAGCACAAGTCTTAAAAGGGGAAGAAATTCTTAAGGTGATAATTCAATGATCATCCAGCAAACAATTTTAAAAACAAAAACAGATCCGACATTATCCTGTCATGGAAATACGCTTAGAGGAAATATTGCCAGCCAATTTCCTCAATATGATATACTTCATAACCACAAAAAAGATGGGAATCTTTTATACCTTTATCCAAGAATTCAATATAGGACTATAAAAGGAGAAGGATTAATTATAGGTATAGAAGAAGGAACTTCTATAATTCGTACAATTGAACCTGTTCTTAAGATTTTTGAAATAAAAGAAAAAAAATATAATATTATTCAAAAGCAATTAATAAGTGAAGAAGTAAATTTTGGAATTGCAGATTGTATCATTAAATATCATTTTGAAAAACCATGGCTTGCACTTAATGAAAAAAATTATAGTGAATATAATAAAATTAAAAATAGAAATAATAAAGATATATTTTTAGCAAATATCTTGGTGGGTAATTTATTAAGTATTTCAAAAAGTTTAGGATATATCGTAGAAAAGGAAATAATCATAAACTCGTTAGCTTTAGAAGAAATACAAGTGTATTTAAAAGGCACACCCATGCTCGGCTTTCTCGGCACATTCTCCGTTAACTTCGAAATCCCGGATTATTGGGGCATTGGCAAATCAGTATCGCGTGGGTTTGGAACGATAAAGTTTGATAGGTGTCTTTAAAAATATTTAATTTTTGATGTTACTTAACAAAGCTACTATTAGTTACAACTTGTTTGGTAATTCGTATATTTATAATTATGTTGCCAAGCCATACTAAATACGTTATACTTAATAATAAAAGTAAAACCATTTTATGGAGGTAAAACTATGTCTACGGTAACTGTGTCATCTAAAGGACAAATTGTTATGCCTAAAAAGATACGTGATGCCCTTGGTATAAAGCCAAAACATAAAGTATTTTTGAAGGTTGTTAAAGATCATGCAGAAATTATTCCGTTACCTCAAAACCCTGTTGAATCATTTTGTGGTATTTTTAAAAATGGTTCGTCTCTTACAAAAGCACTTCTGAAAGAACGAAAGGAGGAAACAGAGCTTGAAGAGAAAAATATTACTCGACTCATTTGCACTTCTAACGTATCTAAAAAAAGAAGATAATTATCAAAAGGTAATGGAAATTTTAGCTTCAGCACCTGTAGATTGTTCTATTATAATTAACGAAATTAATGTAGGGGAAATTTATTATATTATTGCTAGAGAAAGAGGAATTGGGCAGGCTGAATATTTTATTGAAACGATTCTTCCCAATCTTCCTATAGAAATTATATCTAATTCATTTAACCAAATTATAGATGCTTCCAGGATTAAAGCAAATCATCCTATTTCTTATGCTGATTGTTTTGCTGTTGCTACAGCTATTCGTGAAAATGCTATAGTTATTACAGGTGATCCTGAATTTAAATTAGTTAAAAATTTAATTGAGATAGAATGGATATAATTAAGAAAACGTGATCCGTGTTCCCGTTAAAAACAGAGTGTAGTTCTATTCGAAAAAATGTAATAAATTATTGCCTTATATATAATACAATTATTAAATAATAGTTGACTTATATATAAGACATATATAAAATACATAAAGGGCAATAAAGGAGATTGATTTTGAGTAAAAAGGAAGATTTTAAATATTTGATAAATGAATTTCATACATCCGTCTTTCCTGAGACATTCAAGAGAGATATGAAAATTCCTTTATCCACAAATAAAATTATTACTATCTATGGCCCGCGCAGAAGCGGGAAAACATTTTATTTTTATGATTTAATAAATGATTTAATAAATAAAGGTGTTTCAAAAAATAGAATTTTATACCTGAATTTCGAAGATGATAGAATCCTTCCTATTAATTTTAAAGAATTGGGATTAATACGGGACGCTTATTTTGAGCTTTATCCGGAAAATAAAAGTAAAGAAATATTTGTTTTTTTTGATGAAATACAAAACATCAAAGATTGGGAAATATTTATAAGAAGAATATATGATAAAGAAAAAATAAAAATATTTATTACAGGTTCTTCTTCAAAGCTTTTAAGCAAGGAAATTGCCACTTCCTTACGGGGCAGAACTTTAAGTTTTGGGATATATCCTTTAAATTTCGGAGAATTTTTAAAATTTAATGGGATTGCTCTGGTGAAAAATATTGAATATTCTCCTGAAAGATTTAAAATCAAAAAAATGTTGGATGAATATATTCAATTTGGGGGATTTCCTGAAGTTATTTTAGAAAAAAATGATGTTTTAAAGAAAAAAATATTGAGTGAATATTTTGATTCTCTTGTATATCGAGATTTGAGTGATAGATTTTCTTTGAGGAATACAGAAGTTTTGTTTAGCCTTCTAAAATATATTTTAACAAATGTAACTTCTTTATTCTCGGTTAACTCTTATTATAATATTGTAAAACAAAATTTTCCGGTTTCAAGGGATACAATTGGAGAGTATCTTTCTTTTATTCAGGAAACGGAATATATAAATTTCAATCCGCAATTTTCTTATTCATTAAAAACCCAGACAGTTAATCCACGAAAAATTATTTGTATTGATAATGGCTTAAGAAACGCTGTAGCTTTCAAATTCTCGGAAGACAGGGGAAAATTAACCGAAAATTTGGTAGGAAATACATTGATAAAACAGTGTAATGAAATTTATTATTGGAAAAACAAAGGAGAAGTTGATTTTGTGATAAGAGACAATGATGGTTTGTGGGCAATAAATGTATCTTTTACAAACGATATTGATGATAGGGAGATTAAGTCTCTTCTGGAATTCCAACAACATTTTCCTCAGGCAAAAAGGTTGATTTTGATAACAAAAGACACAGAGAAAAAAGAATTCAGTATAGAATTTATCCCGCTGTGGAAATGGTTGTTGAATTTATAAAAAGCATTGGAACTCCAAAATCTTTAATAAGGATTGACCATGCAACTCGTAATTAATTCTTATGGCTCATATTTACAGAAAAACGGCGATTGTTTTAAAATAAAAGTAGATGATAAAATTTCTGAAATCTCCTGCAAAAAAATATCATCAATCCTCATATCAACTGCCGCATACATCACCACAGATGCAATTAAAATGGCAATGGAAAATAATATTGACATTGTGTTCATTGATGAATTTGGCGATCCTTATGGCAGAGTCTGGCATCCAAAGCTTGGCAGCACAACAGCTATACGTCGTAAACAATTAGAAATAGGTGAAATAGAAGAAGGATTTAAGCTTGCGCTGGAATGGATAAAAACTAAACTCAACAATCAAATTGATTTAATAAAACGCTTAAGAGAAACACGTCCTCAAAAATCTGCGGAAATTACTGAATATATTAATAAATTAGAAAATGCTGCTCTCGGACTTCAGTCTTTGTCCGGCACACTTGAAGAAAATAGAGCATCTATTATGGGAATAGAAGGTAGCTGCGGTAGAATTTATTTTGATGCACTGAGTTTTCTTATGCCGGATAGATTTAAATTTAATGGTAGAAGCAGAAATCCAGCAAAGGATGAATTCAACTGTTTATTAAATTATGCTTATGGAATACTTTATTCAAAAGTTGAAAAGGGATGTATTATAGCCGGTCTTGATCCTTATGTCGGTTTTATTCATACTGACCATTATAACAAAAAATCATTAGTATTCGACTTAATTGAAAATTATCGTATCTGGGCAGATGAAATTGTAGTAAATATGTTTGCCGGAAGAAAAGTTAAGGTTGAATATTTCGATAACATACCAAATGGACTGACTTTAAATAAAAATGGCAAAGCAGGGTTAATAACTGAATTTACAGCTTTTATGGATGAGTCTATTAGATATAATGGCAGGAATATCAAACGCGATAATATTATTCAATTTGATTGTCATAGAATTGCGAATGAGATGATTAAAAGCAGTGTAAGTGAAAGTGTTAGTGAAAGTGTAGTTTGTTGGGGATAGCAAGAGGTTCCATTTCAGAGCTTAAATATCAGCTTATGTTATCCAAAGATTTGAAATATATTTCATCTGAAATATATGAAGAAATTGAAAAGGAAATTTTAGAAATTAGCCGTATGCTAATGGGATTAGCTAATTCTTTAGATAGAAAGAGGTGAACAAAATTAATAATAGTTCAATCAATACTTCCACCTGCACTTACACTTACACTAAATTTGACACTGAATCAACTCCAATGATAACACCATCAGAAGTTATTGAGCATCTTTTCTGTCCGCGTTTTACATACTTTATGAATTGCTTGAATATCCCGCAACATGAGGAATTAAGATACAAAGTTTTAAAAGGCAGGTCTTTGCATGAAAGACGAGAAACCGAAAATCAAGACTATTTACGAAAAAAAATAGGATGTGTTAATAAGGAAATTTCCGTTTATATTGCATCTAAAAAATTAGGTGTAAGAGGAGTAATTGATGAAGTTTTGTATTTAGATGACGGAACACTTGCACCTCTGGATTATAAATATACTGAATATAATGAATTCACTTATGAAACATACAAAATTCAGTCTGTATTATATGCATTATTAATTGAAGAAAATTATAATAAACCTGTAAAAAAAGGTTTTATATGTTATACTAAAACCGGCAATAAATTAAAAGAAATTATATACAATGATGAGGATTTTTGTTATACTAAAGATATAGTAAAAGAAATTTTTGATGTGATACTTAAGGGTTTCTATCCTAAAAAAACAAAATATCAAAATAAATGTATTGATTGTTGCTATAGAAACATTTGCGTGTGAATGTATACTCAAACTAATCAGGTTTGCGAATTTATAACGCCCCTCTGTACTCCATCTTGAAACGATTTTCATTCGCAAAATCCTCAACGTAGTTAAAACTACGCCTGCGGTTTTGCTCAATCAGATCGTTCCAATCTGAAGCACATATGAGCATTCTAAATTCGCAAACCTGATTAGTTTGAGTATATTAAAGAGACTAATCTGGAAAAAATATTTGCTTAAAAAAACTCTATCGCTGTAACTTATTAATAAATAAAGATTTTTTAGTTGTTTTAGGATGTAAAGTTAATTTAAAAGCCATTAAAATAATGACCAAAAACATATGAAAATCAATAAAATTAGTATTACTAAAATTAGTTTATTTACTAGAAAAATAAGGAGAAAACAACAATTTGCAGTAGGTTTGTAAAATCCATTAAAACAAGGATTGAAACCATCTATTGAAATAGTGCAATATATATTTATATAAAGTAGGTGTTGTAAATTCTGGCTATAAAACTTCGCTAATTATAACAAATTTTTTTTTTATAAATATTTCTATTTTCTCATATAAAAAATTTCAATATCTCCGCATTCATATTTGCAGGTTTCGCATATCTTATATCCAAGTTTTTGATATAAATAGATATTTTTCCTGCTTTTCGTTCCAGCAAAAAGTTCAAAATTTTTTGGCCTAAAATATTTCTCAATTTCTTTCATAAGTGTAACCCCTATCCCCTGATTTTGAAAATCTGGATGTACAGCCAGTCTCCCAATATGACATACACCATTTTTTTCATAAGCACGCACAGTCCCGATAATTTTATCATCGAGAACCGCTTTCAAAATTATATGTGTTTTAAAATGAATTATTACAACGCTTCTATTGATGCGAAAATCTGTTCATTGGTGAATCCCCTGAGATTAATACATTGAGAAGGACATGTTGCAGCGCAGGTACCGCAGCCTCTGCAGACTGTTTCGTTTACTTTTGCTATTTTTCTTATTTTCCCATCCAGGTCTTTAATTTCATCAACCAGAATAGCTTTATATGGACATATAGTTTTGCAGTTCATGCAGCCTGTGCATATTGATGGATTAACAAGAGCTATCATCGGGTCTGATGTCAAAAATTCTTTAGCAAAAATTGACAAGGATTTCACTGCCGCACTTCCAGCCATTGCAACAGAATCAGGTATATCGCGGGGGAACTGACAACTGCCGCTTAAAAATATCCCTGTTGTATTCTTTTCAACTGGAGCCAGCTTTGGATGCAGTTCTGCCAAGAATTTATTGGAATCACGGGAAACATTAAAAATACGAGCAACTTCGTCTGAATCCTTGCGCGGGACAACTCCAACAGCTAAAACCACTAAATCAGCCTCAACTTCCATTGAAATACCGGAGAGAGTGTCAAATCCCCTAACTATTAATTTATCATTATTTTCCAAAACTTTTGATACTCTTCCGCGTATATACTTTACTCTATAATTTTCCTGTACCCGCTTGATAAATTCTTCATAATTTTTTCCGCCAGCTCTTATATCAATATAAAATACATATGCTTCAGCCTGTGGAATATGTTCTTTTAAAAGTAACGCCTGTTTTGCTGTATACATACAGCAAATCTTTGAGCAATACGGCTTTCCGACTTTGTCATCACGTGAGCCTACACATTGAATAAATACAACTTTCCTTACTTCTTTGCCATCCGAAGGTTTAACTATTAGTCCATCTGTTGGACCGGATGAATTTACCATTCTTTCAAATTGAATAGAGTTAATTACGTTTTTTATTTTTCCATAACCATATTCTCCATAAACGCTGTGATCAAATAAATCAAATCCTGTAGCCATAATAATACTTCCAAATTTTTCTTTAATAATTGTATCCTGCTCTTCATAATTAACTGCTTCTGAAGGACATATTTTTTTACATAAACCGCATTTACCATCCAAAAAAAACTTGCATTTTTCTCTATCAATCACAGGGACATTTGGCGAAGCTTGAGGGAAAGGGACATATATTGCTGCTCTTTTGGATATGCCTTCATTAAATTCACTTGTTACCTTAACCGGACATTTAGTCTGACATATACCGCATCCTGTACATTTTTTCATATCAACTGAACGCGCTTTTATTCGGATAGTAACCTCAAAATTACCAACATACCCTTTTACTTCCTCAACTTTAGCATATGTTAAAATTCTAATGGATGGATGACGGCTAACTTCTACCATTTTTGGAGTAAGAATACACGCAGAGCAGTCCAGAGTTGGAAAAGTTTTATCCAATTGCGCCATTCTACCGCCTATAGACGGACTTTGTTCTACCAATACCACAGGATAACCTGCTTGAGC
This sequence comes from uncultured bacterium, assembly GCA_964457585.1. Lineage (GTDB taxonomy): Bacteria > JACRDZ01 > JACRDZ01 > JACRDZ01 > JACRDZ01 > CAYWFU01. Next base: position 62,655 of record CAYWFU010000006.1, on the reverse strand, counting down.
TATATCTATTGCAGATTGTATCCCTGCTATTCCGCCTCCGACTACCAGTGCTTTTCGTTCTATAGTAACTTTAGATGATGTAAGGGGCTGGGCAAAACGGATTTTAGCTACAGCTATCCTTATAATATCTATTGCTTTTTGTGTGGCTAATACAGGATTATCCGCATGTACCCATGAACATTGCTCTCGTATATTTGCTATTTCAAGCATAAAGGGATTCAATCCAGCTTCATCCAAACAGCGTCTAAATGTAATTTCATGCAGTTTAGGTGTGCATGAAGCAACAACAATTCGGGTCAAATTGTATTTTTTAATCATTTCCTTAATAAGCTTTTGCCCTGCTTCTGAGCACATATACTTAAAATCACTGGCAATAACTATACCAGGATAAGTAGACATATTTTCCACTACTTCTTTTATATTTACTACTTTTGAGATATTTGTTCCACAATGACATACAAATACACCAATTCTCATGCTTACTCCTATGTCAAGTTAAATTATTTTTTTAGATTCCAGCAGCGAAAAGGGGTCAATTATGTGTTTATCAAGAGCCAAATTTTTATAATCTTCCCCCAGCGCAAGTGCAACTAATTCTGAAAAATAAAAAATAGGCAGGTTATACTTTTTATTATAATGTTTATCTATTTCTATCTGACGCAAATCAAGATTAGCATGACATAAAGGACATGCAACAACTATACAATCTGCTTTATGATTACTTGCTGCATCAAGTATTCTATTAGATAGATTTACAACAACTTCAGTTTTAGATATCGCAAAGCTTGTTCCGCAGCATTCTGTTTTGTAATACCAGGAAATTGGTTCCGCACCCAAAATTTTCATTAAATTATCCATTATTTCAGGATTTTCACTTTTTTCATTTTCCATCATATATTCAGGTCTTGTAAGCAAACATCCGTAATAGCATGCAACTTTCAATCCGCTTAATGACTTTTTTATATAAGTTTGCCATTGCTCAAGTTTAATATCTTCCATTAAAACTTGAATAAAATGACGAATTTTTATTTTGTCAGAAATATTTCCTTCAATTAAAGATTCAATTTCTTTTTTCTTTACTTGATTATTTAATAAAATATAATGTGCAGTTTTTAGACGATTAAAACAGGCAGTGCATACAGTTACTAAATCTTTTTCATATTTGCAAGCTTCTTTAATATCAATGGCAGGAATTGCCAGATTTAACTTCTCATTAGCAATATGTGTCGGGCTTGCGCCGCAGCATACCCAATCAGGCAATTCGATAAGATTAATATTAAGCTTAAGAGCTACTCTTTGAATTGATACTTCATAATCTTGCGCTGTACCTTTAAGAGAACAACCTGGATAATAAGAATATTCCATAATTAATCCTTTATAAAAAATCGAGTCAAAGAGTCAGAGTTTATAAGAATACTAACTTACTGCATTATACTTCCTAATCCCTAATTTTATTTATTACATCTGCAATTTTCTGAGTACGCCCTTTTTCACTTTTAGAAGATAATTTTCCTTTTTCAATTAAAATTGGGAAAAGAGATATATCTTTAAAATATTTTCCGCTTTTAAGATTAAAATCAAATACAGCCCCAAATTCATGGAGTCTGTCATTTTTAGCAATATTATCTAAAAAAATTTCATCAAATAAATGCACATCCTCTTCATGAGGAAATATTTTTTCCTCTGTGATCAATGTTCTTACAGTATTTATAACTGCAAGAACATCTATTTTTCGAGGACATCTTACTGAACAGGTAATACATGCTCCGCATCTCCAGACAGTATTGGATGAAAAAATTTTTTCTTTTAGATTCAATTGCAAATAACGCATGAGTAAATGAGGAGGAGCATCCATAAATTGAGCAAAAACACATCCTGCAGAACACTTCCCGCATTGATAACAGGTGAAGACATTTATTCCTGTCCGGACTTCTACCTCTTTATCGATATCATTTTTTAACATATCTTTTCTTTCCTCTTTTAATTACAATGACAATTCTGAATGATATCCTGTTCTTTCAAAAATAATTTCATCATTTATGAGTTTATATATTAATAACCAATTCGGTTCAATATGGCATTAGCGACGCCCTTTGAAATTACCAATGAGTTTATGGTCGTGATGTAATTCTTTAAGAGGAATTTCATTAATTAGATTCCTTATCAGTCTCTTCAAGAACTTTTTTAGTGGTTTTATTTGGGATAACTACTGGAAATGGTAATCCGTTTCTGATTTTTACTTGACGATAAAAAATGTTAATAGCTTCAGTTGTTGATATTCCTAACTTATCAAATAATTTTTCAACTTCACTTTTTAAATTCGGTTCTATTCTTGCTCTTACAGTTGCAGTTTTAATCATAATTATATCTCCCAAAAAATATATCCAATAAATAATATAGCACATATGGGCTACATGTCAAGAATATATTTATGGTAAAATACATTTTTATCTTGACAAACTAAAATAGTAGTGTATAATTATTAAATTATAAAAGTAGTAAGTAATATAGTATAAGAGCTGTAAAACAGTAAATTTTAGACTTTATCCGTAAGGTAAAATCAAATTTGCCTTACGGATTTTTTTTTATATTTGAAATATTTACTACCGTTTTGAAAAAAGGAGGTAATTTATAATGGAAACTGGAAAAGTAAAATGGTTTAATGACTCAAAAGGTTTTGGATTTATTTCTTGTGAATCTGGAGAAGATGTATTCGTACATCATAGCTCGATTCAAGGAGAAGGCTTTAAGACTTTAGCTGAAGGTCAAACTGTTACATTTGATGTAACACAAGGACAAAAAGGCAAACAGGCTACAAACGTAGTAAAGCAATAATCAAAAACAAATATTAAGGCAGTGAGCAAAAATAACTTTTACATATTGCGCAGGATTTTGTTTCGTCTTCAAGGCGTGCTAAAGGGCGCATAGCAACGCTATGTAACCTTTAGCACAACGTAGAAGACGGAGCAAAAGACAAGCAAGATGTGGAAGTTATTTTTGCTCACTGCCTAAGGTCTGGCATTTATGTCAGACCTTATTTATTTAATCTTCGTTCACCCATAATTTTTATTGCCAATTTTCGAGCTTGATATGCACGCTCATTATCACCGCGTGTTCCGTATCTTATCCACGCTTCCAATTCCAGCTTTTTAGGTGCATCAGGCAGGCGGGACCAAAATGTGTAAGCTTCATCAAAACATCCTCTGCCAAGGTATGTTGCCCCAAGCAATTGCAGTGTTACAGGATCTGATGAATTACGTGCGTAAGCCTTTTTCAGTAATTTGATGGCGCTTACGTACTCTTCACGCTCCAGCGCAAGCATTGCCAGTCGCTGATTAGCAGGAATATTACAAGGATCCACAGCTAATGCCTGACGGAAATATAATTCGATCTTAGAGTAATCCGCCTCGCGCCTGGTATATTCGGCTAATTGATACGGGAATTTGTATTGTGAAAGTTCTAGGCGTGTTTGAGAAACACTGCCAAGATTCGTATACCATGCTGATATAATCAGATTCCATCCTAATACCAAGCCTGATAAGATAATTATAAACGCTCCGATTATACGCTGCCGGTTCCAGATTTTAGATAATGTCTGTACCGGCAAATTTTCGGTCGATGCCACAGTTAATCCAATTGGTAAAAACATCAACGGTAAAGCAATTGTCGAATACAAGCGGACATCAATCATGTCATGAAAAAGCATTGTTGTAGTCGCCGCTAAAGCGCCGATTGCCAATTCATTCAAGTGATTACGGTGATTCCATACCCAAACATAGAATGCGCAAACGAACCAAATAAAGGCAATAAATCCCAACAGTCCCTGCTCGATCCAAATCTGCAAAAAAGTGTTTTCCGCGTGAGCGGCAAATGGTACATGGATCAAAAGATTGTATGAGGATAAAACCATTGAAAAAACGTCAAGACCGCTGCCGGTAAAAAAGTATGATTGTATCAATTGCCACGTACGCAGATTCAGATCTATCTGCGAATCAATGCGCCCGCTGATCTGCGCAGAGCTTAAATTACTGAAGTTCAATAAGATAAATACAAGAATACCAGCTGCCAGAATAACAGCAACTAAAACCCAAATCGCTATGCGTTCACGAAATTTTATCACTAAATATGCTGCTAAAGCAATTGAGGCAACTGTGACTAAGGCAATTAAAGAACGCATCGAACTGGTCATTAACAAGCCAAACAATATAATTAACAAAGTAATCGTTAATGAAATAGAAATACGGTGCTTGTGAGTCCAAACATCAATAATTGCTGCAATGTTGAGAGGTAAAGCTATTTCCAGTATGCCAACAACAACATCGCGTTCGAGATTGAACAATTGCAACTGCGGTAATAGTCTGCGGAGCTGGACACCAAACTGATTGAGTACATTAAACTTGGACGGGTGAATTGGAAAATTATACTGTGTAGTAAAATAGAGAGCAAGCAAAGCAGAGGCAGTCAAAAATATCCAGGTCAACATGGTAAGTAAATGGTTTTCGCCACGCAACACGACGGTAGCAGCATACAAAAGTATACCGGAAGTAATGAGCAGAAATTTAACCAGGCTATTTCCCGGGCTGTAAGAAGACCAGACGCCCACTATTCCGCTTAGAAAAAACAATGTCAGCGGTAAAAAAAATGGTATTTTTGAACTGATTCGCATTATTTCCCTTTCGGTTCCGTTTGAGGTTACCTCGTTATTTAACAGCCTCTAAGCAGGTATCACTTTCAAAAGATTTTGTTTTCCATAAGAAATGATATTTTTATCGCGGGTTATTAAGACTGCTCCTAATTTTCTGGTAGTGGCGGCAATTATTCTGTCCGCCGGATCGCCATGGAATTTTCCAGGCAAACGGCTGCTTTCAATGGCAATTTCCGGGGTAAGCGGTTCTAAAGATATGCCCGGTGCATTTAACGCTTTATTGACCCAATCTAAACAATCAACTGGGAATTTAATTCTTCCTTTAGTTTCAAGCATACCTATTTCCCAAACTGAAATAGCTGATATTTTAATATTTGAGTATTTAACCGCATTTTCAATATAAGACAAACATTTAGAATTTTCTATTTGTTTATCACCTGTCAATAACCATATCCAAACATGTGTATCTAAAACTATTGGTTCTTTGAAGTCATTCATCGGCATTCCATTTCTCACCAATTGATTTTACGATATCTTCTTTTATAACAAGAGAATCTTTCATAAAACCAAATAAAGATTTTGGTGTCTCCTCTGCAATGGGGCTTAATTTTGCAACAGATTTCCCAAATTTTGTAATGACAATCTCTTCATGATATTTTTGGACATGATCCATTAATTTAAGACATTTTGTTTTAAATTCTCCTGCTGCAATTTTCATTTTTATGTTTCCTTTTATTTATGACTATAGTTATAATACCATAGTCACATTATCATGTCAAGTGATTTTGTCAGTATTGTATTGATAAAATTTATAATAGAACTAATTATTATAGTATAATTACTATGGGTGAAATTTATTTATGTTTTTCACACTAAATATTCTCATCAGTAACATTGACATAAAGAAAAAGTATTGTTAATATAAATAAAATCAAGAAGTTTAGAAAATGGCTGTTAAATATGAAGTAAGAAGTGAAATCTGTAAATGAATTTTATTGACATTTATAACAAAATGGATTATATTCCATTTTAGTCGTACTAAAATGTAGGACATTCCATATGGATAATATAAAACGAATATTGAATTACCTGCTAAACAATCTGCATTCCTCTGGGGCGCAAGGAAGACAGGCAAGACCACTTATTTAAAAAACCATTTTCCTGACAGCATTGTATTTGATTTTCTTAAAACCGATTTGTTTATTGAAGTTTCGAAAAATCCTGCTTATTTGCGAGAAATGCTTCTGGCAAAAGATAAAACTGAACTCAAAGCTCCAATAATACTTGACGAAGTTCAGAAAGTTCATCAGGTGCTTGATGAAGTACATTGGTTAATAGAAAATAAAGGATTAAAGTTTATTCTTTGCGGATCAAGCGTAAGAAAATTAAAACGAGGACATGCTAATCTTTTAGGCGGGAGAGCCTGGCGTTATGAAATGTTTCCGCTTGTTACAGCAGAAATCCAAGATTTTAACCTGCTTCGCGCATTGAACCATGGCTTAATACCTTTGCATTATTTGCAAAGCAGCGAAAATGTAAAGAAATCTTTAGCATCTTATGTACAGGATTATTTAAAAGAAGAGGTTTTTGCTGAAGGGCTGACACGCAATATTCCTGCTTTTTCAAGGTTTTTTGATGCATTCGGTTATTCGCATGGTGAACTTACTAATTATGCTGATATCGCCCGTGACTGTGGAGTGGATTCAAAAACAGTTAAAGAATATTATCAAATCTTAGTAGATACCCTTCTAGCAATAAGAATAGAACCTTTCAAAAAAAGACAATCACGGCAGGTTATAACAAAAGCTGCAAAATATTACCTTTTTGATGTAGGTGTTGCAGGATATATAACTAAAAGATATCTAATAGAAGAAAAGGGCGCAGAGTTTGGAAAAGCATTTGAGCATTTTATATTAATGGAGTTTGTAGCATATAGATCTTATACCGGCAATGATTTCCGAATAAATTTTTGGAGAACAAAATCAGGACTTGAAGTAGATTACATTATCGGCGATGGAGAATTAGCTATAGAAGTAAAAAGCGCAAATCATATTGACTCAAGGGATTTAAATGGTTTGTGGGCTTTTATGGAGGATGCTTCTCCAAAAAGAAGCATTGTTGTTTGCAATGAGAAAGAAAAAAGAATACATGGAAAGATTGAAATAATACCATGGCGCAAATTTCTTTTTGATCTGTGGGATGGAAAAATATTGAAATGATTTTATCAAATATCAACCTCGAAAAATATTTATCCACATATTTTGGTTATACTAAATTTATTCAAGGACAAAAAGATGTCATTGAGCGATTATTACAGGGCGAGTCAACAGCAGCGATATTTATTACTGGTGGTGGAAAATCCTTGTGTTACCAATTACCAGCATTACTTTTACCTGGAATAACTTTAGTAATCTCACCGCTACTTTCTTTAATGAAAGACCAGCTTGATTATCTTAGAAGCAGAAACATATCCAGTGCCAGACTTGATTCCACGCTTAATAGAGAAGAGTATAATAAAGTATTATTAGAAGCAAAATCCGGAAAATTAAAAATATTAATGATTTCAGTTGAAAGGAAAAAAATGTCAGATGTGGCAATAACAAAATATTTATGCGGAATAAATTCCCCTATATTCACAAAAAACCGGCTGACAAAAAATGATAAATTTGGAATTTTTGAAAATTATAGATTTCAGGAAGTTAAAAACTGGGTGAGTGAGCATAGTAATCCCTCAGTTATGAGAGGAATTTTTAAATGATTTGTTGATTGATTTATACATTTATATCACCAGTTTTCAGGTCACCAGTCACTAGTTAAAGGTGCTGAAATCTTTTTACTGGTGACTGGTGACTTTTACGTGTGCCACCAATAACTGAGGCGTTACCGAGCATATTTCTTGAAAATTGACAAATATTTGTATCGATGATACATTTGTAGTACAATTATATTATCGAAAGGAGAAGAGAGATGACAACTACAAAAATATCACCAAAATATCAGATAGTAATTCCTAAAGAAATACGCAAAAAATATAATTTTAAATCAGGGGAAGAAGTTGTTGTTTTACCTTATGAAGGAAGAATTGAAATAGTTAAAGAGAAAGATATAAAATCAATGCGTGGATTTTTAAAAGGGATGGATACTAAAATTATAAGGGAAGATGACAGATTATGAATAATATTATAATTATTGATACAAACTGCTGGTTGGAATATTTTGCTGATGGTCCAAATGCAGATATTTTTGCGAAAATTATATATGATAAGAAATGGGAAATAATAGTTCCTGTTATTATTATTTATGAAATGTTTAAAAAAATCCTTATAGAAGTAAACGAAGATACTGCAATTCAAACAATAGCTCAATTACGAAAATATCAAATAGAAAATATTGACGATTCTATTTCTTTACAAGCCGCAAAAATAAGTTATAATTATAAAATTCCTATGGCAGATAGTATAATTTATGCAATTACTTTAAAATATAATGCGACTTTATGGACGCAGGACGAACATTTTAAAAATCTAAAAAATGTTAAATATATTGTTAAAAGAAATAATCCTTAAACAATTGGAATCTTAATCCTTGTGTTTTTTAGCATATGATTTTGTATAAAATGGATAAAATGATAATGAATAATTATAATACATGGGTAGAAATAAATCTTGATAATGTATCACATAATATAAAAAAGCTTAAAGAAATAACCGGTGATAATGTAAAAATTATGGCTGTTGTAAAAGCCAACGCTTATGGACATGGAGCACAAGAAATAGCAGATATTGTTTTAAAGAACGGAGCAGATTTTTTAGGAACAGCATCATGTTATGAAGCAATAGTATTGCGTAAAACAGGAATAAAAAGCAGAATTTTTATTACAAATGCAGTTTTATCTGATGATGTAAAAGAAATTGTAAAAAATGATCTTACCCCATTTGTTTATACAAAAGAATTAGCACAATATCTAAATAAAGAAAGTATAAAACAGAAAAAAATTTTACCGGTTCATATTAAGATTGATACCGGTATGGGACGAGTAGGACTTGACCCGGAAAAATTTTCAGATTTTTTTAATGAATTCGAAAATTATAAAAATTTAAACCCGGAAGGGATATTAACGCATTTTGCTATAGCAGATCAATCTGAAAATTTTACGCGTAAACAATTTAATATTTTCAATAATGTTTTGCAAAAAGCAAAAGAAAAAGGTATAATCTTCAACTTTATACATGCAGCCAACAGCGCTGCTTTGATAAAATATCCTTTTACGCATTTTAATCTGGTTCGTCCAGGATTATCTATTTATGGTCTATATCCGGATAGTGAATCGAAAGATGTTATTGAATTAGAGCCAGCAATGCAGCTTAAAGCAAAAATCGCTTTTATAAAACACGTTCCAGAAGGGACTTCAATAAGTTATGGACGTACTTTCATTACTAATCGTCCGAGTATAATTGCAACTGTTCCAATTGGTTATGCAGATGGATATTCCAGATTATTATCCAATAGGGCTGAAGTTTTGCTGCATGGAAAAAGAGTAAAGGTTGCAGGTACTGTATGTATGGACAGTATTATGATAGATATTACGGATTTCCCTCAAGTTAAAAATGGAGAAATAGTTACTTTGATTGGACAGGATGGGAAAGAAAAAATAAGTGCTGATGAATTAGCAGAAAAAATAGGAACAATAAATTATGAAATAGTAAGTAAAATTGGACCGCGCATTCCTCGAGTTTATATACATGAAGGAAAAATAAAAAATATTAGATACATCTAACCCCCTAATTCAGAAAGAATAAAAAATGAATCATAAAAATATTCGCAATTTTTGTATTATTGCACATATTGATCACGGCAAATCTACATTAGCTGACAGATTATTACAGTTTACTAATACAATATCAGAACGTAAAATGCGTGATCAGGTACTTGACAGTATGGATTTAGAACGTGAACGCGGTATTACCATCAAAGCACAGGCAGTGCGTATGAATTATGAAGCTAAGAATGGAAATAGTTATATTATTAATCTAATAGATACACCTGGTCATGTGGATTTCAGTTATGAAGTATCGCGCAGTATTGCAGCATGTGAAGGAGCAATACTTGTTGTGGACGCTTCTCAGGGAATAGAAGCGCAGACACTTGCAAATGCATTTTTAGCGTTTGAACAGGATTTAAAAATTATTCCGGTAATAAATAAAATTGACTTGCCCAATGCTGATGTGGAGGGAACAACAAATCAAATTATTTCAGTTCTGGGATTGGAAAAAGAAGATATAATTTTAACCAGTGCTAAACAAGGGATAGGAACAGAGGACATTCTTGAAGCAATAGTGAATAGAATTCCTTCACCAGAAGGCAGTTTAAATAAACCGCTTAAAGCAATTATATTTGATTCCCTATACGATATATATCGCGGTGTAATTATATATGTTCGTATTATTGATGGAAGCATCACACATGGAATGAATATAAAATTCATGTCCAATGGAGAAATCAATGTTATTGATGAAGTAGGAACTCTTACTTTAGAAAGAAGACCAATAGATAAACTTTCGGTTGGTGAAGTAGGATATATAATTGCCGGTATTAAAAATATTAATATGATATCAATGGGAGATACTATAACTGAAGCGAATAATCCCACACATGAACAGTTCCCGGGATTTAAAAAAATTACTCCTATGGTATTTGCAGGGTTATATCCAACTAACAGTGGAGATTATCCTCTTCTTAAGGAAGCGCTGGAAAAGCTTAAATTGAATGATGCTTCGTTTTCTTTTGAACCGGAAACATCTGAAGCACTGGGTTTTGGCTTTCGCTGTGGGTTTCTAGGATTATTGCATATGGAAATTATTCAGGAACGGTTGGAAAGGGAATTCAATCTCAGCCTGTTAACTACTGCACCTAATGTTATTTATTGTATATATATGGAGGGTGGAGAAAAAATAGTAATTGAAAATCCGGTGAAATTTCCTGAAAAAGGCAGTATTGAACGAATTGAGGAGCCTTATATTAAAGCTACTATTATGCTGCCGAGTAAATACATTGGGGCAATAATGCAGTTAGCGCAGGACCGCAGAGGAGTATATAAAGGGATAGAATATTTAGATGAAGCGCATGCAATGCTTACTTATGAATTGCCTTTATCAGAAATAGTTCTTGATTTCTATGATAAATTAAAATCATTCAGTCAGGGCTATGCTTCCCTTGACTATGAATTAATCGGATATAAACCTGCACATATGGTAAAAGTTAACATATTGATAAATGGAGATAAGGTAGATGCTCTTTCTTTTATAATTCATCGTGATAAAGCATACACTTATTCCAGAGAACTCGTTTCAAAATTAACAGAAATTATTCCGCGCCAGATGTATGATGTGGCATTGCAGGCGGCTATTGGTTCAAGAGTAATAGCCAGAGAAACAATAAAAGCTTTACGAAAAAATGTTCTTGCAAAATGTTATGGCGGTGATATTACACGAAAACGAAAGCTTCTTGAAAAACAAAAAGAAGGTAAAAAGCGAATGAAACAAGTTGGAGTGGTAAATATTCCACAGGAAGCTTTTATGGCTATTTTAAAAGTTAATAAATAGGATTTAATAAATAAGAAAGGAGATTTAAATTTTATGGGAAAAAGTTTTAAAATTGCAGCAATTCCTGGCGATGGCACAGGATCAGAGGTTATTAATGAAGGGTTGAAAGTAATAAAAGCAGTATCTAAAATAGAAAATTTTAATTATGAAACAGTGCATTATGATTTAGGCGGTGCTAGATTTTTGAAAACAGGTGAAGTTCTTCCAGATAGTGTAGTTCAGGAACTAAAAAAATTTGATGCAATTTATCTTGGAGCTATAGGTCATCCTGATGTTAAACCCGGGATACTGGAAAAAGGTATTTTGTTAAGATTGCGATTTGAATTAGATCAATATATAAATCTGCGTCCGGTAAAACTTTATCCTGGAGTTGATACTCCTCTTAAAGATAAAACTCCGGATGATATTGATTTTATTGTTGTTCGTGAAAATACTGAAGGGCTTTACACCGGAGCAGGCGGATTTTTGAAAAAAGGGACTCAGGACGAAGTTGCAATACAGGAATCAATTAATACACGGCGCGGTGTTGAACGCTGTCTTAGATTTGCTTTTGATCTTACAAGAAAAAGAAAGAAAAACAATAAATTAACTCTTTGCGGCAAAACCAATGTATTAACTTTTGCTTTTGATTTATGGATGCGGGCATTTGAAGAGATTGCAAAAGAATATACAGATATAAAAACTGATTATGCTCATGTTGACGCAACCTGTATGTGGATGGTAAAAAATCCAGAATGGTTTGATGTTATCGTGACTGATAATATGTTTGGAGATATTATTACTGATTTAGGCGCAATGATTCAGGGTGGAATGGGAATTGCCGCTGGTGGAAATATTAATCCTCAGGGAGTTTCAATGTTTGAACCTATTGGCGGTTCAGCTCCTAAATATACCGGGCAGAATATAATAAATCCGCTTGCTGCAATAGGAGCAGGGCAGATGATGCTTGATTATTTAGGTTTTCCAAATGCAGCGAATAGAATTGAAAAAGCAATTATAAAAGTAGTTAAAGAAAAATTAAAAAGCCTGTCTGCCGGCAAAATGGGTTACAGCACAAGTGATGTAGGAGATATGGTGGCAAAATTTGCAGTAGAATAGTTATGAAGTATTAGTTAAACATAAAATATAAGATAGTTACAAAGGCACTAAGGAATAATTTGCTTTTGTAATTTATTGTAATCCTTTAGCGGATATAAATAAATTTAAAAATTAAATACTATTTTGAACTTAAGTTGTGAAGACTTAATAGCCATCAATATACAAATCATTATTGCTAATAAATATATTCCAAAAGCAATATAAAGTGTATAAGTAAAACCAAAATTGAGCGCAAATATGAAAGCGAACATTGCGCCTAATACTCCCATTCCTGAGTTAATACTCCATATCCAGGGAATTATAGAATTTTCATTTTTAAGTACTTTTAATCCTAACGGGAATGGCATTCCCATAAAAAAACTCAATGGTAAAAGAGTTAGTATGCTTTTTATTGTCCGATATAAAAATCTACTGTCATCAATGCTTTTTAGCCATGTATTTACAAATATAATATAAACAAAAATTATAATATTTAAAATTAGAAGTATTATAATAAGATTTTTCAAATCACTTTTAATTTTATTTGTTGCTAAACTTCCAAATCCGCCTGCTGATAACATTGAAAATAGTATGATTGAGATAGAAAGAGTTGGATGTGAAATCAGTACATTGAATTTATTCATTAAGGCTATTTCAATCAGCATATAACCAAATCCAAGACAACCAAAATAAATAAGTATAAGTGAAGTATTGAAATTATTATTGCTAATTGTTTTTGCTGAAAATATAAAAGGAATAGCAAATAAAATTCCCACCATAATAACGGCAAAAATAAAAAAGATTTTTAATATATATATTGATTGATCCTCAAAATTGGAAGATTCAAGCCAGAAATTTGTTGAAAAAAATACTGATGGTTTAATTAAAAAATCAAAAAATGGTTTATCATCTGTTGCAAGTCTAAAATTATACTCATTCTTTTGATAATAATCATTGAGATTTTGTGTTTTTATTAGATCATAAAATTTATTCTTAATTTTTAAATCGGGTGAATACAATATTTTAAAATTCATTTTATTCGCAGTATTTTTTAATACTTCGAGTTCTTTAACAGTTAATGGGCTTTTCTTAAAAATGAAACTCCCAAATCCTCCTCCGCGTCTTCCGCTGGTTGCAATAAATATATGCTGTGCGGGATTTTTTTTGCCAATCTTTTTCAGAGATTCTATTGCCATTGCTGTAAAACGCAGAGAGCGCCTATCGCTAACACGGCAGATATTAAAAATTCCGTCAGGAGTAAGATGATTAAAATAATCTGAAAATCCTTCAAATGTATATAAATTACTTTGACTTAATGTAAATGCTCCTGCTACTGGTTCAAACCATTCAAATACCAATGAACCAAAAATAATATCATATTTGTTGGGAGAATATTTTATAAAACTGCGGGCATTTTCAATTACTGTTGTTACTCGCGGAAGACGATATGGAGCTCCGGTAAAATCACGAAAACGGTCATTAACAATTTCAACTACAGTTGGATTAAGTTCTACTGCTGTAATAGAAGCAGGATTAAAAGAATATGCTCCTAATATATCTTCTCCGCCTCCAGGTCCAATGATTAATACATTTTTTTTGCTATTTTCATCCAGATGGTATACAAAAGAATTAATAAGATATTTAACAAATTCAACTTTTTTTAAATCATTATTAAAATTAATCAGGAGCGTATATCCTGTATCATTTATAACCATACCTTTTTGATCTGGTAAATTACCATCATATGTTTTGCTTATATAGCCATGAGTATTGCCTATTCTATCCGGAAACATTTGTATTTTACCTGAATACACAACAACTCTGGACATTGCATTCCATTTTGAATAAAGTATATTTGGTTCATATTGCCCTCTTACAAATTTGATTTCAGGTACTTGATAATAAAAAGAGCTCCATGATATAAACATTAAACATACGATTATACTGAATAAAGCTATAGTTGTTTTTGCAGATGATTTGTTTAAAAGCAAAAACACACCTGTGAATGCTAATCCTGAATTTATATAAATAGATGGTAAAGGTCCAAAATAATTTAGCAAAGGTATAACTAAAAAACTCCCGCAGCTTGCTCCAATTAAATCAAAAAAATAAAGATTACTGATATCCTGATTATAGGATGAAATCAGAAGACTTGTTGTTATTCCGCTAAAAAAAAATGGAATAGTAATTAACAAAAAGAAAATTGCTAAATAAAGATAAGTTTGAGCTGATAATCCTGATGTATAAAAAGTTGTTTTAAAAGGTTGATATAATGGTGGGTGGAAAATGTTTATTATGTTAGAAAAATACATTGGATATAAATCTATAATTATAAATAAAAGATTCGGGATAATTATTGTACATGCATAAATTCCGGCAAATTTTGGAATATTTTGTTTTTGAAATTTATCCGGAAAAAGATAGACAAACAGCGCCCCCAGCCCTATTCCAAAAAGCGATAAGGAAACAGTAAGCGAAACAATACTATAAAACATTAAAACAGAAAGAATCCTTATTAAAAGAATTTCATAAATTAAAGTTGTGAGAGAGATAAAAAAAAATCCTGAACTAATTCTATTTAACCAATTTTTCATGATAACCTTTTCAAAAATGTTATACTGCCCAATACTGGAAAAAAGTCTTTAAATACTCAAAAAACCATTTACGATCATAATACATAAAAGCAATATGTCCGCCATCTTCAAATATTTTTATATTTACCCATGAATTATTAAGAGATTTATTTTTTAATTTTTCAGATTGCTCACTGCTTACAATTGGATCATCTGCAGCATACATAATAAGTAAAGGAAGTTTTACTCTTTCAATAAAATTTATCGAACTGCTTCTATAATAAAGTTCATCTATATTTTTAAGTTCTTTTTGATAAGCAGGATATATTAATTTTTCAAAGTATATTTTAAAACTATAATCATTGATTTGCGATGATATTTCCGGCTGATTTTTTATCCGTTTTTTTAATTTTCCTCTAATTGATTTAATAAGAATATATCGAAATAATGTAAAAATAAAAACATTTTTGTCAAGATTATCAATAGTTTCTTTTAAATCTGCCGGAGGACAAATAGCTATAACACCGCCATCAAAACATAAATCCCTGTTCTCCTTACCGGCAGCAATAATCGCCGCATTTGCGCCCAGGCTAAATCCTAGCAAACAAACTTTTGTGATTTCAGGTAATGTATGTAAAAAATTTGCAATTTCAATTACATCCTCACTTTCTTTCCATCCACAAGTTGAATAAATATTATTTTTACCCCATGTTTCACCATGTTCTCTTAAATCTAATGTTAATACATGAAAACCCCATTCAGACAGAGCTGTATTTGCCACTTCATATACATATTTCTGCGCTTTACTATCAAGCATTCCATGAATAATAATTATAACAGGAGCTTTTTTAAATGGTATAACAGCTAAATTGCCGACAATTGTTATTCCTGATTTTAAAGGAAATAAAATTTTTTTAAACTCCGGTAAATATATTGTTTGATTATCATAGGGGATACCGGCTTTATTTTTATTATGATCAGCGATTTTTTGTTTATATTCATTTAATCCCTTAAATATTGTTAATAATGAACCTGAGGAGGCTTTGGATTTATATGGAATTTCATCGAGTTTATTTGAAATCTCCTGCATTGTTTTCCCCGAAGATAACTCCCATGCAAAACTAGCGCGAGATAAAATACAAACTAAAAATATAAACTGTAATAAAAGTATTTTTTTATATATATTCTGCATCTATCCTCATTCCCCGCTTGCCGGCACAAGGTCAACAATTATTTTTATATTTTCAATTTTTTCATCAGATGAAATATTTATTGAATGGTCAGGAGTGCTAACATACCATCCCATGTATTCACCTTCTTTAGGCGGTGCGCCAAATTTATCTCTTGCACCAAGAAAATAAATTCCAGGAGTACTGACGAATATTTTAAATTCACCTGTATTATCAGTTTTATCTGACATAAAGATTGGTTTTTCAATCATATTTGAATCGGAATATAATCCTGCAAATACATTACTGATTGGGTTACCATTTATATCTATTATTTTACCTTTTATATAATTTTCTTTTTTTGCAAATGTCCCGGATGCAGTAATTACTGATTCAGAAGGATTTCCTTTTCCCTTAATTACTGTCTCAATAAAAGCAGGTATAAATCCTTTTTTCAATTCCAATGGGTTATTTATATAATAACCAAAATAATCACCTGGGTTAAGCGGTCCTATTTCATCAGGTGAATTTCTTTTATGCGCAACAATAAAATATGTGCCAATTGGTAAAGATAAATTATAATTACCAGTAGAATCAGTAAATGTTTCAGCAAAGCCCAGACCGCGAAAAAAAGTATCAGAATTTAAATATGCTGTTATTTTAGCTTCAGCCAGGGGTGAATTATTATGCAGTACCATACCATATATTCCTGTTAAAGTAGTATCCTCATTAGAAGAAATAATCATCCATGAAGGTTTTTTAATAATACCGAGTCGTAATGCTGTATAAGTATTATTTATGACAGTTACAGGGTTGCCCCCATAATAACCAAAAAAATCATCATCTAAATCCTTACTTCTAGCAACAATAATATAATTACCTTGAGGGAGTTTGATAGAAAAACCACCATCATTTCCAGTTGAATCAAAATAAGCGATATAGTCATTTCCTTTTAAATTTGAAGAAAAATCTTTATATGCAAATACTGAAATATTATTCTGAGGTTTTTGATTATAAATTATTGTACCGCGAATACCAGATGAGTTATCTTTTTTAACCAATGATTGCGAACATCCAATAAAAATAGAAAAAATAAAAATAATAAAAATTTTTTTTATATACATGAATATCCCTTAATTATTCATCACCTCAAGCACTTTTGATACAATAGCATCACTTTTAATATTATATTTATCCCGTAAAATTTTCGGATGTCCATGTTCAATGAATTTATCAGGCAATCCTATTCTGGATACTTTAACTTTAGATAATAAGTTCTCCTGTTCAAGAAATTCCAGAATTGCACTGCCAAAACCACCGATTAATGTATTTTCCTCAACAGTTACAAAACGCGGTATTTCTTGAGCAAATTTTTTTATTAAATCACTATCAAGTGGTTTAGCAAATCTCGAGTTAACAACAGTTGCGCAAATATTGTGCTTTTCTTTCAATATCCCGGCAGCTATAAGAGCTAAATGAACTGTAAATCCAAAACCAAAAATTACTATATCTTTACCTTCAACCAAAATTTCACTTTTCCCGATTGGTAAAATTTTCAATTCTTTATCCAGTTCAATCCCCAATCCTTCAGCACGGGGATAACGAATAGCTATAGGATGTTCTCGATATTCTATTGCTGTTTTCAGCATATGACGGAGTTCATTTTCATCGCGTGGGGACATTATAATAATATTTGGAATAAGACGCAGATAAGATATGTCAAAAATCCCCTGATGAGTTTTTCCATCCTGCCCGACAATCCCGCTTCTATCAATTGCAAAAACAACAGGTAGATTTTGAATACAGGTATCATGTATAATCTGGTCAAACGCTCTCTGCAAAAATGTTGAATAAATTGCGACAACAGGTTTTAGACCGTCATTGCACATGCCAGCGGCTAAAGTTACGGCATGCTGTTCAGCGATTCCAACATCAAAAAATCTATCGGGAAAAACCTCTGAAAAATTCGCTAGCCCGGTACCATCAGGCATTGCAGCGGTAATCGTTACTAAATTTTTATATTCTTTCCCCAGCTCAATCATAGTATCACCAAAAATTTTAGTATATGAAGGACGGTCGGAAGTTATTTTTAATGCTTTGCCTGTTAAAATCTCAAATTTATCAACTCCATGAAATGCAACCGGAAACTTTTCAGCTGGTTCGTATCCTTTACCTTTTTTTGTTATAACATGCAGGAGAACAGGTCCCTTCATTAAAGCTATATTCTGAATTGTCTTAATTAAATCATTAAAATTATGTCCATTAGTAGGGCCTACGTAATCGAATCCCATTTCCTCAAAAATCATGCCAGGAGCAAATAAGGAACGCATATTTTCATCAAAACGTTTTGCTATATTGTGAACTTTAGTACCGACTTTTGGTATTGATTCCAGAAAATTATCGAATTCTTCTCTGAAGCGAGTATATGTCGGGCTTGAAAATATACGTGTAAGATAAGAAGCCAGCGCTCCAACTTTGGGAGAGATAAACATCTCATTATCATTTAAAATAACAATTAAATCTTTTTTTAAATGCCCGGCATGGTTTAATGCTTCAAAAGCCATGCCTGAAGTCATTGAGCCATCACCAATAACAGCGACAATTTTATTGTTACGATGATTTAAATCGCGCGCTATTGCCATTCCAAGCGCTACCGAAATAGAAGTTCCGCTGTGTCCCGTTCCAAAAGGATCGCATTCACTTTCACTTTTACACGGAAATCCGCTGATACCTTCAAATTGCCTCAGAGTCATGAATTTATTTTTTCTACCGGTAAGTAGTTTATGAGCATAACATTGATGTCCTACATCCCATATAATTTTATCAGACGGGCAATTTAATATATAATGCAGAGCTATTGTTAACTCAACAACACCCAGACTGGATGCCAGATGTCCGCCTGTCTGTGAAACAGTATTAATTATTGTCTCTCTTATTTCTTGAGCTAAGTCAGATAATTGCGTTTGTGGAATTTTTTTAAGATCATCGGGTTTATTTATTAAATCAAGTAGTTTAGTCACAGATATTTCCTTTGGGCAAGCCCTTAAATTTTAATATTGCTCCAATGAGAGATAAAATAACCTAAAGCTAATAATATTTGAGTAATTAGAACCATACCAACATTTGCGCCCTGCGCAGGTATAAATTTTTCACGGATGTCTCTGAATTTCAAAGCTCCCTGAATAGCTTTAAATGCAAGAGGGAGTGTAAGCAATCCCAGAACTGTCCAGACAGGCATCACTCCTGATGCAATCCCAAAAACAATCCAGATATATACGGAAATAGCAAAAGCTGTATATATCCATGCTGCGGTTTTTTGTCCCAATACAATTACAATATGTTTTCTGCCGCCTTTTTTATCTGCTTCAGTATCAGGGAATTCGTTTAAAAGCAGAAGATTAAATACAAGAAGGAACGGCGGTATTCCTGCAAAAAATGATTGCGTATTATACTCACCTGTATATACAAAATAAGTTCCAATTATTGGAAGCAAGCCTAATCCCAGTCCGGCAGAAATTTCTCCAGCCATTATTTTTGAAAAAAATGTATTATAAAAAAAAGTAGCGATTGCTCCAACAATCACAATAGGCAGTAATTTCCATCCAACAGTTAAGCAGAAATAAATACCTATTAAAATTCCTATACCTGCGGTTATCATTCCTAACTTAAAAACACCCTGCGGATTTAATTTTCCTGATGGCAAAAAACCGCTTCCGCCGGAAAATGGAGTTGGTGCAGTATGAAGATCAATTCCGCTTTTATAATCGTAATAATCATTAAGCACATTGCAGCTGATATGCATATTGACAAGACCGATCATTGTTAAAATAAATATTATTAGATTAAAGGTATTATTATAAAATGCTACTGAGGTACCAAGTAAAATTAAAATTACAGAAAGAATAAGAAATTGAGGCCTTGTTTCTAAAAACCAGTCTTTAAAATTCATTTGATTTCCTTTTTTAGATTAATTTTTTTAATGCTTCGCTCATCCTTGCTAATCCTTTTTCAATATTTTCTTCTGATGCAGCATATGAGAGTCTTAAATAATTGTCCATGCCAAAAGCAGAGCCCTGTACCAGAGCCACTTTAGCTTCTTCAAGAAAAAATTCAGCAATTGCTTCGGATGATGCGAGTTTTTTTGAATTAAAGCTTTTGCCAATTAAACTGGAAATATCAGGGAAAGCATAAAATGCACCTTGAGGTGCTTTGCATTTTACTCCTTTTAATTTATTAAGCCCTTCTACCATTAATTTTCTTCTTTTATCAAATTGCAATAACATCTCGCTAACTTTTTCCTGCGGTCCCTCTAAAGCTTCAATGCTTGCAGATTGAGAAATAGAACACGGATTAGAAGTACTATGACTTTGAAGATTTTCAACTGCGCGAGCTAGTTCTGCTTCACAGGCAATATATCCAATACGCCAGCCAGTCATGGAATAAGCTTTAGAAACACCATTAACGACAACAGTAAGTTTTTTTATTGCTTCATTAAGACTTGCAATACTCAAATGCGATAATCCATCATAAATCAATTTTTCATAAATTTCATCAGAAATAATTAGAATATTGTTTTTGATTGCTATATCTGCTATTGATTGAAGCTGATTTTTATCATAAATCATTCCTGAAGGATTGCTCGGGCTGTTTATTATAATTGCTTTAGTGCGTGGAGTAATATGTGCGATTAATTCATCTGGTGATAAAGTAAAATTTTTTTCTTCTTTAGTATTAACGTACACTGGTTTACCGCCGGATGTTTTTATCATTTCAGGATAACTTACCCAGTATGGAACCGGGATAATAACTTCGTCTCCGGGATTAAGTATGCATTGAAAAACATTATAAAGAGAATGTTTTGCTCCGCATGAAACCACAATATTATTTGGTGAATATTTAAGATTATTATCATTTAAAAGTTTACCGCATATAACTTCTCTTAGTTTTTGTGTACCGCTTACAGGCGTATATTTTGTTTCTCCTTTTTTTATAGCATTAATACCGGCATTTTTAATATTTAGAGGAGTATCAAAATCGGGTTCCCCAGCGCCAAAACTTATGATATCTAATCCTTCCTGCTTCATTTTTTTTGCTTTAGCATCAATAGCTAAAGTTGGTGATGGACTAAGAATTTTCACTCTATCTGATATTGCTATACTCATTTTTGAGGTCTCCTTAATAAGTTCTTATACTGATTCTATCAAATATAAATTTCTTGTCAACATTGTTTTCAGAACTAAAAAAAATATTTGACAACAAAAATTAAATAAGTATACTAAACAGTTATTGTTATTTTTAAAGTGCAGGAATTTGAAACGCTCGATAAATCGAGCAACTACATTTAAATTTTTGTAGTTGCCTGATTTATCAGGCTTAATTTAATATTAAAGATAAAGAAAGGTATAATATGGCTTATAGCAAAGCAAAAAGAAAATGGATAAGAATTACTATCTTCGGATTAATTATTTTTACTTTTTTATCTCTTCTTCCAACATTCGGATTTGTATATCCTAATTGGTGGAAAAAAGTATTTCCAGAAAATAAAATTTCTTTAGGATTGGATTTACAGGGCGGGATGCATGTTGCTTTACAGGTAGAAACAAGTAAATTGCCTCAAGGTGCAAATAAGGACGAAGCAGTTAATGTTGTACAGGAAATTCTTCGAAATCGTGTGGATGAATTTGGAGTTGCAGAACCAATAATTCAACGTGAAGGTCTGGACAGAATCATAATTCAATTACCCGGTATTAAAGATACAGACAGAGCATTATCTCTTATTGGAAGAACAGCGCATCTTGAATTCAGACTTGTTGATGAAGCAGGGAATATAGAAGAAGCTAAAAAAGGGAATATTCCTGATGGCGAGGAAATAGTAACAATGAAAACGAAGACTGAAACAGGCAAAATTTCAACCCAGTCATTTTTATTAAAAAAAGAAGCAAAAGTAACAGGAGCGGATCTTGTAAATGCTAATGTTCAAATTGGCGGACAATGGAATGAGCCTTTTGTTGAATTGGAATTTAATGAAGAAGGAGCAAAAAAATTTGCAGAAGTAACAGGGGATAATATTGGAAAAAAACTTGCAATAGTTTTAGATGGAAATATTCATTCAGCGCCTGTTATTCGAGATCGTATCCCAAATGGGAAAGCGCAAATTTCCGGTTCATTTAGCATGGATGAAGCAAAAGACCTGGCTATAGTACTCAGAGCAGGCGCTTTACCAGCGCCAGTTACAATATCTGAAACCCGAATCGTTGGTCCTTCACTTGGAAAAGATTCAATAAAAAATGGAATTATCGCATGTTTAATAGGACTTGCATGTGTTATACTTTTTATGGTTATATATTATAATTTGTCAGGATTAATAAGCATTGTAGCGCTTATATTAAACATTGTTTTTCTTTTATCAGCAATGGCAATATTTAAAGCTACTTTAACCTTGCCTGGTATTGCTGGAATAATACTTACCATAGGTATGTCTGTTGATGCAAATATACTTATTTTTGAACGCATCAGAGAAGAAATACGCACAGGGAAAACCATACATACTGCAATTGATAATGGTTATGATAGAGCATTTTCAAGTATTTTTGATTCAAATCTGACTACCTTAATTACTGCTGTTGCTCTATATATATTTGGAACAGGTCCTGTAAAAGGATTTGCTGTTACATTATCGTTTGGTATAATAATCAGTATGTTCACCGCAATAGTTGTTACACGTGAAATATATGATACTTCACTTGATAGTGGAATGAAAAAAGTAAGTATATAATTTTCAGAAAGGGAAAAAAATGGAATTTTTTCATAGTATTAATGTTGATTTTATGAAATTCAGATATAAGGCTTATTTATTTTCTGGTATTTTGATTATTGCTGGATTAATTTCAATGATTATTAAAGGTGGATTAAAATATGGGGTTGATTTTGAAGGAGGGACATTAATAGAAGTTAAATTTTCTAAGAATGTAAAAACAGATGAAATCAGGCAGGTGCTTTCAAAAATAAACATGGGTGATAGTGTTATTCAACAATATGGTGCAGAAAATGAAATTCTTATTCGAGCTCGTAATACTAAAGTTTCTGAAAAAGACGCTTCTCAAATAAATAAAACCATTGAATTAGCTCTGAAAGAAAATTATGATAAAGTTAATCCGTTCCAAATCCAGCGGGCAGAATTTGTTGGTCCGGTTGCAGGCAGAAAACTAATCAGTAACACTGTTATGGCTGTAATATTTTCAATATTGGGCATATTAATCTATGTTTCATGGCGGTTTGAATTTAAATATTCTTTGGGTGGTGTAGTTGCGCTTATTCATGATGTTTTAATAACATTAGGTTTTTTCTCTCTGTTAAATCGGGAAATAAGTATTCAGGTTGTAGCTGCTATTCTGACTTTAGTTGGATATTCTATTAATGATACAATTGTTATATTTGATCGTATAAGAGAGACAATCCCTCTTTTAAAGAAAAAAAATGTACCTTTTCCCAGTGTAATTAATACAGCAATAAACAGTACTTTAGGTCGAACAGTTAATACTTCTTTAACTACCCTCTTATCAGTAGTGGCAATTTTTATTTTTGGCGGTGAAGTTTTAAGAGATTTTTCTCTTGCGCTATTTATAGGAATTATAACTGGAACATATTCTTCAATATATATAGCTTCCCCAATATTGATAGAATATGAAAATTTAGCAGGTAAAAAGTAAAACAGAAAATTAAAATGGCCAAAGTACTTCCTTTCAAGGGAATAAGATATAATCAAAAAATATTTTCGGATCTTTCGCAAGTTACAGCTCCCCCATACGATGTAATTTCACCGCAAGGGCAAAAGCTGTATTATGATAAGCATCCTGATAATATTATCCGCCTCATTTTAGGGATGGAATATCCTGAAGATTCAACAGCAGAAAATAAATATACTCGCGCTAAAAACTTTTTTTATTCATGGCTTAAAAATAATATTCTTGTTTATGAAGATCAACCATCAATATATTTTTATACACAGGAATATAAATTAAAGGACAATTCTTCAGTTAAAGTTCGTCATGGTTTTATTTCATTGGTTAAATTAGAAGATTTCTCACAAGGAATAATATGTCCCCATGAACAAACTCTATCTGCACCAAAAAAAGACCGATTAGAACTTATGCGTAATTGCGAAGCAAATTTCAGCCAGATTTTTGGTCTATATGAAGATAAAAGTTTTATCATGGAAAATGAACTTTCTCATATTTATAAAAATGAACCAACAATAAATATTGTCGATCATGAAGGAACAGTAAATAAACTATGGAAAATATCAGATACTGAAACAATAAATAAAATAACAATTTTAATGAGCAAAAAAACTATTGTTATTGCTGATGGGCATCACCGGTATGAAACAGCTTTAAATTATCGCAATGAAAGAAAAGAAAATAATCCAAACCATACAGGAAATGAACCTTATAATTATGTTATGTTTATGCTGGTCAATATAGATGACCCTGGATTGATTATTTTACCAACACACAGATTAATTCATAATCTGCCAGAAATAAATATCGCTATGTTTTTAGAAAAATTATCGGAGTTTTTTATTGTAACCAGACTAAAAACAGAAGATAATCCTGAATCTACAATTATAAATAGAATGGAAGAAATAGGAAAAAATAAGCATGTATTTGGTCTTTATACTGAAAAAAATGAATATTATCTTTTGGTTCTAAAAGATGATAAAGCACTTGAAAGGTATTCTGACCATAGCAAATCTAAAGCATGGAAAGAACTTGATGTTGCAATTCTGCATAATTTAATTATAGAGCAGTTCCTTGATATAAATCATCATCATTTAAAAGATGGCAAACACATTGTTTATAATCATAATTTTAATGAATGTGTTGAAAAAATAAAAAACAAAGAATTCCAATTAGTTCTTTTTTTGAATCCTACCCGCAGTAATCAGGTTATGGAAATCTCCGGACACGGAGAACTAATGCCGCAGAAATCCACTTATTTTTATCCCAAGTTATTATCCGGATTGGTGATTAATAGATTGCAGATTTTTATCTGATTCCACCTTCCCATAAACCATGCTTGTTGCATTCTATAAGCGCAGTAATACTTGCTCCTTCTGCAATTTTCGTTTTAAATTCCATAACTGGTTTATCTTCAGGTGTAAGAATTTTTTTAATAATAGAATTATGATCAATAAAAATTTCAATAAATTTAATATAATGATCTTTTCCCATTGGGTGATGTGTCTTTCCCACTTCTACTGATATTGTTACTTCACCTTTTTCAGGATTATCCCAGGTAATTGTGACTACTGGCGCATGTTTCATTTCCAGTTCTGTTAAATTATTAGGATCCTTAACTTTATTAATTTCCGGCTGACCGCGGGTAGAGATAAGATAATTTGCAATTATTATTGCTTCATCTTCATTAATATGTTTTGTATTTTTTTTACGCATTGTTTCTACAGTAGTTCTCCAATCCTCTGAAGTTTTTTTCTTTGATAAAGGCCTTTCAATTGTATGGCATAAACTGCATTTCTGTTCAAATAATTTTTTATCAGGATTATCTTCCTCGCCAAAGATAATAAGAAAAGAAAATAAAAAATACAAAAAACAAAAAATTTTAATCAAATTCGATTTCATGGTATATCTCCTTTTTTATTTCTTAATCCGCACCTTATATTTAATTACTTTTTTCTCCTGTGGCGGAACTAATGCTGCAAACTCAATGGTATATAAATCTTTTTTACTATAAGGATCTGTTTTTTCTATTACTTCCCACTCGCCATCAATATTTTCAATAACAGCTATATTTATCTGTTCCTTCTGATTGCTTTTCAATTCAATTTCAAATGTTTTTTCATTTACATCAGGACTGATATTTTTAACTTCTAATTCTCGGCGTTCTGCAGTTATATCTTCTGCATCCTCAATTAAAAATCTTACATTTTTACCTATTGTTACATCCGACATATTATCTTCTTTAATCCATAAATGAGAATCAGCTATATCTTTTTTATATAAATCTATTTTACCATTTAAAAGAAAAAATCCTAATCCATTTTGTTCATCATTCTGTATACTTATAGCAACTTTAACTTTATTTTTATCAATTTTACTATTATAACAAAATACTTTACTAATTTTAAGCACTTTATTGTCAAAAAGAGAAAATCCGTTTTCCTCATTTTTCAATGCTACTTTACGTTCTAATAAATATGAAATAGAGTCTGATTCATTGTTTGAAAATAATTTTATTTTTGCGTTGTTATAAGCATAACCGGAATTATTGGTTATTGATACATATCCATAAAGGTTCATTTCCAGATCTTTTAAATTTATTATTCCAATATAATTAGCTTTCCATTTAATATCATTTACTTTATAATTAAGAGCAATTTTATAATCATCTTTATTAGATACTTTTAATTTTAATGAAAGGGTTGGTTTTACAACTAAACTATCAGGATGTTCAGGAAATTCAATACTGTTAATAAAATTTCTATTAATAACTATTGGCTCTGAATCTTCTTCAAGTTCTCCCAGTATTAGATATCCCTCATCAAGATGAACAGGCTTTCCTTCTAGTAATTTTCCATCCTGTAATGTAATTTTCAATTTTTTGCCAAGGTTAAGATATTTTGAAATTAATTTATCGATATTGCTAAAATCGTATTCAAAATTTTGCTCAAGAATTTGACAGGATAAATCTTTTTTATCCTTATTCTTATCTGTTTTAATAATATCTAAAAAAATTGAATTTGGGTCAATCTTAACTGGAATGTTTTCAATCTGTAATTCATTCTTCCCTTTTTTTAATTCAAATTCCCTTTTTTCCATAACCAGAGCAAAATTTTTATAAACAGAAATAATTAGATTTGATTCCTCTTCTTCAGCAAGTATCGGGATATTTCCACATATAAAAATCATACTGGACAAAATAATAAGCATTAAAAAAAAATTTTTCATTGAATTTTTCCCCCTTGTTTTTTTTCTATTCTATTCCATAATCCTTCCATTTTTCATCAACCAGAGATTTAATTTCCGGACTCATTTTAATTATCTCAGGCCATTCACGGTCGAAACCTTCTTCCTTCCATTTACGTGTGGCATCAATCCCCATTTTAGTAGAAATATAACGCGTGCGTGAAGCATGATCTAAAGCATCTATTGGACCTTCAGTAAAAACAATATCATATTTTGGGTCAATATTATTTCCCACTTTCCAGATGACTTCAGATAAATTATGCACATCAGTGTCTTTATCAACAACAATAATTATTTTGGTAAACATCATCTGTCCTAAACCCCAAAGTGCATGCATGGTTTTTTTAGCATGTGTGGGATATTGCTTGTCAATTGATACAACAGCTAAATTATGAAATACTCCTTCCAGAGGTAATTCCATATCCACAAGTTCAGGTAAAGTCATTTTAAGCAACGGGAAAAATATTTTTTGACTTGCACGTCCCATGTAACAGTCTTCACGCGGTGGCTTGCCTGTTACAGTGGTTGGATATATAGGATTTTTTCTATGAGTGATACAGGTAAGATGAAATACCGGATATTGATCCGGCAAAGAGTAATATCCTGTATGATCTCCGAAAGGACCTTCAAGCCGCGTCTCGCCAGGATTAACATAACCTTCAAGCACAATTTCAGCGCATGCAGGGACTTCTAAGTTGACGGTTTCACATTTAACTAATTCAACTGATTTACGACGCAAAAAACCGGCTAAAATCATTTCATCAATATTCTCTGGTAGCGGCGCGCTTGCGGCATAAGTAATGGCTGGATCTCCTCCAAGTGAAATTGCCACTTCTAATTTTTTCCCAAGTTCGCAAGAGCGGCGATAATGCTTTGCGCCGTGTTTATGCAGATGCCAGTGCATACCAATTGTTTGATTATCAAATACCTGTAAACGATACATGCCGTGATTCCGTATTCCAGAATCAGGATCTTTCGTATGAACCATTGGTAAAGTAATGAATTTACCTCCATCATGCGGCCAGCATTTTATTATGGGAAAAATATCCAATGATGGATTATTCTTTATTATCACTTCCTTACATGGCCCTGTATCAACAACTTTTGGAATTAAATGCGCAAATTCCTTAAGCTTCAAAACAGAACGCAATTTATCCCATAATGTAATCGGCATTTCTGATTTAAGCAGTTTTTCAATTCTAGATGCAACATCAGAAATTGAATTTTCATCCATTGCCAATGCCATACGATAATCTGAACCAAAAGCATTGATAAGAACAGGTGTATTATATCCCTTAACTTTTTCAAATAATAATGCCGGACCGAATTTTTCATTTACACGGCTTGTTATTTCACTTATTTCTAATATTGGATCAACTTCAACTGAAATTCTTTTTAATTGCTTTTTCTCTTCCAATTTTTCAATAAAATCTTTTAGGCTATCATATGCCATTAATTATTTTTCCTTTGCCCTAAAATATTATTTATAAGATACATGGAAATTTCTTTAACTTTTTCTTTTTGTGTAGCAATACACGGTAAAATAGAAATTTTTTTCGAGAGAGATAATTCCTGTCGTATTTCATCGGGTGTTAGTGCTTGAGGTAAATCCTGTTTATTTGCTGCAATTATTAATGGTACGCTATAAGGCAAATTTAAAAAATAATTAAGAATTTCCTGTGTTTCTTCCTTTGATTCATGGAACTGATAACTGTCAACCATAATAATACAACCCAGCATCTTAAAAGACAGAATTTCCCACATGAAATCGAAACGCTTCTGTCCTGGTGTCCCAAAGAAAAAAAGGTCAGGGGTATTTTCCAATTTTGTTTTTGCAAAATCCATTGCCACAGTAGTAAGCTTTTTCGACTTTATATGGGGATCTGAAACATTTTTTTCTGTGTTAAGCATAAAATTATTGCTAATCGTTTTAATAAAATGTGTTTTACCGCTGTTAAATGCACCAGTTACTAAAATTTTTATTGCAGATAAATTTGCAAAATTATTTTCTGCATTTAAATCAATATTGCTTTTTGTATTTGATAATTTTTTCATTTTTGTCCTTTATTTAGTGGTAGCTGCAAGCTTTAGCTTGCGATTGCTCAGGCTAAAGCCTGAGGCTACAGGGGCACTAAAATATTACCACATTGCTATTCCCGCTTTTTTTAGCTTCCAATAAAGCCAGATACACTTTCTGAATATAAATTTTAATATCCCATTCTGAATGATACTGCATAAATCCCATATATAAATTTGTTTTGGTAAATTCTGATTTTTTTTTCAATTTTACAAAATCCTGCAAAACGCGTTCTGTAACAGATTTTACACCAGAATTAGATATATCATCAAGAATTAAAGCAAACATATTTTCATTATAACGGAAAGCTGTATCCACTCCTTTTCTAATATTATTTTCTATAATTTCAACAACATCCTTTAAAACGGAAGGTTCAACTATTTCACCTAAATATTTGGTAATTTCTTTATTTTGATCTAATTCTATTATGCCAACAAAAAATGTATATTGCTGTCGTTCTGAACGAAGCATCTCTCTTTCAAGAGACTCATAAAAATATGATAAATTATAAAAACCTGTAGCATGGTCAATTAAATTTAGCTTTTCAATTTCCTCATTTTTTTCAGTTATTTTTTTATTAAGATTAATTATTTTTTGAATAAGCCAGATTATAGCTATTGAATTAATTGTTTTGAATAAATAAATTAAATATATTTGTTTAATATTTGATAATTTAAAAACTCCCGGCAACCAAATGATAAGAATTAATAAAAATAAAAAATATATTTTGTTCGATCCATTTTTTTTGGGCATATTTGTCCTGAAAAAATTTTATTATACTTGGAGGGGTCATAAATCAGAATTTATGACCCCTCCAAGTATTAAGTATATTTTCGGCTATTTTAGCAGAAAAATCAAGTTATAAAGTTTTAAATAACATAAAAAACTATATTGACTAATAAAACTATATTAGCTATTATAAGATAAATGTTTATCTGGAAGTGCCATTAATACCCTGCCTTTTTAAGGCAGGGATGAATTGGCACTAAAATAAATAATAAATAATTCCTATCAGAGACAGAAGATACCCTGTCTGCCACAGGGTTCTTCATTGAATTATTAAAATGAAATTTCGTTGGAGGAATATTTTATGGCGAATATTATTGTTGTTGGCGCACAATGGGGAGATGAAGGTAAGGGGAAAATAGTTGATGTAATAACAGAAAATTTTGATATTGTTGCAAGGTATCAGGGAGGGTTTAATGCCGGACATACAGTTGTGATCGGCAGCCAGCAATATATACTGCACTTAATTCCATCTGGTATTTTACATAAGGGAAAAGCTTGTGTTATTGGGAATGGCGTTGTTATTGATTTAGCGGCGCTAATTAAAGAAATTGAATCGCTTGAAATGAGAGGTATAAAAGTAAGCGGGCGTCTATTCATAAGCAGGCAGGCCCATGTAGTGATGCCATATCATAAAATCATTGATCAGCAGCAGGAAAAAAGTAAAGGGAATAATAAAATAGGCACTACCGGGCACGGGATTGGTCCAACATATATGGATAAAATGGCGCGAATGGGTATCAGAATTGATGATTTATTTGATGAAAAAACTTTCATAGCAAAATTAGATGCAAATTTAAAAGATAAAAAACGTTTCCTAAAAGATAATTTACCTGACAAAGAAAAAATTATTAAAGAATACCTTAATTATGCTAATAAAATTAAAGATTATGTAAGCAATACTGTTAAATATATTAATAGAGAAATAAATAATGGAAAAAGCGTGCTTTTTGAAGGAGCGCAGGGAACAATGATTGATGTGGATTTTGGGACGTATCCTTATGTTACATCTTCAAATTCTACTGCCGGCGGAGCTTGTACAGGAATAGGTATTGGACCTACTAAAATTGATGAGGTTGTCGGTATTGCAAAAGCTTATACAACACGCGTAGGGGAAGGCCCTTTCCCTACAGAGTTTGATCCTGAAATGAGTAATCAAATAAGAACTATCGGGAAAGAATTCGGAGCAACTACAGGCCGTCCGCGAAGATGCGGATGGTTTGATGCGGTAATTGCAAGGTATTCTGCAATGGTAAATGGGTTTACCAGTTTAGTTGTTACAAAACTGGATGTGCTTGATCAGGTTAAAACTATTAAAATTTGCAATAAATATAAATATGATGGAAAAATCATTGACAATTTCCCTTATCAGCTCCAGATTCTTTATAATTGTAAACCTATCTATGAAGAAGTTGAAGGATGGATGAGTGATACTTCAGGAATCAATAAATATAAGGATTTGCCAAAAAATACAAAAAAATATCTGGAACGAATAGCAGAAATTATTGAAGTACCTATTTCTATGATATCAATTGGTGCTGAACGTAATCAGATAATTAAATTGATGTAGAGACGCAAAATTTTGCGTCTCTACAAATTTTGCGATTGAATAACGTTATAGGATGGAGTAAGTAGAGACGCAAAATTTTGCGTCTCTACTTTTATATTTATGCAGGAAATTACTAAATTACTTATTTTATGGCTGAAAAATGAAACAATAAAAACAGGTGCTAATGGATTAATAGTAAATTTAAAATGTGATTTAGAGTCATTAGTTACAGCTTATTTAGCGAAAGAAGCTTTTCAAAAATCATGTTATGGATTAATATTTAGTAATCCTGAAGAAATAGAGCAGGAAAAAATAGCATTAAAAATTGCAGAGCAATTAAAAATACCTTATAAAAAAATCGATTTGGATCCGGTTATAAGCGATTTATTACTTCAATTTGAAGGGAATAAATTTAGCAATTCATCTTCATTGTTTTTAAAATCAATTTATTCCAGATTACGTATGATATCATGTTATTATTTTGCAAAAAAATTTAATTATCTTGTTGCAGGGACATTATGCAAAATAAATATTTTAATGGGAAATTTTACTAAATATGGAGATAACGCAGGCGACATTTTTCCGCTAGGAGATATGTATTATCATCAAGTTAAATCAACCGCTATTGATTTAGATATTCCTGATGATATTATAGAACTTGCTTCAGCAGGTAAAATTATGGCTGCGCAGACAAAGGATGCGGAATTTGGGCTTACATTAAATGATATGGATAATATCATTCAATGTCTGGAACAGAAAGAAGCAAGCCAATCTGATCCACGCTTGGTCAAAATTATCCGTGAAAAAAACAGAAAAACTTTACATAAAAGAAAAATGCCTAAAATATTTAAAATCGAAGTCCAAAATTTTGATATGTCTAATGAAAGATTTAACTTATAGTGATTTGAAAGGAGTGGATTAATATTTCAGAATTAAGAAAGGACATGATTTTAGATCGCTGGGTGATAATAGCGACTGAAAACAGCAGACGGCCTGTAATTTTCGGAGAATCTATAATAAATCCTGTTGAGGAAAAGGAATGCCCTTTCTGCCCGGGGAAAGAAAATCTCACTCCTCCTGAAATTTTAGCTTATCGGCCAGATAACAGTCTTCCTAATACAACGGGTTGGATAACACGGGTAATATCAAATAAATTTCATGCTTTACATGTTGAAGGCGTAATAAATAGAACTGGAATTGGAATATATGACAAAATGAGCGGTATCGGAGCGCATGAAATTATTATTGAAAGTACAAATCATAATATTGATACATATGCACAGGAGCTAAAAACAATTGAAAATACTATCTGGGCATATAGGGATAGAATAACGGATTTAAAAAAAGATCAGCGGTTAAAATATGTTCTTATTTTTAAAAATCGCGGCTGGGCAGCAGGAGCAACACTTGATCATCCGCATTCTAATCTTATTGCCACTCCTATAATTCCAATACGAGTTACAGAGGAAATAACAAGTGCAACACGCTATTATAAATATAAGGAAAGATGTATTTTTTGTGATATCGTTCAACAGGAATTATCATCTAGAGAGCGGTTAATTATTGAACATCCATCTTTTATCAGCTTTACACCTTTTGCTTCAACATCTCCGTTTGAAAGCTGGATTATTCCACGTAAACATTCCTCAAATTTTGAAGAAATAACAGCAGGGGATGTCGCAGAATTAGCAAAAATTCTTAAAGAAACATTACGAAAAATTTCAATTGCATTAAATAAACCAGCTTATAATTATATCCTCCATACTGCTCCTATTCAGGAAGATCATCGGGAAAGTTATCACTGGCATATTGAGATTATCCCTACCGTAACAAAAGTAGCAGGATTTGAATGGGGTACTGGTTTTTACATTAATCCCACATCTCCTGAAGATAGCGCAAGGTATTTGAGAAGTCTTTAAAAAATTGAAAGAGGTAATTTATGCAATGTCCGGCATGTGGCCATATTCAAGATGACAAACAAATTCAATGTGAAAATTGTAAATTAATTTTCAGTAAATATTCACCGGATTTAATCGAAAAATCTGCTAATGAAGAACCCTGCGGCAGAGACCGCAGGGTATCTTCTCTGATAGGAAGATTATTATTTAATTTGTGCCAATTCATCCCTGCATTAAAATGCAGGGATGAATTGGCACTTCCAGATAAAAAAAATAAAAATAAAATCAAATTTGGTATAAATTTATTAATTTCTTTTATTTTAATTATATCATTCTGGCTTTATATAAATTGGCGAAGAAAGTATCTTCTTTTTAGAAATATTTTAGAAAAAGATTACTCAAATATTATAATCGCACCATTAGGTGATGAAATGGAACATATGGGTTACATTTATTTTTCAGGCAGAATTTCGCTGAAAAATGATGATTCAACAATCAGACCTCTGGCAAAAGCTGTAATCAGTTTTGAGAATGAACAAGAAAAAAAGGAAATATTGTCGCAGGTTGATGGATTTTATGAAATAAATCTTAAACCAGAAATATATAATCTTACGGTTTTTTATCCAGAATTAAATATAAAAACTCAGGAAAAAATTGATTTAAGAAAAATTTCTAAAATGACGGGTAAAAATTTTATATTTAAAAAGAATTAGCTTCTTCTTCCCTGATATTTATTGTCTGCCCGTTTATTTGCTAATTCTATTTTAATAATATTGCCTCTTATTTGATTATTATTCATTTTATTGATAATTTCATTTGCATTTTCTTTTGGAACTTCTACAAAAGTAAATTTTTCCAGAATTTCAATATGCCCTATTAATTTACCTGAGATACCTGTTTCTCCAGCGATACTGCCTACAATATCTTTTGGTTGAATTTTTTGATTTTTACCAATATTTATAAATAATTTCACCATATTATATTTATTATTTTCTTTACTTTCTTTTTTTATATCTACTTCAGCAACTTCTTTATTTTGACTATCAATAAAAATTTTAAATAAAGCTGCTGCTGCATCTAAGGAAGTATATTCTTCTGCAATCAAGGTTTCAATAGAATGCACATATTTTCCCAAATGTCCTTCTTTAATAGTAGTTTTTATTTTTTCCAAAATTAAATTTGTTTTTATTGCTTCTACATCGCTTATTGATGGTACCTGCTGAATAATAATTTTAGCTTTTGTATATCTTTGAATATCTCTGATTTTATAAATATCTCTGCCTACAACAAATGAAAATGCCTTACCTGTCCTGCCTGCTCTGCCTGTTCTCCCTATTCTGTGAACATAATTCTCTTCATCCTGAGGAACATCATAATTTATAACAGCTTCA
This sequence comes from uncultured bacterium, assembly GCA_964457585.1. Lineage (GTDB taxonomy): Bacteria > JACRDZ01 > JACRDZ01 > JACRDZ01 > JACRDZ01 > CAYWFU01. The sequence goes on along the minus strand of CAYWFU010000006.1, from coordinate 27,903 downwards.
ACATGCTCAACATCAATACCTCTGGCAGCAACATCTGTAGCAACTAAAATTTCAATTAAACCTTTTCTGAATTTTGCCATAACTCTATCTCGCTGCATCTGCTTCAGATCACCATGCAGACCGTCAGCCAAATAGCCCCGAGCCTGCAGGTGCCCCACCAATTCATCAACACGTTTTTTGGTATTGCAAAATACCAATGCTAATTTCAAATTATGCAAATCTATCAAACGAGATAAAATCTCAGGCTTAATTTTTTCATTAACTTCAAAATAAAATTGTTCAATATTAGGTACTGTAAGTGCTTTATGTTCAATCTTTACTATTACAGAATTTTTTTGAAATTTATGCGCTAAACTGAGAACTAGTTTAGGTATTGTTGCGGAAAAAAATATTGTTTGTTTCTGTGATGGAGTTTTTGCAAGAATAATTTCAATATCTTCTCTGAATCCCATATCCAGCATTTCATCAGCTTCATCCAATACAACTTTTTTTACAGCATCCAACCTTAAAGTCTGGCTTCTAATATGATCTAGAACTCGTCCGGGTGTTCCTATAATAATATGCACTCCTTTTTTTAATGACTTTATCTGCCGATCTATAGGTTGTCCGCCATAAACAGCTAAAATTTCAATACCTTTTTTATATTTTAACAATTCCTTAAGCTCTTCTGTTATTTGAATTGCCAGTTCTCTTGTCGGGCACAAAACTAATGCCTGCGGATTTCTTATCTCCAGATTTATCGTCTCTATAATCGGGATTCCAAAAGCAGCAGTTTTTCCTGTACCTGTTTGAGCCTGCCCGATCACATCTTTCCCTTCCAATAATATAGGAATTGATTGCGATTGAATCGGAGTTGCTTCTTCAAATCCCATATCAGTAATTGCTTTCTGAATTTCTTTGGATAGATTTAAATCACTAAATTTTAAATTTTTCATTTTTCACCTTTTAACTTTCCCGAAAATGCATTGCTATTCCATAATAGATGGGATATAAAAAATTGTCAAGTTTTCTATTTTATTGCTTCTTAACTCCTCTAAAAGTTTTACGATGTATATTTGTTGCTCCATATTTTATAATTGACTCTAAATGGCATTTCGTTCCATATCCTTTATGTTTTGCAAAATTATATAGAGGATAAATTTTATCAAATTCTTCCATAATTCTATCTCGTGTTACTTTTGCAATAATGGATGCTGCAGCAATGGAAATACTCAAGCTGTCACCTCTAATAATTTTATCATTTGGAATATGAAAATTTTTCAAACATAATCCATCAATTAACAAAAAATCGGGCGATTGCTGTTTCAATTCAGATATGGCTTTTTTCATCGCCAAAATAGTAGCCTGATAAATATTTATATCATCTATTATTTTTTCAGATATGATTCCTACTCCAATATCAATAGCATTTGAATGAATAATATCAAAAAATTCATTCCGTTTTTTAGATGAAAGTTTTTTTGAATCATTAATCCCTTTTATTTCAATACCAACAGGTAATATAACACAGGCAGCTACAACAGGTCCCGCAAGCGGACCGCGTCCCGCTTCATCGATACCTGCTATATTTTTGTAACCTTCATTTTGATATTTTATTTCTAATTCCCAGGTTGGAAATTTATTTTTGTCCATAGCGTTCTAAAATAATTTCAATTAAATTTGTAGTTGACCTATTTTGCACAAGCGGTATTGTAATCACTTTGCCTCTATGCTGCATAACTATATCAGCGCCTAAAATATCCTTTTTTTTATAATCAGCGCCTTTAACTAAAATATCGGGGATGACGGTTGAAATAACTTTTATTGGATTTTCTTCATCAAATAAAACAATATAATCAACAAATGATAAGCATGCCAGAGCAAAAGCACGTTCATTTTGGGGAACAAGGGGTCTATTCTCCCCTTTTATTTTACGCACAGAATTATCACTATTTAAACCAATAATCAAAATATCGCCATGCCTGGATGCTTTTTCAAGATAAGCTAAATGCCCGATATGCAGAATATCAAAACATCCATTTGTAAATACAATTTTCTCTCCGGCTTTTTTATGTTTATCTATTATCTTTTTTAATTTAAGAAGAGAATAAATTTTATTTTTTGGACTAAATTTTTTTTTATTTTTTATCATAGTCTATTGCTGTAATTACTGCACCCCGGCATTATTGTTCTTAAATAAGGAGAAAGGTGAATATCTTACAACACCAAAAACTTTTTCAATAAACTCAAGCTGTGTGCTTTTACCAGCATCTTCTTTCATTTTATCTGCCATAACATCTTCTGTTGATAAGAAATCAAAGATTGGCATTTCATCTTCTTTTTTCTCTCCCTCTTTTGGCTCTTTTTCATAGTTTTCCTTATCATATATTTTTTTCTTTATTTCATTCTTTTCTTGAAAACCCCAGAAATTTTCAGAAGCATAAAGATCACGCCAATAGTCTGTTATTTTTAAATTATATTCGGTATTTTCCATAATATTGTTAAGAGAAATTTTAAAATCTCTATAGTCCTTTTCAACAAATACTCCAATTTTATTTTTTTGTATAATATTTTTATAAATCATAGGACATGACTCACTGATAAAAATACCAAATTCTTTATTTTCTGAGATATTTGAATTAACAACTGTTGGGAATGAATAAGACATAATTCTAATCCCGATTCTGTTATTTTCAACAACTGCATTAATAATTCTTGGAGCTGCCATATTCTCACAGGATATAGCGGTATTATTACTGCTTAAAAAATTATCCGTTATTTTAGGGAGCGCAGAATTAATGCATATTATTCCATCTTTATTATTTTCAATAGAATTTTTATAAATATCAGGAGAAGCTTCTCTTAAAAAAATACCGCTTCCGCCATTATTTCTGATAGTATTATCATTTATTTGACCCCGACAATCTCTTTCAAAATGTATTGCATCATTTTTAATTAATTCAAATGTTGAATTTGTAATAATTGGATTATCTGTCTCAACCCATATCCCGTATTCTGCATAAGTAATATAACAATTTTCAAAAACATTTTTCTTGTCAGTAACATTTCTATCAATTCTAATCATTCCCCAATCGCCAATTTCCGGGTTTTCTTTTTTAGATGTAAAGAAAATATTATCAGTTTGAGTTCCTTTAGCGATTATATTACCTCTTATAATCAGATTCCCTTTACTAATAACTTTATCTCCGCGCATAAAGTCACTAAATAATAACTTAACGCCCGGTTCAATTGTTAACGTAACACCACGTTCCACTTTTACTGTACCAACGATATAATAAGGACTGCCATCTTTAGTTAAAGTCTTATCTTCTATTAAACTCCCTGATAAGACATCAACCTCTTTTGAAGTTTTCATAAATGCTATTGATTCATTAAATACATCTGAAACAAGTTTTTCATCATTACGGAATTTTACATAAATAGTTTTCTCCCCCACAATTGGAGTAATCAAAAATTTCTTTTCACTAACAAAAGGTTCCCACATACAATTTTCAAAAGCAGGATCATTTTCGCTTATCATCATTTGATATGCGCCTTTGCCTTCCATAAGCAAAGTTATATCTGGATTTTGTGTTTTTTCTCCCTCTTTAATTTTAAATTTTACTGAATTATAAAAATCAAGTGTTTTATCTCTTGTATCAAAAAATATGATTTTATCAGCAACCGGTTCCATAACATTTCTAATAACACCTTCAGCGCTTTCAACAGAAATAAGCCATCTGCCGCCCATTTCCTTTGTAAGCTTAATCCCCTCCAGCATATAAGTATCATTTTCCTCATTGGTGGAAATATATGTTCCCACTTCTGGTAATTGCGGTGATTTACCCTCATCCAGATTTGTTATCTTTATCTTTGGATTAATATTGGGATTTAAAGTTTCACTAAAAACGATACTAATTACAAAATTTTCCATGATTTTAATTGGTTCACGATAAACATATTTTCTAACTCGAGGTTTAATTAAATCTTCAGGTGTATACATACCTGTTATTTCTGTTTTATTTTCTTTATCATCCTTAAATTGAATATAAATTTTATCAAATGCACTATCATCCGGAAAAATATAGGTATAAGTTGATTCAAATGGCAGCCATTTGTCTTTTTCAAGATATTTATCTGTTCCCACCTTAATAGATTTTGCATTACGAACATTTAATCCAAGTATAAGTTTCGGTAATTTGCTTTTTTCTTCATCAGGTTTTATTGATATTACAATTGGAGGTAACTCCAAAGAATATAATTCTGAGTAATTCCCCAATTTGTCTTGAAATTTAATATATATATTTTTTGCAACAGTATCCATGGATATACGATATTGGACTTCTTTACGATATTCTTCCCATTGACTGCCTTCAAAATTTTCTTTAATCCCGATAATAAATTTTCCTGGAGATTTTTTATTTAATGCATTTTCTCCAATTAGCTTCATAATTAAAAAATAATCGGGACTATCTAAATCTTTATTAACGGATTTTATTATTGCAACTTTTCCCATCTCTTCTTTTTTTTCTTCTTCTTCAAATTTCTCTTTCTTTTTCGTTTCCAGTTCAGCATCTTTTTTCTTTTTTTCTTCCAGTATTTTCTGGGCAGAATCAATAGTCTTAATATCACGTCCAAGACGCCGTATCATTTCTTCTGTTTCCAAATGCACTGTTGCTAAATGACATATATTGCATAATTGCCATTTATCATTGCGTGATCTGAGATAACTATTTTTATCTGTACCTTCAACAGCTTTTGCATAAAAATTGGTGGCAGAATCCCATGGATGTTTATCTTCTAGATTATTTGGGTCCCAGACATGTTCATTGTGACACGTAGAACAGGTAACAACTTTCTTTTTAAATGCATCCCCCTGATCAAGTTCTCCGTCTTCATTATATAAAACAAGCCCATATTTTTTATCAGGAATTTGTAATCGCATTGATTCTTTCATTTTTCCATTCTTCTGAATATATTCGTTAATCTCTTCATCTGTTGGGAAAGTTATAATTTTATGATGCACATCAAGTCTTTTATTTTCTGCTGCTCCACCTGGAAAATGACATCCATAACAGATAGGTGAATAAATTATTCCTTTAGGATTAGGAGCAACCTGTTTTGCAGAAATATAAACTGACGCTCCCTGATGCGACCTGTGGCATGCTGAACATAATCCTCCGTCAAATACAGTTTCGCCAATCATATTTCTTTCTTTTGGCGCAGTGACTCGAAAGTCATGATCTGTTCCTACAATTGTTTCTTTTTCTGTATGGCAATCAAAACATAAACTGGTGGATTCATCATTAGGTTTACGCAGGAAACTATTTCTACCATTGCCTTCAAGTCCTTTGGATAGCTTTTTTTTCTCAACAACATAATCACCTTTTTCTATTTTTTCATTTGGGTCATATTCTGCTACCCTGGCAAACACTTCTAGAGTTTTAGAAAAAGGATTTATTTTATCCACTATGCAACGGGCAATTATTTTCCCTTTCTTAAAAACTACGTATTGCTGTCCAATTTCAGGTTTAAAAGAATCAATAGTATCTATGTATACAAAAGAACCCGATGGATAACCTACATTTCCTATTACTTTACTTTTTATATTTTCAAAACTAAATAATCCTTTACTTAGTACATTTTTTTCAAATTGAGTTGGACTCCATTGATGAGAATAATGACATGTTACACATGTAATAAGAGTATCTTTCTGCTTTTTACCTTCTTTAGTATAAAGAGGAAATGTTGTAGTTCTGCCTTTCTGCATTTTAACTCCAATGGAATGTGTATAAACACCTATTTTAGACTCAGCGCATTTACCTTCGGAATGACAGCTGTGACATAGCTGGGTAATATAATCATCTCCCGGGCCAAGAGGTTTAGCCCATCGTCTTATGTCATTCCCATTGTGCATAACATGACATGCAGAACATGCTCCAGATACTCCAACAGTTTCTTTAACAACATTTTCCTCATCAGGAACAGTAACAGAAAGGTCGTGATCAGTATTGACTACCAACCCTTCTCGTTGATGACAATCCACGCAAAGAGCTGAAACTTTACGGTTGTCAAGCCTGAGAAAACTGTCACGTCCATCACCTTCAGTTTTTTTACCAGGCCCGCCTTTATCTACTCCGGGTGTCCAGCGATGAGGATCATGACAGGTACTGCATGTTATTTTTCCATCAAATTTTTTCTTCCCCATCTCATCATAAAGAGGCAAGCTGGTTGGCAATCCTGCTTCAATCTGTTTAATATTTATTGGATGATTATATCCAATAATCTCCTTCTTTTCAGCAAGGCCTCCTTTTGTATGACAGCTTTTACATAGAGCAGTTAAAAGATCCTTTTCTTCTGTTGCACCTTCGATTTTACCCGGGACTTTGGACCAGAGCTTAACTTCCAGAGCATTATGCGTTAAATGACATGAACCGCATGGTCCTGATTCAGCAACAGTTTCCCCTGCTACATTTTTTTCTTTTGGCGCAGTGAGATTTAAATCATGTTTTGTCCCCACAATAAGAACATTTTCAAAATGACAATTTCCGCATAAAGCAGATTTCCTATCATTTGGAATCCTAAGAAAGCTGTTTAAAACCGTACCATCAGTATTTTTACCAGGCCCGTAATCCTGTATTATCGGTTCCCATACATGTGAATTATGACAGGTGGAACATGCAATATTACCATCAGGATCTTTTCGTCCTCTAATATATAATGGCAATGTCGGCGATACTCTCCAGTCTGTTATTGGTGAATCACATGGATGACTATGGTTCCCGGTTGATTTTTTTTCACCCATCTGTCCTCTATTATGACAGCCGGTACAGATAAGTGTCATTACACTGTCCCCATCAGGAATATTTTCTCTTGCCCACATATATAACCCATTACCATTATGAATTAAATGACACGCACTGCATATCCCCTCATCACGAATCGTTTTCCCCTGTGAGTTAACGATATCTTTTTTAACAATATCTTTCTCAACAACAGCCATATCATGTTCAGTTTTTTCAATTTTAAATTTATCTTCATGACAATCTTTACAGAAATTTGAAGTATTGTCCTTTGTACCGCGCAGGAAACTGTTAAGCCCGGTCCCTTCAATATTAGACTTTGGTCTGTCATCGGGATTTTTATAGTTCCACAAATGAACATCATGACAGGTTCCACAGGTTACAAGCCCTGATGTATTGTAATACTTTTCAATATCTTTACCTGTTTTTAAAGCTTCAAGCAATGGTTTATTAAAATACCTCTGTCCAAAAGAATCATAAAGCGGATAACGCGTTGTTTTATCAACTAATTTAATAGATCTGTCTGTTGGATGACTGTATTTTGTAATTGCCTTTTTTTCAGCCATCTGCCCTTTAATATGACATGTTTTGCATAATTTAGCGATAATACCTTCTTTTTCAATTTCAGGCGGTATTTTACGCGACCAGATTTTAGGTCCTGTACCATTATGCATAAGATGACATGCAGAACATGCTCCATCTTCAATTACTGTTTTTCCTTGAACATTTTTTTCCGAGCGGCCGGAAATATTAAGATCATGATCTGTATCAAGAATTGTTGTTTCACCTTTATGACATTCTATACATAAAAAATTTTTAATATTTCTCTTCCGTAAAAAACTATTCCTTCCATCTCCTTCAGTATCAACTCTGCTGCCAGCTTTTTCATCTGTCGGGTCCCATTGATGCACATCATGACAGGTAGCGCACATTACCTTGCCTTTTCTTTTTGATTTATCAATAACTTTTTTGCCGTCTACCATGATAAATGAATCGTATACTCTTACGCCTTCTCCAAGAAATAAAGGCAAATCAGTTTCTCCTGACACTCGCTCAATATCAAAATTAGTCGGATGACTGAATCCGCCAACTAATTTTTTTTCTCCTACCTGACCTTTTTGATGACAGCTTAAACATAATTTTCCTACAGGGTCTTCACCCGGCTTAATCGGAGGAACATTTTTTGCCCACACTTTAGCACCTTTGCCTCCATGAGCAATATGACATGCGCCGCAAACTCCTGCTTCTCTTATACGATCTCCCTTAATATTTTCTTCTTTTGGTGCAATGATGATTAAATTATGCTCAGTATTATCAACTACTTTTTGCTTTGGATGACAGACAACACAAATATCACTTGATTCAACATTTGAAATTACCAATATTTTGGTTGCTTCACGTGATTTATGAACACCATGACAGGTGTAGCAAATAATCTCACCTTTAAGTCCTAATTTACCGCCTGCTTTAATAATCTCTTCAGGTATCTCCAGTTTCTTTGGTTTGATATTTACCGGATGAGTACTGATAATTGCAGCTTCACTTATTGAACCAACATTAACATTTGAATGACAATACCCACAGATTCTTGCATCTGCGTCTGTAATAATTAAATTTGGAGTTCCAATTTCTCCGCCATGAACTTTATGACATGTAGTACAAATAATTACCGGTTTATTTCTAATTTTTCCAAACCTGCCGCCTTTTTTTAATATTATTTTAGGAATGGTTACTTTTGAACTTGTTATATTTACAGGATGAGTTCCTTTAGCTTCAGCTTCTTTAAGTGTTCGTGCGACTTTATTAGTATGGCACTTTTCACATATATAATTATTTTTATTAGAATATACTAATAATGACTGTTTCTTTTTAATCTGTTTAACCTGAGTTGTATCTAATTTAGTGGTATCCATCTGGAATGTTGTATCAAACAAAGCGCTTTTTTTTATTTTTGTTGTATCTGATATTAGGGTTGTATCTTCTAATTTTTTTAATTCTGAGATTCCCAGCATTTCTTCCTTTTCTATTCCTTCATCAGAGCCGGTATTAAATGCATTATGAGCAGTATGACAGCTATTGCAGGTTATAGTCCCTTCAAAAAGTTTAATTCTGGATTGAGGTTCAATTTCCATACCCTGCGAGAGTTTTATTCCTAAAGGATGCGTTCCTATATTATCTTTACCTTTTCCTCTTCCAAATTCTCTTGGATGACACTTTGAACAAAACTGCCCTATTTCATTTTTTTCTACAAGTAAATATTGCTGATCTTTTGCCCTATGCGGCTGATGACAGGTTCTGCAAACAATATTTCCATTATAACTCACCACAACAGGTGTATCATTACCCCATATAAGAGGTATTATTGCTTTTTTTGCTCTTACATTTGTAGCATGCGTTTCTATCCCAGTGCCGCGTTCAGGTTTACTTGGATTATTAGTATGACAGATTTCACATAAAGCTGAATTACCTATTCCTTCACCTTCATTTCTAGCTACTAAAAGCCTCTCTCCCGGCGGTGAACCATGAATTACATGACATGTCTGACAGATAATTATATCTTTTCCCTGTTCATTAACTCCATATCTACCGCCTGCATCAATAATCTTTTCTTGTTTCTTCTCAGTAACTGTTTCCGATGGATGATTACCTGTTGGAGTATTACCTGTTTTTGTTCTATGACATTCTCTGCAATAAGAAGAATTGATATTTAAGGCTCGAAGCCATGTTTTATTTGGTAAAGTATGCGGACTATGACATGTGCCGCAATATATTTTCCCCTCTTTAAGAGGAAATCCTTGAGGGATTTTTATCTCGGGTGTTGGTTTTAAATCAGTTTTATGCCTTTGTCCAAACCATGTAATATGACGATGGTCGTCAACAGAGCCATTATGACAGCTATAACACATCATATCATCTGCAACGCCAAAATCCATTGCTGCATATTCTTCTTTAAATTCAATCAGTTTATTTTCCTCAAAAGGCAAAAGAGGATTTTTCATTATATGACATCTTAGACATTCTTCATCTGTGATGTCAACTGCAAAAGAATTTTTAGAATATAAAAATATAATTAAAATAAAAAGTAAAATTATAACTAACTTTTTATTCATAGATATCACGAAACTCCTATATTAAAGGTTTTAACTGGTGACTGGCAACCTGCAACTGGAGATTTTTTTTTATCATTTCATTGCTCCATGACATTCCTGACATGTTATTTTTATTTTTTCGATATTATCTCTGGTTATATCTATTTCTAATTCTTTTGCAGCAAAAATAATACTTTTGAAACTTAAAAAAAATAATATAAATAAAAAAATGAATTGTATCTTTTTCATATATTACCTCATAAAATATTTTAAACTAAACCAGATTAAATATCAATAATTATTCTTTCCATATTTCCCAGAGTTCTTTATTAATTTTATTTGCATCCTTACTATTTATTTCTTTATTGTCTTTATTATTATTTTGTGAAGAATTAAAATTTAAATCGGATTTATAAATAGAATTTAATAGTTCTTTTACGCTAATAGTATTTGCTCCTATTATTTTAGCGAAATCTTTTATTTCTCTGTCATCACTAATAATATAAATCTGTTCGGGTTTTTTAGAATTCTCTATTATATTTTTTATTACTTCGTCAGCGCTTTCATCCTGGCTAAAAATTACTTTTATTTTAAAATCTCTTATCAAATTCTTAGAATCATCATAACCGTCAAAAACAATTATAGTTTCATGTTTTTTACTTGCAATTAACGGATATTTTTTTATTAATTCTAAAAGCAATTGCTTTTCATCTTTTATTTTTGCAAACCTGGATTGAATATATCTTTTAACTGTTCGCACAACATTATATCCATCAATTATAAATTGCATACAATCCACCATAAGCGTTCAGCCATCAGTTTATAAAGCTTAAAAGAATAAAAGCAAGGTAAGCGTTCAGCCATCAGCTTTCAGCTATCAGTTTAAAGATATTGAAATGCAGAAATAAAAATGTATCGAATCAAAAGTTTTGTTTTCGCCTTGTTTTTTCTATGTTTTTACTGAATGCTGACAGCTGATAGCTGATGGCTGAAAGCTTACCAATCACCCAACTACATCCAGTTTCCTGATTTTATATGCTACGTCCAGCTTCTGCGCTATAGCTCTGCAAGCATCTAAATTTATTTCCGGCAATTCCACAAACGTTATTACAACTTTCGGGATAACCTTTTTGCATTCTTTTATAAAATTTAATACTTCATCAAAAGTTCTTTCACCGAATTCCGGGTGACATATCTTCATATATGCTTCTTTATCAGAAGCATTTAAACTTATACAAATTTCATCAATAATTTCTTTAAATTTCGGGACAATATTCTCATTGTAAAATAAATTTCCCTGTCCGTTTGTATTTATTCTGATATATTTTACACTTTTATCTCTCAATGCATTAGCTACTTCAAGTACTGTATCAAGCCGTAATAACGGCTCTCCATAACCGCAGAATACCACTTCCCTGTATTTTTTAATTAACGGCTCCACATTTTTAATAATTTCCGCTGATGTTGGCTCACTGCTTATTCGCAGATTATGACCTTTAACATAGTCCTGTTTTGTGCGTATACAAAAATAACAATCATTACTGCAGCGATTAGTAATATTTAGATATATCGAATCCCTTATAGGATATACTATTGCTGGATTTAAACTTATAGGAAGATTAAAAAGTTTTATTGCATTAACTCTAGTAATACGCCCTACATCCTCCGCTGAAAGAAGCTTGATTTCTGCTATTTTCTGAGCTGTATATTTAACAAAGGAAGGTTCATTTCTGGATCCTCTGCGTGGTTCAGGGCTAATATATGGACAGTCTGTTTCGATTAAAATGCGATCCATTGGTATTTGCTCTATTAATTCCTTCATATTCCTGGCATTTTTAAATGTTATCTGTCCTGCAAAAGAAATATAAAAATTCATATCCAGGAATTTATTTGCCATATCAATTGTTCCTGAAAAACAATGCGCAATCCCGCCAATTTCTTTTGCATTTGTTTCCTCTAAAATCCGGATTGTGTCATCAAAAGCATCACGGCTATGAAGAATTATAGGTTTTTTTGATTCTTTAGCCAGATTAATAAATCTTTTAAAAACATTCTGCTGGATATTTTTCGGAGAAAGATTTCTGTAATAATCAAGCCCAATTTCACCTATGCCTATAACTTTTTCATTTGATATCAATTTTTTTATTATCTCGTAATCTTCTTCAGTGAATTTTGAAGCATCATGAGGGTGAAATCCGCATGCCGCATATATAAAACTATATTTTTCAGCTAATTTTATTGATTCAATATTGCTTTTAGTATCTATTCCTGCGTTTAAAAATAAATTTACATCTTCTTTTAAAGCTCTATTTATTACATTATCTCTATCATTATTATATTTATTATCATCTAGATGAACATGTGTATCGAAAAACATATTCAAACCTCAATTCTTGGAAAAATCGGGACACCTTTATTAATTTTTTTACCTGAGATCATCAGTCCCCATTTTGAAGCGTCATTAATATTTATATCTGAAAAAGCTTTATCAATTCCTAACTGCTGTTTCATTTTTTCTGCTGCTTGCGGCATAAAAGGATAAATATAAATTGATATTATTCTTAAGGTTTCAAGTAAATTATACATAATAGTAAAAAGTCTCTCTTTATTTTCTATCTTTTTAGCAAGTGAATATGGAGCAGTAACTTCAATATATTTATTTGCTTTGCTGATAATTTCCCATATTCTTACTAAAAGTTCGCTGAAATTTAAATGAGATATATAATCTTGTATCCCGCTTGATAAGCCGGTTGCTTTATCTATCAATTCTTCATCTATTATTTCATTTTGCGCAAAATTTTCAGGAACTTTTCCTTCGCAATATTTTTCAACCATATTTAGTGTACGGTGCAGTAAATTACCTAAATCATTTGCTAAATCGCTGTTGAACCGCTGAATAAGAGCTGTTTCTGAAAAATTTCCATCCAGACCTAAGGATACTTCCCGAAGCAAAAAATATCTAAAAGCATCTGCTCCGTATTTATCTGACATTTCAAACGGATTAACAACATTACCCAATGATTTTGACATTTTTTTGCCTTCAACTGTCCACCATCCATGCGCGAATATTTTTTTTGGTAAAGGCAAATCCAGTGCAAGAAGAATAGTCGGCCAGATAACAGCATGAAATTTTAAAATATCTTTACCAATAATATGAACATCGCATGGCCATATTTTTTCAAAATTTTCGTAATCCTTAAAATAACCCGGAGCAGAAATATAATTCAATAAAGCATCGAACCAGACATATATTACATGATCTTTATCCTGCGGAACAGGTATTCCCCATCTGAAACTTGTCCTTGTAATACTTAAATCTTTAAGTCCGCTCTTTATAAAATTAACTACTTCCAGACGGCGTGATAAAGGTTCAATAAAATATAGATTCTCATCAATATATTTTAAAAGTAAATCAGCATATTTAGACATTTTAAAAAAATAGCTTTCTTCCTTTACTAATTCTACATCTCTTTTACAATCCGGACATTTGTTTTCTATAAGCTGTGTTTCAGTCCAGAATGATTCGCATGGAGTGCAGTACCAGCCTTCATAATGCCCTTTATAAATATCACCGCTGGCAAGAATTTTTTCAAAAACAACTTCAACAGTCATTACATGCCGTCCCTCAGTTGTACGGATAAAATCCTGATATGATATATTCAGTTTTTCCCATAATTTTTTAAAAACAATAACCAGACGATCAGCCAGATGCTGAGGAGTTTCATTTAGTTTACTTGCAGTACGTTCGATTTTCTGCCCGTGTTCATCAGTACCTGTCAGTAAAAAAACATCTTCCCCTGATAAATGGTGGTATCTTGCAAGAGTATCAGCAATAATATTAGTATATGCATGACCAACATGAGGTTCATCATTCACATAATATAAAGGTGTAGTTATATAAAATACTTTTCCCATCTGAAAATCTCCCTTAATCCTGTAGGTGTTAAGTTAAAAATAATGAATTAGTATAATTTAACCAATAAAAAACAACTGTAAACTGTAAAATGAATAATGTAAAATTTAAAATAAGCTCGATAAATCGAGCAACTACAATACAATATGTTGTAGTTGGGGCTGTCCAAAAAGGTGTCATTCCGCACTTGGTGCGGAATCCAGACTTTTAAATATCGGCTTAAATACTGAATTCCCGCTTTCGCGGGAATGACAAAAAATTAATTTTTGTAACTTTTTGGACAGCCCCATACAATATAACTTTCAAATTCCTTATACCTTAAATTAGTTCTGTACTTTGGCAGTAAGAACAGATTTTTTAATCATTTTACATTTCTCATTTTACAGTACCCATTTTACAGTTTATATATCTATTTTCATTAAAAGCAGAGTATCTATAGTATAAATTTATAAAATATTTACCTATATTAGAAGTTAAATATTTATCTCTGAAACCTGTTATGGTTGAATTTGGAATAAAATTCTCAGAATTAATAAGCGATATAAAGCATTTAATGTTATTATTTGTATCATTTGTAGCAGTTGTAGTAGTTGTATCAGTTATATTATTTGTATTATTTGTTAAAGAAAAACCATATGCTTCATTTTTTGAATTCCCTGAAGTAACATAAATAACCAAAATTGCTTTATAGTAAATACTATTAAAATCCTGAATTGCAATATTTGCATTATAGTCATTAATAAAATCAAAATCACTTATTTCTATAGTCTTATCCTGTTTGAATTTTATTATTTTTCCAGCCCATTTGGCAATTGAACTACCGTTAAAATTAATTTTAATATCAGCTTTTTTATTGGAATTTGATTTTAACTCAATATAATATACTCCATATTCCTGCGGAGAAATTTTAGAATCTGAAGTAAATTCTTTAAAATCAATTTTAGTTATAGTGTCAGCAATTTTCGGTACTATATTAAAACCTTTTACTTCATCATCATTATAATATTTAGAAGCATAGTTATCAGAATAATTTTCCCCAATAAAATAGCTGGCTACTCTAAAATCACCTAATACTGATGCGAAAGACAATCCTCTTTTATCAAGAACATTTTTAATTCCAAGTATTCCTAATCCATTATCATATATTTTAGTAGTATCATTATATGTGTATTCCCATATTTCTCTGATAATATCTTTATCATATTTTATAGATAAATATCTTGGGAAAACACATGCACCATATTCATATACAAAATCTGATTCAGTGTCTCCCAGATGTTCTAAAGAAAATTGAGGATTATTATAAAAATCAGGCAAATAGTAATAGTAATCATTAACTTCATCATAAATTACATCTTCCATCCATGTAGCGCATGCTTCAGCAAACCATGAATCAATATAGGAATTGTAGGAAAGTTGAATCGCATGAAAAAATTCATGTGCAAAAGTAACTTTTACTATATCTGTCACATTATCAGATGTTATATATCCATACTTACCATCAGCATAATCATTATCCAATGCTATATATGTGGGAGAATGAATTGGATGGTTTAAAAATGGATCAGTAGCTGTATAAGCTAAAGGTGCTTGATCGCCAAAAAAAGATTGCATATCTAAAAAATATACATCATAATATCCGTCATTATTAAGTATTGGTTCTGAATATTCAAGCTCAATTTCTTTCTTCCAGCATTCTTCAAATATTTCTGCATAATTTTCGATTATATCCGGTATTTTGTTATAATTACTATCATTTGCAGGTACACTATGTAAGTTATTAGTTGTATTTACATAATGAATGAGAAAATGTTGTGTAGCATATTCCTTAACATTTACCCCATTACCATAAAAATCTTCATCCCCGCTATTTGTAGGACGTGTAAAAGGGAAAATTTGTCTTAAAGTTTTTTTTGTCGTTTCATTATCAAGATTGTAAATATAAAGACCCAGTTCTCGGACTAAAAAAGCTGCGCATTTATTTGTTTTATTGGAATACTGATAATTTTTTGCTGATTTTTTTTCTAAATTAGAAAATTGCGCATTAAAATTATATTTTTTAAAAATATTGTCTATATCTTCTTTAACTTTATCAGGTATTTTTTTTATTACTTCTTTTGATGCAAAATATGCCGGGTTAGAAAATACCAGAGATGGAATACATAATAGCAACATATAAATTACTATTAAAAACCTGGGTTTAAAAAACATAAGTCCTCCAATTAATTCATTTCATTTCTTATCTGTTTCATTTTCATTTTTTTGAACAGTAGGTGATTTAATCTCATTAATACCAAAAGTTATTCGCTTATTATCTTCAAACTCAACAACAATTTTTTCGAGAAAAACATTAATATCTATTACTCTCCCGGTTCCGGATGGTGTAGTTATTTTGCTGCCTAAACGCGGGTATTTTTTCATAGCTTCACTATAAAAATCATGCTCATACATTATACAGCACATTAATCTACCGCATACACCTGAAGTTTTCGCAGGATTCAATATGAGATTTTGTTCTTTTGCCATTTTTATAGTTACTGGTTCAAAATCTCCGAGAAAAGTTGAACAGCAAACTTCTCTACCGCAGGGACCAAGCGCTCCCCGCATTTTTACTTCATCTCTTACACCTATCTGCCTTAATTCAATTCTGACTTTAAGAATATGCGCAAGGTCCTTTACTAATTCTCTAAAATCTATTCTGCCTTCTGCAGTAAAATAGAATATTGCTTTCCGCCCATCAAAGCTGTATTGCACTTCAATAAGTTTAATAGGTAATTCACGATCTTTTATTTTATTCAAACAAATATTATTAGCTGTCACTACCTTTTTTTCGTTTTTAGCCAATTGATTAAAATCTGCTTTTGTAGCTTTGCGTACTACTTTACGTAAAGGTTGAGAAAATTGATTTTTGGGAAGCATTTTTATTTCAGTAACTACTTCTCCAAAAGCTAATCCATCTTCAGTTTCTACAATACATTTATCTCCGGGCTGTAAATCGATTGCTTCACAGCTAAAATAATAAACTTTCCCTTTTTCTTTAAAACTAATTCCAGCAACTTCATACATAATTAACTCCATTTTTAAATTAAAGTATTTTCTTTAATTTCCATATGTAAAACTTCCATTGCTAAGCGTAAATTAACATTTCTTTTTAAATAACGCCGTGTTTTTTTTAAAACTGAATTTATCTTTAATAAACCTTTCAATGAATAAAATTGCGCTGTATTTTCTAAAACGCTTTTATAGGAATAATTAATTACATTATTAGGATTCCCTATTTTTGCGATCATTATATCCCTGAACCAAACAAGATATATATCCAGAATGTATTCTAATTCATTTCTGTCAATATCTAAAATATCTATTTTAGATAAAATACTTAATAAAGAAGATTGGGGTATTTGTTCCAAAAAATTAATCGATTCTTCATATTTTTCAATTTTTTTATCTTCAAGCAAATCAATTGCTCGCCCAATTCTTCCTTCTGATAATCTTGCCAGTGTAAATGCTTTTTCAGATTCAATCCCAAACTTATCTTTAATATATTTCTGAATATTTTCTTCATTAATATGATTGAATCGAAAAACCTGACATCGAGAAATTATTGTTGCTAATATCTTTTTCAGATTAGATGTAATAAGTATAAAAATTGTATCGGGTGGCGGTTCTTCCAGAGTTTTCAGGAAAGCATTAGCACTCTGCCTTAACATTCTATCCGCATCATCAATTATATATATTTTTTTTCTGCCTTCAAAAGGTTTCAAAGCTACTTCTTTTTCAATTTCACGAATTGTTTCGATTCGGATATTATCATCAGCTGGTTCAAATAAATGAACATCAGGATGTGTATTTTCATCAATTTTTTTACATGAATTACATATACCGCAGTTATCGTCATTTTTATTTAAACAATTAAACGCTTTTGAAAATTCTAATGCTAATGTTTTTTTGCCAATCCCATTTGTTCCTGAAAAAATATAAGCATGTGCAAAGGTATTATTCTTTAAAGAAGAATGCAATATATTTATTATATTATCATGAAAAAAAATTTTATTTAGTGGCATAATCTATTTCTTTAATTTTTTTTTCAAATTCGTGTTTAATATTTTTAAATACTTCTTCTTTACTATTTGTTCCATCAATAATTCTTACTCTTTTTGGATTGCTTATTGCAATTTTTTTATATCCTTTCCATACACGATTATGAAATTCTATTTTTTCTTGTTCAAGTCTATCCCCATTGCCTTCTGAGAACTTTTTCTTTATTTTTTTTGCCCGTTCAAGTCCTTGCTCAACAGGAATATCAATAATAAATGTCAGGTCGGGTTTTAAATTGAATGTTGCAATACGATTTAAATTATCAATTAATTTTCTATTTACTCCCCTGCCATAACATTGATATGCAACTGTAGAATCCAGATATCTATCACAGATTACAATATTACCTTTTGAAAGTGCAGGAGCTATGACTTCATGAACATGCTGTATTCTGCTTGCAATATATAAAAATAATTCAGTAAGATAATGCATATTTTTATATTCCGGGTCCATCAATATTTCTTTAATTTTATCACTTATTTTCGTGCTTCCCGGCTCCTGTGTTATGATAAATTTCATCTTCTTCTTATTTAGATAATCTGATAATAATTTAATCTGTGTAGTTTTTCCAGAACCTTCTGTCCCCTCTAATGATACAAAAAAGCCTTTTTGCAAAGTAGATCACTCCTTTCTTTTAAAAGTACCTTATATGTTATTATTTTTATATATCTTTAATACCATAAATTTCAATAAGTTGTCAAAAGAAAATAATTTCATACTGCAAATAATAATTATCCGGATATGTTCCAAATTCTGAACGTAATAAATTTATTTGAGATTTTTTACCTGATGCAATTAATGCCCCGGAAATAAATTTAACATTATTAGATACTGAATATGTTAATTGCATTCCGGATAAATTTGATTTATCAATTAGATTATTGATAAAAGAAAGTTCCGTATACCAATGTTTATTAAATTCGTGTTTATACCTCATTCCCAGATAGTATTTAGAAATATTATTGATTTCACCTGAAACTATTTTTTCATCTTTTATCTTTTTACCATATTTTTCAATATCATCTTCTCCGTAACCATTATAATATAATTCTACATTAATTTTAGATAAATTTGAAAATTTATAACCTGTACCTGCTGAACATAAAGCAAAGGGATTTTCATTATTTACAGGATAAGTGTAAGATAGATCGCTCATTATTTCAATTTTATCAAAATTTTTATTCAATTCCAGTCCAAAACGATTTTCATTTTTCATTTTACCCAAAAGGATATTTAAGTCTAAATTATTCAGGTTAAAATAAGTTTTTATAATTTCTATATCTTTAAATTTGGTGTCTTCCTGTCCAAAAGCAGAAATAATTTCAAATTTTTTTAATATAGACGATGTAAAACTAAAACGGACAGCATCAACACTGCATTTATTATTTTGCTGTAATCTATTGGGATCAAAATAATTTTCCGATGCATTATTAACCATAGAGCAAAGTCCATCTGAACAATTAAGCTTATTTTTATTGCTAATAGTACCTCGTTCAATAGTCCCGAGCCAGTTTGTTGGATTCCAGAAAAATGTATGTTCCCATAAAATAATTTGACGTCCTATAATGGTATTGTATTTACCATAATTAAAATTTAAATTTAAAAGATTGATTTCTCCTTTTAAATTTAAATTTTCTTTTTCAATCTGAACTTTTGATAGATTGAATCGCCGGAAAAATGGAAAATCGGGATTTTGTTTATCAGTTAGTTTATCTTTGATATTTCCCGAGAAAGAAAATATTTCTTCGTTCAATCCAATTTCAAATTCAATATTAGAATTTATTCTGGTATTATTATCTAATTTTACAAGGGTAAAAGATTTTGTATTATAATCAATATCAGATGTTATGGTGCCTGGGAATTTTTCTATATTTAAGGAGTTTTTAATTTCAAATTTCCATATTGAATTTAATAAATTTTTTTCATTTAATTCAGATGGATTTTCCATAGCAAATATTTTTGCAAAGGAAATATTAAAAAGAAAAATACCTAAAATTAATTTTGTTCTTATTTTCATAATTTCCTAAAAAAAATCCTATAAAAAATGGTAAGAACTAAAAGCCCTAAATTCCCTGCTGCATGTAAAGTAATTGGAGCTAATAAATTTTTTGTTATTTCATATAAGATTGCAAATAAAATTCCACCAGCCAGGGGGATTATTGAATAATATCCCTCGCTAAAATGTAAAAAAGCGAAAATTAAGGAAGTAATTAAAATTGAAAAAAAAATATTTAATTTTGTCCTTAACATTCCATAAATAATATAGCGGAAAAAAAGTTCTTCAACAATACAGGCAGAAAATATAATAGTAAAAATATATATTGTCATATATTTTATATCATTAATTGGCAGGGAATAATCAACAAGATAAGAAAGCAAGTCTTGTTTATATATCAAATATATAATAATTTCAGATGCTATTACTATACTGCCAAGTCCAATAATAAAAATAAAAGCCCATTTTAAATCTTTTTTAATGTTTTTAATATCAAAACCAAAATCTTCCCAATCACCTTTCCATTTTATAATAATTAGATAGTAAATTACAAAAAATTCACTGATACGCATTAAATTAATAATGACCAGTAAATTAAAGGAAAGGTCTTCCGAATCAATAAAAAAACCAATGAAATTATTAGAGGTAAGTTCAATGAAAGATATTATAAATATTATCAGGAGGGATCTTTTAATTGTTAAAATTTTATCTGGAAGTGCCAATTCATCCCTGCATTTTAATGCAGGGATGAATTGGCACAAATTAAAAAATAATCTTCCTATCAGAGAAGATACCCTGCGGTCTCTGCCGTAGGGTTCTTCATTAAATTTATTCATCTTATCCATTTTTTATTAAAATAATTTTTTTAACAACCTCATCAGGATCATTTCCAATGACTCTTATGATAGGTTCTTTACAATGTCCGCCTGTATCATATATTATATCAGGAGCATTATGCGCTTTTTCAATTGCCTGTTTTATCCCCCAATTTAGTGTTTTTCCTTCAACATCTTTATTTTCTTCAGGTTCGTCTTTGCGTTCAAAATTATATATTATGAATCCATTTTTTCCGCATATTTTAATTATTTCAGGAGAATATTTTATATTCATTGAAGAACGCAAAAACGGGAAAAAATGCATAACAGCAAGAATTGCAGATGACATATGTCCTTTTTTGCCAAATTCTGGAGATCTGACATAAGCTATGGAATTATCAAGACGTACAATCCTTCCGGGAAAACCAGCTACTTCTTCAGCATTAGTTGCTCCATCCATAGCAAATACCAGATTAGACTGCACTTCAGGGATTAACTCGCCTATATTTTCATGACGCAATTTTTCAAAAGCAATTTTCAATTCATGAATAATATTATATTTTTCTGAATTACGCTGTAAAATCCCAAGATGATTTAAATTATAATTGCCTTTACCTATAACAAGAGGAGATAAAGAAACTGAATAAAGAAATGATTGAGCGCTTTTTATTGATTCTTCAATTGTAAAACCTTTTGCCATCTGTGCTGTTATACTTGAGGCAAAAGTACAGCCTGTACCATGAAGAAATGGATGTACTTTTAAATTTTTAGTTGCGAATGATTTATAATTTGAGCCGTCAAAAAGTAAATCAGTTACAGAATCAGAAGATACCCTGGCACCTTTAATTAATACATATTTCGGACCAAAATTTTTAATTATAGAAGCAGTTTTTTCAATATCAGAAATATCTTTTATTTCCAGATTAGCAAGGAGCTGAGCTTCTTTAATATTTGGAGTAATCAAAGTAATCAACGGGAGAAGCCGTTTAATTAAAAACGCTTGCGCATCCTGCTTTAATAACCAGAAACCGTTTTTTGAAATTAAAACAGGGTCTAATACCACTACTTTACAGGAAACTTCTTCCAGAAAAGATGCAACTATTTCTATTACTTTCTCTGAATACAGCATCCCTATCTTAATTGCATGGATTTCTATATCATGAGCTAAATTATGAAGTTGAGTTAAAATAACTTTTTCATCAATTTCTACAACACTAAATACTCCGCTGGTATTTTGAACAGTCAGAGCTGTCCCTACAGATAATCCATAAACTTCCATAGCAGAAAAAGTTTTAATATCTGCTTCTACTCCAGCTCCACAAGAAGGATCATGACCTGCAATTGTTAATACATTTTTCATAAAATCACCTTAAAATTGGAATTAAACTTATACCCAGAGGGGTCATAAATTGTGATTTTTTCGGTGAGGATGGGGCATCGAGAACAAGGCGCAAAGGTGAGAAATAGCTTCGCACTATTTCGAACCTGAGCAACGCAGCTATCGATGTCCAAGACCAGCGAAAAAACAGAATTTATGACCCCTCTGGGTATAAATATAATGTAATTTCCAAAAAAGTCAAGTAAGTATTTTATTTTTTAAATTAGGAAGAACCCTGTGAGAGCTACAGGGTATCTTCTGTCTCTGATAGGAATATTTTATCTGGGAGTTATAAAAATAATCTTCCTATCAGAGAAGAACCCTGCAGTTTTTTCCACAGGGGGCTTCATTATTTATACTGTACCAATTCATTGGCACTTCCAGATAAAAAAAATATTGACATATAATTATACTTTATTATAAAATAGAATATGCTGTGTCCAAATTATTTTTTTAAATGCTAATTCATTAGATAAATTATTTTTATTCTATTAAGTTTAATGAAGAACCCTGTTGTAGAACCAGAGGGTATCTTCTGTCTCTGATAGGAATTATTTATTATTTATTTTGTGCCTATTCCTGGCACTTCCAGATAATTGAAGGAGGTGAAAAAATGCGTAAATTAACATCTATTTTAATGGTATTATTTTTTATTAGTTTTATTTTTTGTTATAACGTAACTAAGTCTCCTGTTTTAGCAGAAGAAAATGAGGAATCAGCACCAAAAGCAGAAGAAAAAGCTGCTCCTGCAATTGAGGAAGAAGCAGCTCCAAAAACAGAAGAAAAAGCTGCTCCTGTAATTGAAGAAGAAGCAGCTCCTGCAAATGGAGAAGAAGCAGCTCCAAAAACAGAAGAAAAAGCAGCTCCTGCAAATGGAGAAGAAGCAGCTCCAAAAGCAGAAGAAAAAGCCGCTCCTGCAAATGGAGAAGAACATACTACTACGCATCAAGAAGAAGCTTTACCTGAGGAATAAAATATTTGATTATTTTCATTCAGAATAATTATTTTTCTGAAAATTAAAATAATGAGATACCCCGCAGTAAACTGCGGGGTATCTTCTCTCTTTGATAGAAGTATTTATTTTTTATATTTTGTAAAGAATACTTAGTACTTCTATATAAAGAGAGGGAATGTTAAAGTATTTAATAGGGTTCAAGGATTCAGGGATTCGAGGGTTTTATCCTAAAATCCTTGACCCCTTGAACCCTTTATTACAAAGAAATCGTTTCAGCTAACTAGATTAAAATTTTGTTTGCATTAAAAATTAAATAAGGAGGAAGGTAATGTTTAAAAGAGAAAAAATTATATTGAATATATGTTGCATAATAAGTCTATTGCTTTTGATATTTGCTTTAGCATGTGGGCCAGAAGATACTAATACTAACAATAATACCAATACTAACACCAACACTAACACTAACACTAACACCAACACCAACACTAACACCAACACTAACACTAACAATAATAATAATACAAACACTAGCACAGATATAGTGGGAACATGGAAACTAACTGAGAAAGATGATAATGGTAATACTGTTTTTACTGAAACAGCTAAATTTAATCAAGATAATACTTTTTCTATTATGTTCGGTTCAATATATACTACTAAAAACAGACATGATATTTTTAGCAGATTAAACTTTGTAACAAATACAAACACAAACAATAATTATAACGATAACTACAATTACAACTATAATTATAA
>CAYWFU010000006.1:0-4021 GCA_964457585.1 uncultured bacterium | reverse complement strand
ATAATTATAACGATAACTACAATTACAACTATAATTATAATGATAACTACAATTACAACTATAATTATAACGATAATTACAATACTAATACCAATAACAACAGCAATGATGATATGGGTTTTGAATTTTTCCCAGGTATTGGTAATTATGAAATAAAAAATGCAAACTCACTCAAATTAAATTATACTGTACCAGTTACTCCTGATACTCCTGTGGGAACTAGATTAGAAATGGAACATTTGTTTGGTATTTTTAATGGACAATTTTTAAGTTTAGGATTTAATGTTTTAGATCCTGGGACTGATGCACTAGGACCTATTGGAAGGTATAAAACTGAAATAACCATATTTATTAAAGGATATAATCAATATGATAATATTTGGGAGTCAATAACTGGTAAAGTTACAATAGAAGTTAACTTGAATCAAAATGGAACCTTTAGTGTTTCTAATAATATGTATGAAAATAATATATTAACTGATTCATGGAGTAGCGCAGGAACATGGGAGGATTTAGGAAATAATAGACTTAGAATAACTACTACTTCTGTAAGTGATGATCCTTATGTTAATGCAAACAATCCGTACATTGAAGAAGCATTCTTTGCAGTCCTTAATAATAATCTTGCTATGGGTGGTATAAGATATTTCGAAAGACAATAATTGTATATTGTTTAGTTAATAACATTAGGCGGGAATAATTCCCGCCTAATTTATTTATGTATAGTTTTACTGTTTCAATATATTTTTTACATCTTCATGCGGATTACCAATAAGTTTAAGATTGTAATTATCTATGAGCACTTTTAAAATATCCTCATTTACCCATGATGGCAATACCGGTCCCACATAAATGCCTTTTATCCCTAAAGCAAGAAGACTCCATAAGATAGATATAGCTTTCTGTTCTGTCCAGCTTAATACCAATGTCAGAGGAAGTTCATTAACTCCAACTCCGAATAAACCTGCCAGTGCAGCAGCAATATCAACTGCGACTATTGCATCATTACATTGTCCAAGGTCTAATAATCTCGGAATACCTTCTATATTTCCTAAATCTAAATCATTATATCTGTATTTTCCGCAGGCAAGAGTAAGTACAATTGTATCCTCAGGCAGAATCTTAACAAATTCTCTATAATATTCCATTTTTGCTGATGGGGAATCGCATCCTGCAACAAGAAAAAAGTGTTTAATTTTTCCCTGTTCAACTAATTTTTTGATTTTACCAGCCAGAGATAAAACTACTGATTTTGAAAAACCAGTTGTTAAAACAGTATCTCCATGTTCTTCTTCAAGAACCGGTAAGGATTTTGCTTTTTCAATAACAGGAGTAAAATCATAATTATCAATATGTTTTACTCCAGGTAAGGCAGTTGTTCCTGTTGTGAATATTCTATCTTTATATTCATCCTTTGGAATTAAAACGCAGTTTGTTGTTGCCAGTATTGCTACAGGATATTCACTAAACAGCTTTTTCTGATCATGCCATGCCTTACCTAAATTCCCAACCAGATGCTTATATTTTTTCAAACCCGGATAAGCATTAGCCGGCAGCATTTCTGAATGAGTATAAATCATTATTCCTGTACCTTCTGTTTGTTTTAGCAGTTCTTCCAATGCTTTTAAACTGTGTCCTGTAACTAAAATTCCATGACCTTTTTTTGTACCGGTATGCACCTTGGTTGGCTCAGGCTCACCATATGCCTTAATATGAGCATCTTTTAAAAGCTTCATTGCTTTTAAATTAATTTTCCCTGCTTCAAGAGCTAAATTAACAAAGCTAAAGGGATCAAAATTTACATTCGTAAGAGTGCTGTAAATCGCTTTATTCATAAAATTATCTATTTCTAAATCTGTAACTCCAAGCTCACGGGCATGATAAGCATAAGCTGAAATACCCTGCAAAGCGCACATAAGATTATCCTGAAGCCGTGATACAATTGGTTCTTTTCCGCATACACCTTTAACAGTGCATCCAACTTCTCTTGCACTTTGAGAGCATTGATAACAAAACATATTTAACTTTTCCATTTTATTCTCCTTTTTTTAAATTAAGCCTGATGAATCAGGCAACTACAAATAATTGATATGCTGTAGAGACGCAAAATTTTGCGTCTCTACTTTCTTAAATTAATTAACATAAATAACAACATTCACATTTATACATGTTCAACACCTCCTTTGAAATATCATATAAGACTATTTTAGTCCTATATATTGCAACTGTCAAGAAAAAAATAATTCAAGTCCATAGTCCACAGACTATAGACTATGAACTATGGACTATGAACTACGGACTGTGAACTACTCTAAATTGCAAAAATATCAGTAAATACTTGACAGCAATTTGCATGAATGTTAGTATTTTTAGTGAACAAGGAAATGAAAATGAAAACGATTAATGAATTAGATAAAATTGAGCATTTGATTCCTTTACCTCCTGTGATAGATAAAATTGAGCAATTATTTTTCTACCCGGAAATTAACTTATCCGACCTTTCAGAATTGATTTCTGTAGACCCGGCATTAGCTTTAGCAGTTCTAAATTTTGCAAATAGTTTGCATTCTGAAATTAAAGCCATTGATACAATAGATAAAGCATGTATTTTTTTAGGTATTAGAAATTTAAAAGAAACTTTGCTTCCCTGTATACCGGATTCACGGATCCGCAATTATTCTTCATATGAAGGAATGATATGGCAGCATGCAATTGCTTCTGCGCTATTAAGCGCGAGTATTGCTGAAAGAATTGATAAAAAACTTAAAAATACAGCTTATACCGCAGGTTTAGTGCATGATTTTGGTAAAATGATTTTAGCACAGTATTTTCCAAAATATTTTCATAAAATTGTAAACAAAATGGAAAAAGAAAAAATTTCATTTATTGAATCTGAAAAAGCTGTTATTGAAATTACACATACTGAAATTGGGGAAAAACTGGCACATTTATGGGGTTTACCAGCAAACCTTACTGAGGTAATTGCACATCATCATAATCCATCTCTGGCAAAATATAATCCAAAATTAGTATCAATTGTAAGATTTGCAGACAGTATTTGCGCAAAATTAAAAATTGGTTTTGACTGCGATGAAGATGCAGCCACACAAAATATTTTTCTTATTAAAGATAAGGGGATGGAGGAATCTGTTGTTTTTTATATGAAACATATTCTGGATAACTACGAAATCCTTGGTGGATATTATTAATGAAAATAATATCCATAAAACAATTCAAATTTATCTTCATCTTATTAACCTCTGTATATTTTTTTCTTACTGTTGAAAAAATTTTAGCTATTGATGCACGTATTGGCGAAAGCATGACTTATAAAATTCTCTGGATGAATCTTCATGCCGGAGATTCTATAATGTATGTTGCCGATACTACTTTACAAAATGGTGAAATATATTATAAATTACTTACTGAGACAAAATCATCAAAATATGTATCTTTTTTTTATCCTGTTAAAGATAGAATTATGAGCATTGTAGATAAAAAAAAATTTTTACCATATAAATATGAAAAGATATTAAACGAAGGTAATTTCAAAGAAAATAAAATAATAATGTTTGATTATAATAAGGAGGAAGCATCTTCAAAAAAAGGAAAATATAAAATCCCTAAATGGGTACAGGATCCGTTTTCAGCAATTTATTATTTCCGAAATCTGCCTTTGGAAGTTGGTAAAAAAATTTCTTTTGCTGTTTTTGATGGAGAAAAAGTTTTTGAATTATTGATAAAAGTATTAAAAAAAGAAACCATTAAAGTGCCGGCAGGAAATTTTAAAACAATAAAAATTGAACCTGTTGTTGCCGGCGCAAGAGGTTTATTTGAACATAAAGGTGAATTTTATGTATGGGTTACAGATGATGAAAAAAAAATACCTGTATTAATTAAAAGCGGAGTGTTAATTGGTGATATATCAGTGCAGTTAGTGGAATATAAATAAAGTAGATGATAAGATTGAGGTTGAGGTTGAGGTTGAGGTTGAGGTTGAGGTTGAGGTTGAGGTTGAGGT
>CAYWFU010000005.1:42050-83216 GCA_964457585.1 uncultured bacterium | reverse complement strand
ATAGAGGTTTTGCAGACCTCTGCCTTAGCCGCTTGGCTACGTCGCCAAATTTATAACCTCGCTGAGTGAGTACAATACTTTAACAAACACATTGCATTCTGTCAAGGATTTTTTAGATTTTAAATAATTATTGTTTCTTGACAAATTTGTTTTTAGCATGTATGTATATAGACTTATTAAATTAGGCTCGATAAATCGAGCAACTACAATGCAATATGTTTGTAGTTGCCCAATTTATTGGGCATATTCAATTTCCTATATATTAAATTAGAAAGTAAAAATTATGATTATATTAAAACGTACAATATTTTTAGCAATAGTTTTGATAATATTTTATTCTCCTATAAATATATCTGCACGGCAGGTATCTTTTCCAAGATTTATTCCTTCAAATACTTTTGCTTATATCAATATTAGTAATAAAAAAACTATTGAAGATTACAGTTTTTCAACCACATTTATATTCCCATTTTTTTCTGGTTATACAAAAAAAATAATAAATGAATTTGAAATAAAATCAGATTCCTATTTGTCCTTGATATATATTTCCCCAACAAGTATCTTATCCAATCCCGTTATTTTAGCAAAAGTAAATAGTGCAAAAGCGTTTTTAAATAATATTAATAGATTTTATAAAACAGAAAAAATTGCTTATGGTCAAAATACAATTTTTTCAGCAAAAAATCCAAATTCAAAACAAGGAAATATTTTTTATTTTACTTTTATTGATAATTATATAATTTTAGGTTCTAATCAGAGTGAAATAAAAAAAATTATTGATACATTTTCAGGTAAAATACAAAATTTTTCAACTATATCAGTTTATGAGGAGATTGAAAAATCAATTAAAGAAGAACAGGCTTCATTAAGATTCTATATTAATATAGAATTGTTATTACGAAATTATGAACTTCTTTTAAAGCCGCTGGTTAATATTACAATTCAATCTGTTTTAAATCGTGGCGGCGGTTTTACTGCTCAGGAAATAAAAGATATATCTAATGCTAATACGGATGAAATTTTTATTTATCTATCACAGGTTAGTTATCTGGCGGGAGATTATAATGATTTAAATAAGAAATTAAAATTTTTAATAAAATTTTCTAAACAATCACCCCTTGCATCACTAACTAAAATTGCACCTGAAAAAATTAAAAATTTTAATTATTTACCAGATGATAATGTTATTTTAGCATGGAGTACATTGGAAAATAACGAAACCCGCAGTAAATATTATAATTATGCATTAGAAAAAATAATTCGTTTTGATTCTTCACGTGTTTATCTTAAAAAATTTTTAAAGCAATTCGATGTGGAATCCCGAGTATTTGGTTCACATGAAATATGGGCATGGGTGCACGGTCCTGAGGGAATGACCTGGGTGGATATAGTTGAATTTAAAGAAAAAAATATCACAGCAGGTATAAAAAATCGTTTTAACGGGTTAAAAGTCTTTTTCAAATCTGATCAAAATTTCAAATTTATTCCGGATAAGAGTGTTAATTTTAAGGATGTAATTATAAAAAGTGAGAAAATCAGTTTCTCCCCTTTAAGTTTTAATGTTGCTGAACTTATGGGATATAATGCTAAGCAGGAATATTTTACAGCCTGGTATTGTAATATTGATAATAATTTAATAATGAGTATTGAAAATGAGCCAAATGTAATAAAACAGATTATTGTAGCAGCGAAAAAAGAAAAAAAATCTTTAATGGCAAATAGGATACAAGATTCAATTAAAAACTCAAAAAATAATTCTGTAATATATTTTTCTCCGCAGATTATAAACTATTATCTTAATTATTCAGTTTCACAGGATAATGATAAAAATGATTCAACTTTAAGAGGTAAAATATTAAATTCTATTCAATTTTTCAACAATATCCTGAAATCACCGCAGGTTATAGGTATAGCTCAATCGCTGGAAGATGGTTTTTATTATGAATTTATTATAGAAAAAAGTAAACCACATTAAAGAATATTTTTGGAGTGAATTTTGCTGGAAACATTATTTGAAGTTGATAAAAACATTTTTATTTTTATTAATAATACTTTAAAGAATGATTTTTTTGATGTTTTTTTTGTTTATATTACTGAAAAATCAAACTGGTTTATTCCTTTATTCCTTGTTATTTTATTGTTAATTTCAGCTGGCGGGAGAAAAGGGAGAGAGTTTGTTCTAATTAGCATGATTTTAATATTAATTACCGATCAACTAACCAGCAATCTATTAAAAGATGTATTTATGCGTCAAAGACCCTTTCTTTTAATTCCAAATGCACGTCAGTTAGTTCTATCAGGTAATTTTTCTTTTCCATCATCTCATGCTGCTAATTCTGCAGGTATAGCATTTTTAGCTTCTAAATATTATCCTGATTTTAAATTTTCATATTGGATAGCTGTTTTTCTTTTAAGCTTTTCACGTATTTATGTCGGGGTACATTATCCTATTGATGTGCTGGCAGGTGTTTTTATCGGAATATTATGTGGTTTAATAATTTTAAAATTAAAAGAGATTTAAAATAATGGATAAATTTGAATTAAAGAAACAAATAAATAATTTAATAAATGAAGCTATTTATGAGGATGTTATATATTCAGATATTACTTCTGATCTTATTATTTCTGAAAATAGAAAATCTATAGGAAGAATAATTGCTCAGGAAAAAGGTGTATTGGCAGGTATAAAAATAACTGAACAGGTTTTCAAAACAATCGATCCTGAAATTTATTTTAAATGTTTAAAAAAGGATGGGGATAATTTTTCTTCCGGAACTCCTCTGGCATTAATAAAAGGGGATGCTAAAGCTTTATTAAAAGGAGAACGAATTGCTCTGAATTTTTTACAGCATTTATCAGGAATTGCTACTCTTACTAATAAATATGTTTGTAAAATATCTTCTTATAAGACAAAAATACTGGATACGAGAAAGACCCTGCCGGGATGGCGATATCTGGAGAAATATGCAGTAACTGTGGGAGGAGGTTATAATCATCGCATAAATCTAAAAGAAATGATTTTGATTAAAGATAATCATATTCAAGCCAGCAGTGGGATAAAAGAAGCACTTTCTCTGGTCTTTAAAAATAAAATTTCAAAAATAAAGGTTGAGATAGAAGTTGAAAATTTAGAACAGCTAAAAGAAAGTCTAAATTTTCCAGTAGATATAATAATGCTTGATAATATGGATGCAGGAACATTACAAAAAGCTGTAAAGTTAATTAATGGTAAATGTTATTCCGAAGCATCAGGAGGTATAAATTTGGACAATATCGAAAAAATAGCAAAAAGCGGAGTAGATTATATCTCAATAGGAAAAATTACATCACAGGCTCCATCTATTGATATTCATATGGAATTTGAAAATAAGTAAATTATTACAATTTTGCACTATTTTTTTCTGTTATTTGACCTGTTTCTGTTATCTGCCAGCAATGCTTTTCATCTCTTCCAACTGAAATAATAATATAAGTTGTCCCATTTGAATTAGTGCGTGCATCGGAAATATTTCCGGAATTTAAACCAATATATATACTATTAGGCCAGTAATCATTTCCAAGTGCTTTTTTTAATTCTTCAGGAGAAGAAATGTTAGCAGGAAAATTCCCTTTTTCTGCTGCATACATATCAATAGCTGTTTTTAGTGTTTTAAGAGTACTTTTTGAATCATCATCGCGCGCTTTTTCACGTGCTTTTAAAAAATTAGGGATAGCAACTGCAGCTAAAATTGTTAAAATAGTAATTACTATCATTAATTCTACAAGAGTAAATCCTTTTTCATTTTTAAAAAATTTCATTATTATACCCCCCTGATTATACTCAAATTAATCAGGTTTGCGAATTTATAACGCCCCTCTGTACTCCATCTTGAAACGATCTTCATTCACAAAATCCTCAATGTAATTAAAATTACACCTGCGGTTTTGCTCAATCAGATCGTTCCAATCTGAAGCACATATGAGCATTCTAAATTCGCAAACCTGATTAGTTTGAGTATAATTAAAATTTTTAATATTTTAACATACAAAATAGTGAAAGTCAATTAGTGAATTTTGATGTATACACTGTAATGCTTGACAATACAAATACAATAAACTATAATCTATTTCATGAGTGAATTATCTTTTGATTGGGATCAATGGAATATTCAAAAAAATGAAATTAAGCATGGAATTTCGCAACTAGAAGCCGAATCAGCATTTTATGATCCGGATCATGTTATTTTTGAAGATATTAAACATTCAGATAATGAAAAAAGATTTATTCTATATGGTAAAAGTGCATACCATAATATTTTAATGATAGCTTTTATAATTAGAAACAATAAAATTAGAATAATATCAGCAAGGAGAGCTTCAAAAAATGAAAGGAATATATATGAAAAAAAATCTTAAGGAAGAAATCATTTATGATTTAAATGATACAACTTCATGCATTAACAAAAATAAACCGTTAAAATTAAAGGATTTAGGATTTGTTTTACCTAAAGAACCTCCAACAAAAATTATTTCTATTCGTATACCAACATATTTATATAACCAGATAAAAGCAAAAAGTACGAATATTGATATGCCTTATCAAGCTTATATTAAATATTTACTAAGTCAAGGAATTAAAAAGGATTTGTTAAAAATTAAAAAGAAAATATAAATATTTCTGTAACCGGTCAGTTCCCGTATCCAGATAGATTTACTTTTTAAAAGTAAATCCGTATCTGAATTAATCAGGGAGAGCCTTTTTGAAAAAATTGATCATAATATAAAAAATATTTTAATAAAAACAGAGCTTAAATGTTAACTTCTAAATATTTAGCAAAACTATTACATTGAGGGATTTCTAACCCCTCTTGATGCATACTATCAATATGAATTAAAATAGCCTCTCTCATTTTTTTTTCAACTTCTTCTTTAGTTGTTCCGATAGCCACGCAGTCTAATAAATCCGGAGAAAATGCAGAATAACCTGTTTTTGTTTTTTCAAATATTATAAGATATTTCATTTTATTTCCGCTCCTCCTTTTTTTAATAGATTAGTTTTTTGTTGTAACCCATATCCCCGATAAAACATGCCGGGGATGACACCAAAAAGCAGTGTCATTCCCACAATCTTTTGGCGGGAATCTGGTTTTATTTTTAAACTTTTAAATTCATACCATTTAAGTTAAGCTCGCTTCGCTCGCAACTTTAGGCTGAAGGCTGAAGATTTTAGGCTGAAGAATAGATTCTAACCAATTAATATTTTTCTTCAGCCTTCAGTCTTCAGCCTGATATGTTTTCAATTTTTTATACATTAAATTAAGCTCGATAAATCGAGCAACTACATTACAATATGTTGTAGTTGCCCAATTCATTGGGCGCTTTCAAATTCCTATGCTTTAAATTATTAATTTTGGGAACATTATAACAAAGGTAAAGTTACAGATCGGTTACAGATTCGGGGAAAAAATGATTTTTTAAATTGATTTTTACAATTAAATGAATTATAGTAAACAAAATGTTACAAATCAGTTATGGATTTTTAAATTAAAATTTCCCGGGTAATTATGAAGCAAAAAATAATTTCATCAGCAAAAATAACAATTCCTAGAGTTTCTAATATTTTTTTTTCAGGGAAAGATTATTTAATTTAATTAGTGCTCAGCCTGAACGCCCTATTACATGGATATCGTCGCCTGCCGGTTCAGGTAAAACTACATTAATAACAAGTTATATTTCATCCAATAATATCCCCTGTATCTGGTATCAGGCTGATGAAACTGATAATGAAATTGCTAACTTTTTTTATTATATGAGTGAAGCTGCAAAAAGCATTTCAATTAAACAAAAACCTTTACCTCTTTTAACTCCTGAATATCTGCCAAATGTGCCTGTATTCACAAAAAAATATTTTGAGGAACTTTACAATCGTATGAGCAAACATGTATCAAAAAACAATAAAAAGTTTTTTCTGGTTTTTGATAATTATCAGGATGTACCTCAGAACTCGGCATTTCATGATATTATTAATACAGGGTTATCAATATTACCTGTAAATGTAAATGCTATATTTATAAGCAGATTGAAACAATAAAACAATTACATGCAAAAACAGTCAGTGATTATGGGGATGAGCAATCTTGCAATATTAGATAATTATTTTCTGCTCATTGAGAAGCTTTTAAAAGAAGACAATACTGGTATTCCACTTGAATTAGATACCCAAGTATCATTAAACATATTCTTTTTTTACTTTTCAGAAAACCACATCATCCTGAATTTAATTACTGGATAGAAAGATCTCATTCACTTTCACAAAAAAGTTCAAATAAAAATCTTAATCTATATTTTAACCTTTATATGACAACATATTATGTATGGACAGGTGAATTTTATCATGCTGATGTAACTTTGAATAAGTTACGAAAATTAGCAAAAAATTATGTTCTTTCACCATTCGAATTAAGTTATATAAAAGTATTAGAAACTGCATATTTCGCATATATAAGTTCATATACTAATTGTATTAATTCTTTTACAGATGGATTAAAGATATCTCAGGATGCAGGATTTAATATATGGGATAATCATTTGCTTTCCAGCGCTGCAATGTGTGCAATAAGCTGCAAAGATTTATTAAAGGCTGAAGAATTTATAAATAAAATGCTGTTAACTATTAATAATAATATCCCCTATGATGAGATGTATCACCATAATTTTATCGGTTTTTGTCCAATCATATTTACAGAGCTTTGCGTTAAAGCTCTTGAATCAGGTATAGAAGTTGAATACGTAAAAGAGCTGATCAGAAAACGCGGTCTTTTTCCTGATACTTCACCTCACGAAATTGAAAATTGGCCATGGGAATTAAAAATATATACTCTTGGACAATTTAAACTCGAAAAAGATGGAAAACCAATTCAATTCTCAGGGAAAATTCAGCAGAAACCGCTTGAAATGCTTAGTAATAAACATTCTCATTGAAAGAAATAAAAGTTACATGGTATAATCAGTAAAAAGGAAATTCAATGAGAGATTTTATTATTAAACGATTATTGCGTATGATACCAATGCTTTTTGGTATTACTTTTTTATCATTTTTCATCATACAGCTGGCGCCGGGAGATTTTTTTTCCCGTTTAGAAATGAATCCTCAGATTTCACCTGAAACATTAAATCGTATGCGTACTCAATTTGGTTTAAATCAACATTGGCTTATTCAATATTTTAAATGGGTATGGAATTTGATTCATTTTAATTTCGGTGAATCCTTTACATATCATGTTCCGGTAAGCACTCTAATTTCCCAGCGATTATTCAATACTTTTATTCTTGCTGCAACCTCCATTATTTTATCATGGTTAATAGCTATACCATTGGGGATATATTGCGCTTTAAAACAATATTCATGGGTAGATAAATTTTTTTCTTTTTTTTCTTTTGCCGGTATTTCAACGCCGGGATTTTTTATGGCATTTCTTTTTATGTTTTTCGTCGCCAGAACAGGGATTTTGCCTATTGGCGGCGTAACAAGCATTGATTTTGAGTCATTAAGTAAATGGGAAAAAATATTAGACTATGCTAAACATATGGTAATACCAGTTACGGTACTAATATTAAGTGATATTGCAGGCCTTTTGCGTATCATGAGAAGCAGTATGCTCGATATTTTACGGGCACCATTTATAACTACTGCAAGAGCTAAAGGATTGACAGAATTCTCTGTTATTTTCAAACATGCTTTACGCAACGCAGTAAATCCATTAATTACAATTTTTGGATATACAATACCTGAATTTATTGGTGGTGCAGCATTAATAGAAATTATAACTGCATGGCCCGGCTTGGGACGGTTAATGCTGGAAGCTGTTATGACTAAAGACCAATTTTTAGTAATGGGTAGTTTAGTAATCAGTGGTTTTTTACTGCTTTTAGGCAATTTGATAGCTGATATACTTCATGTTATTGTTGATCCGCGGCGCAGAGAATCATAAAAGGAGATAAAAAAATGAACCACAGAGAACACAGAGAAAAATTAAGAATTTTTCTGTGTTCTCATCTTTAAGAGCAATGGATAAAAGAGTTAGATTGCTAATTAATTTTAATGTGGAAATGCTAAAAAATGGTATAAAAAGATTAATAATTTAGAGTACACAGAGGGGGGAGAACATAAAAAGTTCTCTAACTCATTACTATTTAAAAGTTTCTCTGTGTTCTCTGTGGTTAATTTTTGACATTACCGAGAATCAAACTAAAGAGGTAAAATGGAAATAGTACTTGAAACAAAAAATTCAAATAGAATATTATCAAAATTAAAAAAGCATAAACTTGCATGGATTGGCGGGATTATTTTATTTTTTTTATACCTTTGCTCAATTTTTGCAGATTTTATCGCTCCTTATAATTATGATACTGAAAATCGCTCCAGGCAATATCATCCTCCAACACATTTATATTTTAAAGATGAATCCGGAAAGTTTTCCTTTAAACCAT
Source organism: uncultured bacterium (assembly GCA_964457585.1). GTDB lineage: Bacteria > JACRDZ01 > JACRDZ01 > JACRDZ01 > JACRDZ01 > CAYWFU01. The sequence continues at coordinate 74,747 of CAYWFU010000005.1, read as the reverse complement.
ACATATATAACTCAAGGTTGATAATCAATGTTGAAACATTTGAAAAAAGATATGAACCTGTTTATGAAAAAAAATATTATATTAATTTTTTTACAAAAGGTGAAATTCATAAAGTACTTGGTTTATTTGAAACAGGTTTGCATCTTTTTGGAGTAGAAGCTCCGGCAGGAATTTATTTATTTGGGACAGATATATCCGGGCGGGATGTATTTACACGTATATTATATGGAAGCCGTGTTTCATTATCCATTGGGCTTATTGGTATATTTTTAACATTTAGCATAGGAATGATGATTGGCGGGATTTCAGGATATATTGGCGGTAAAATTGATATAGTAATTATGCATTTATGCGAGATACTAATGTCGTTTCCTTCTTTTTATCTTCTGCTTGCATTACGCTATGTATTTCCTCCCACTTTATCTTCCGGACAGGTATATGTTTTAATTGTAGTTATTTTGAGTTTTATTAGCTGGGGAGGATTAGCAAGAATAATTCGCAATATGGTAGTTTCTATAAGAGAGGAACAGTTTTGTCTTGCTGCAAAATCTATTGGTGCCAATGATGTGCGAATTGTTACCATGCATATTTTACCAAATACATTGTCCTATGCGATAGTTTCTGCAACATTAAGCATCCCGGGTTATATTCTGGGCGAATCTGCATTATCAGTACTTAATCTGGGGATTATGGAACCTGAAGCAAGCTGGGGAAATATGCTCACTTCAGCGCAAAGTATTGAAGTAATTACAAATCATCCATGGATTTTAGTGCCCGGAGTTTTTATTTTTACTGCAGTTATGGCTTTTAATCTTATTGGAGACGGATTAAGAGATGCTTTTGATCCAAAGGGGCAGATTTAAAAATACAGGTGTTTTAGTACTTCAGATAAGCTTTTTAACCATTCACAAAAAAAATACAACATTTTATAAAAAAGTACTTGACAAATGCTTTATATGAGATAAAATAGTATTTTATATTTAATTATCACTTTAGTACTATTTTTATATGTAATTTTTCATTTGATTATTTAATATTTATATGTTAATATTTTAACAGAATTTTAAATCAGGAGGGTAAGGGTAATGTCGAAAAAAAATTCTAAAAATGGGGAAGAAGATCATAAATCAGGGCAAGATCACGGAACCACTCCTAAACAAAATCCTCTAGAAAAACTTAAGGAAAAAGAATTACAATTACGCGGTAGATATCTTGAATCAAAAAAACAAGCAGAAGTGATAGTTGCCGAAGCACGCAAAAAAGCAAGTGATATAAGACGTGCATCAACTGATATAGCAGTAAAAACAGCGCAAGAATACTATGAAAAAGAAGTTCAAAAAATTCGCAGTGAAACAGTCAAAATTGGTGATGAAGAAGTCATACAAGCGAAGAAGATAGCGGAAAAAAATATTAATCATGCCCGTGAGTTTCTTTTAAAAAATATTGTTCCTGGATGAAAAATGTAATCCGAATTAATTAAAAGATTTTATGGGCAATAATGGAGGGGGACCAGTATGCATATTATAATGGCAAAAGTACAAATAGTTGGACCTAAAAGTCTTTTCCTTGATGCTATCAGTTACCTGCATAATTTAGGTGTTTTGCACGTAGAAAATATTACTCGTGAAGTTATTGAACATGGAGAAGAATCAATTGTTAAACCAATGGAAATTGATGTTTCTCAAATGGACAGAAAAAAGAATCTTGAAAATGCCTTATTTAAAATTAATGGTATTATTTCGACTTTAAGAGGTAAGGCTCCTGAAATAAGTAAAGAAAAAAAAGAAGGTATTTATAAAGAAGTCTGGAGTAAAACTCTTGATGAATTATTATCTGAAGTCGATCAAATTGTCGGCGGGTTAGAAACAAAAGCCGCTGAATTGTATGAGAAGAAAAATGCTTTAGAAGCACAACTTTCTCTGTATGCGAAATATGAGCCTATTCTAGAAAAAATACAACCTCTGGCAAAACAAATTTGCACTCTTGAAGGTTTTGAATCAATGGCTCTTCTGGTTGATAAACAGAACAAAGCAGGTATAGATGAACTAAAAGAAGAGTTGAAACGTTTATGTAAAGACCAATGTGATTTAGTTTCTGCAGAAGTAGATGAAAATAATATTGCAGTTATAATTATATATAATAAAAATTATGCAAGAACAGTTCATGATTTTCTTTCATTAGAAAATGTTAATGAGATAAAATTGCCAAATGAATTAGCATCTAAACCTTTTGATAATGCTTTAGATACAATCCGTGAAAATAAAAAAACAATGCCGCAGGAGCTTGCAAAAGTATTAGAAGAATTAGAAGCGCTTTCATCCAATTGGCATCATCGGATATTTGCTGTGCGTGATATTCTTAAAGATAGAACTGAAGAGATTAATATGATTCCTCAGTTTGGGACAACTGGGTATACTTTTGTTATTACCGGTTGGATGCCAGAAAAAGAGATAGACCGAAGCAAAAAAGCTCTTCTTGCTGAATTTTTTGGAAAAATAGCTTTAATACAATTAGAAGTATCACACCATGAAATGGAAAAAGCACCTGTTGCGCTTTCTAATCCTCCATGGGCAAAACCTTTTGAATTTTTTTATAGCTTTGTTAAGTTACCTAAATACGGCGGAGTAGACCCTACACCATTTATGGCAATATTTTTTCCTATTATATTTGGTATGATGGTAGGGGATATCGGGTATGGGCTGGTGATTTTGTTAATAGCAAAAGCATTTAAAAAAGCTTCTAAGGGTGATGATATTTTTGGTGTTTTTGCCGGTGTTTTAAAGCTTGCAGCTATTGGTGCAATAATCTGGGGAGTTTTGTTTTTTGAATTTTTTGGTGATCTATTAGAAAAGATATTCCATCATTACCATTTACCATTACCGCCATTTTTTAATAGAATGGAGTTAGTAATGCCTTTGCTTGTTATGTCTGTTGTAATGGGAATGATACATATTGGATTTGGTTTGGGATTCGGAGTGATAAATGGGTTAAGAGAACATCAAAATAAACATGTTATGGAAAAAGCAGGAATGCTGGGTGTTCTAGTGGTAGGTCCTTTTTTAATGGTACTTGGCATATGGATTGGTTTCTTTAAAATGCTGGGAGGAATAGTTTTATTTATTGGAGTTATAATGACAGCTATGGGCGGAGGAATAAAAGGAGTTATAGAAATTTTTGGTATGTTGAGCAATACATTTTCTTATGCACGTATTATGGCAATTGGTCTGGCTGGAGTTATTCTTGGAGTTGTTGCAAATAAACTCGGAGCTGAAATTGGGGGAATGGGCGGTACAGCAATGATGATGATAGGTTTTTTTCTGGCGGCCTTCCTTCATGCTATAAATATTGTAGTTAGTGCATTTAGTCCATCAATACACACTTTGCGTTTACATCTTGTTGAATGTTTTACTAAATTTTTTGAACCAGCAGAGAGTGAATATAAACCATTTAAGAAGACTGGGGGTGAATAAAATGGCAGATGAAGCAAAAGCAGCAGAAGTAGTTTTAACAGGTATGGATAAAGTATGGCAATCTGCAGCAGTTGTAGCAGGTGCAGTATTATCAATTGGTTTCACAGCTTTTATGACAGGTTATACTCAGGCTAAAATAGGACAGGCTGGATGCGGTGCAATGGCAGAAAAACCAGAAGTTGCTGGTACCGTATTTATTCTTGTTGCTATTCCTGAAACAATGGTTGTTTTAGGATTTGTTGTTGGAGCAATGATTTTATTCTTTGTAAAATAGTTTTTTTTAATGCAATTTTATTTGTAAACTTATAAGTAAATTTTTTTTATTCATTAAATCTTGGGAGAATAGAATTATGTCATTGGAAAAAATTTTTGAGACTCTAGATGAAGAATCTGAACGACAGAGTGCCGAACTTATTGATAAAGCTAAAAATGAAGCAACTAGAGTTATTGGCGAAGCTGAAGAAGAAAGCAAAAAAGTTGTTCAGAATCATATTGATAAAATGAATCTGGTTTTACGCAGTGAACGCGCTAGAATTCAAGTTGAAATTGAACTTGAACGAAAGCGTAAAATAATTAAAGCAAAAGAAGAATATGCTTCACGTGTTTATAGTGAAGTTGAAAATCATCTAAAAAAATCTAGAGATAATAATGAAACATATAAAAAAATTATTAAAAATTTATTAATGGAGTCTCTAAATGAAGTACGTGGCAATAAAATTGTTATTGGAGTGGATAAAAAAGATGAAAATTTAGTAAAAAGCATTTTAAATGAACTAAATTTAAATCATGAAGTTAAAGTAGAAATTAATTGTATGGGTGGTATAACTTTGCATGTGGACGGTAAAAGAATTACTGTTCATAATACTTTTGAGTCAAGGCTTGACAAAGCTCAGAAAGTATTAAAAGCTCAACTTACAGAGGTGCTTTTTAGTGCTTGAGATACAAGAGCAAATACTACAGGAAAATTATGGATATATTAATGCACGAGTAAGGGCTATGCAAAGCGTGCTTCTTAGACGTGAATACTATGAAGATTTACTGAAAGCAAGTGATTTTTCAAGCATAATGAGTTTACTTGAAAAAACTCCTTATAAAGCAGAAATCCAGGAGTGCGCTATCTCTCACTCTGGAGTAGAAGGTATTGATGAGGCTCTCAAGAGAAATTTATCTCGCACCTTTAATAAAATTCTAAATTTTACAGGAGGTGAGCCTCGGGATTTAATACTTATTGTACTCGGAAGATGGGATTTACACAATATAATTACAATTTTACGCGGTATTCAAATTAATGTCCCTTCCGAGCAAATCCTTGAGAGCCTTATTCCTGCAGGGGAATTGGATATTCCCTCTTTAACCCAGCTAACCAATGAAAGAAATATAAAAGGTGTTATAAATGTTTTAGCTACCTGGGGTTCTCCCTATGCGCGTATTTTAAATGAGAAATATCCTGAATATATGGAAGAAAATGATTTATCAATACTTGAACTAGCTCTAGAAAAAGAATATTATACCAATGCATTTAAAAAAATCAAAGGTTTTGATTTAAACAGTAAAATAGTCAGGGAACTATTTGCTTTTGAAATAGATGCAACTAATGTTACAACAATAATTCGTCTGCAAAAAATCAGTCTTGGTGAATTAGTAAGAAAAAAGAGAGTTGAAAAAGAACTGGAAGAAAAAGAGAGACTGAAAAAAGAAAAAGCTTTTACTCTGAAAGAAAAAATAAAAGCATGGTGGGATAAAGTGACTTTACCATATGAAGGTGAGGAGCAGACAAATTCAAAAGATAAAATAGAAAATAGATTTTTACCTATCAATAATAAAATAACAAAAAGAATATTATTAAAAAGATTATGGAAAAATAATGAAATAATACTTGGAAGAAAATTTGAAGAATATAAAAAATCAAGAGAAAAATTATTAGAAAGAATAAGTGATGAAAAAAATAGTTTTAAAAAGATTTGGCTTTATTTAAATTCATATCTTATTGAAAAACCAGGTGTAAAGAAAAAAGTTCAAAAAGAAGATAATCTCAAAAATTTAATGGAAGAAATTAAGCAATCATATGAAAAAATTAAGCGAAGTATTTTTAGTGCTAAAAAAAATGCAGAAATAACCGCTGAAGAAGAAAAAACGAAAATTGAAGCAGAAATTAGAAGGCTTAGAATTAAAGATTTTTATATCCCTGGCGGTAAAGAGATAGAAGAAGAAAATTTTATTAATATGTGTTTAAATCTGGATGTGGAAAAAGTTGTAAAGGATCTTGAAAATACATCCTTTGGACCAATATTGAAAAGTGTTCTGGATAGATATCTGGAATATAATACTCTTTCTGTATTGGAAAGAAAACTAGAAGAATTGATTGCCCTTAAAGGCGTTAATACATATAGAATAGATCAATTGTGTATTGGTATCCCAATCGGATATATTCTAAAAAAATATAATGAAATTGTAAATTTAAGAATTGTAGTAAGGTGTAAAGCCATAGGTATGCCTGATCGAAAAATCAGAGAAGAATTGGTATTGTTATAAGTGATTTAAGGAGATGGTATGATAGTGTCAGAGAGTCAAAGTGTCAGAGTGTCAGAGTGTCAGAATAAAATCTCAAAATTCTTTTGCTCTGACTCCTTGACACTCTGACTCTCTGACACTTATACCTAAGGAGAGTAAATTGTATAAAGTAGTTGTTATTTCTGATAAAGATACAGTATATGGTTTTAGACTTGCCGGGATAGAAGGATTTGAAGCTAAAAATGGAGAAGAAGCAAAAAAAATACTTGTATCTTTATTGAATGATGACACTATTGGGATTATTGGTTTAAATGAAAGCTTTATTGCATCTATTGACCAGCGAACACAGGAAAAAATAGACAGTGTTTATCGTCCAATTGTTGTAGCACTGCCTGTAAAAGAAACATTAGCAGAAACTACTGGAGATGCTCGGCGCGGTTATCTGGCAAGGTTAATTCGCAAGGCAATTGGGTTTGATATAACTTTAGGGAAAAAATAATTTGTAGAGACGCAAAATTTTGCGTTTCTAAAGCATATCAATTATTTGTAGTTGCTCGATTTATCGAGCTTAATTTAAAGTATAGGAAATTGAAAAACTAATTAGTAACAAAGGTACAAAGTAGCAAAGGCACAAAGTTTAAAAGAAAACCAAAAAACTCTTTCACTTTGTAACTTAAGCTGCTGCCGAAGGCAGCCTAACTTTAGTTATATGCGGAATTATAAAAATGAAAAAAAATAATTTCTGTAAAATAAAAGTATTATATATTATTACTTTTCTTTTATTATCCATTTTAAGTTTATTTAATATTTCAGCACAGGAAAAACCAGCAGATAAAATTTTCAAAATTGAAATAGAAAATAATTTTGTAAATGTTGATTTAAAAAATGCAGAAATTTCAGAAATATTAAAAGAGATTGAAAAGAAAAGCAGAGTAAAAATATCAATTACTGAAGGACTTGTTGGGAAAAAAGTAACAATACGATTTGAAAATTTTGAAATAGATAAAGCAATTAAAACAATATTAGGTGAGAATTACGTATTTGTGTTTTCATGGGATTCAACAAATAAAGAGAAATATATATTAAAAGAAGTCAGTGCATTAAGCAGGACACAAGAAAGATTAAAATCTAAAAAAATTACAAAAGAGATTGCTTATGGGAAAGAGAAAGAGAATGTTGGAGTTGCTTATTCTTCTGGTGATGGAGCATTGGGTGGGGGCCCCGGGTCATTTACTATTGATGATAATGGATATATATATATTGATGATGGTGTAAACAAAAGATTTCAGATATTTTCTCCTAAAGGTGAATATGTATCCAGTATTAATATAAAAAGAGGAAATGATTTTGTTGTAGATAGTGCAGGATTTATTTATACTTATGATCCTCAACCAACTCATATAGATAAACTCTATCAATATGACAAAAAAGGGAATATTATTAAATCAATAGATGTAGATTGGAATAACTGTTCTACTTGCTATCGTTGGGATGCTTATCCACATTATTTATTACTTCATAATAATAAAATTTATACTAAAGCATGTGATTTAGCAAAAAAATGTGGATATTTTCTAATTGGTAAAACTGAAAATGGAATACTTAATTCTCCAACTTATGAAGAACGGAAAAATCCATTCCCAAAAGAAGAATTAACTTTAAGTGGTAGGAGGTATAAATATATTAAATTACAAGAAACAGGAGGATTAGATTTAGAAATTATCGAAAAAGATGGACAAATATATAAACGTATTGCAACTCCCAAAAAAAAAGGTGTATATATAGATTTTTTAGGAGAGGATATAAAAGGGAATTTTTATTTTAAAACAGAACATAGGGAAAATAAAAAATATATAATAGAAGTGCATAAATATAATGCAGATGGTAATTATATAGCTACTATTCTACAACCAGAATATGAATCTTACTTTAGAACTTTAGAAAATTTTTACCTTGGTAAAGATGGGACTATTTACTGGTTTTTTCCAGAAGAAGATAAACTAATATTGGAAATTGTTCCAACAGAATAATTAATATGAGAAAATGAGTCTTTTGGTTAATTGTAAATTTTTATATAAGCGGTTCTATATAATGATTTAATTATATATTTTAATCACAATTTATTCAAAAATAAAAAACCACCTGCTAAGCAGGTGGTAATGGACAGAAGGCTATGCCATAAGGAAAAAATATGATAAAATAAAAATATGAGTAACTTTAAGAAACAATCGCATACAATATATCAATGTACATATCATATAGTGTGGTGTCCAAAATATCGATTTAGGATATTAGAAGGGGAAGTAGCAAAATATGTAGAGAATACATTGCGAAGCATATGTGAATGGAAGAATATAGAAATATTAGAGATGAATGTGCAGAAAGATCATATACATATGATAGTAAATATACCTCCGAAAATATCAGTTTCGGATGCGATGGGAATATTGAAAGGTAAAAGTGCAATAAAACTATTTCAAAATTTTTCAAACATGAAAAAGAAACCATATTGGGGTAATCATTTTTGGAGTAGAGAATATTGTGTAAGTACGATAGGACTGGATGAAGAAAAAATAAGAAAATATGTAAAATATCAAGAAGAACGTGAAAAGGAAGAAGAATCGTTGCAGTTGAAATTTGACCTCTTTTAGAGGTGTATTTCATGCCACCACCTTTGGTGGTGGTAATTGACTTGTATCTGGAGTATATAGTATGAAAAAAACAATAATGTTAATAAAAATAATAGTGTTTCTAATTACTGCAATAAATTCTTATGCATGGAACCCAACAGGTTCATTTTATCCAATAAGCAGACGTACAATATTAAGGATTGCAGGTGAAATAACTGATTTTTCATGGACACCAAAAAATACTATTAGAAATTGGAATTCTGGTTCTGTATGGTACACTTTTAATCCAGGAACTATTTATCAAGGAGAAGCATATTGCCAGCAAAATCCTCAGGAGGCTTGGTCAGAATTTTATAATTATATAAGAATTACTGAACAAGGCAATACATATTATGGGAATGACTGTTCTGGTTTTGTAAGCATGTCATGGAGACTGCCAAAAAGATATACAACAAGAGATTTTGAACATGATGCTATTAATAGCAGGGATTTTGGCAATAGCTATAATCCTCATACTGATGATTATGTAACCAGTCTTGGTGATATTAATAGCGCTGAAAATATAAATTTTTTACCAGGAGATGCTCTTGTTAGTGTTGATAAAAAGAACAAACATATAATATTGTTTTATGAATATTTTTATGATTCAACTACTGGAGAAAAAATTGGGATAAATGCTATTGATCAAATGTCAGATCCAATTTATTTTGAAAAATTTTGGGCATGGCGTAATAAAGAATTTTATACATGGAAACGTTTATCCACCTATCGTCCTATTCGTCGAAATAAAATTAAGGAAGATTATGTTTATGAACTTAAATGGGGCACACGTGGTGGAAAAGAAGGACAATTTAGATATCCCAGTGGTATAGCAGTAGATAATACAGAAAATGTTTATGTTGTTGATAGATATAATAATCGTATTCAGAAGTTTAAAAGTGATAGTACTTTTTTAACTGCATGGGGTAGATTCGGATTTTTAGGAATAGAATACCCCATGGATATTGCTTCAATTAATAATGCTATTTATTTAAAGCAGGATATATATTTAAAAGATATTTTTTCAAATATGGATTCTATTGAAAGCTTATTAGCATTATCTGAATCTGGACAAATAGAAATAACAGATGCAAGATTTTTCTATCCTGAAGGTATAGCAGTAAGTCCAGATGGGAATTATGTATATGTAGTAGATAGCTATAATAATCGTATATGGAAATTTACAAATGATGGAGAGGATGTTTTACGTTGGGGAAGTCGAGGAGATGGGAATGGTGAGTTTAGTGAACCTGATGGTGTTGCAGTGGATAAAGATGGGAATGTGTATGTTACAGATACTTTAAATAATCGAGTGCAGAAATTCACAAGTAATGGAGCATTTTTATTGAAATGGGGGACAAGAGGTTCAGGAGATAGGGAGTTTTATTTTCCATTTGGAATAGCAGTTGATAAAGAAGGATATGTGTATGTAGCAGATACAAATAATAATCGAATACAGAAATTTACAGGTGATGGGGAGTTTGTACTTAAATGGGGTACATTGGGTTCATTGAATGGACAGTTCAATTATCCACGAGGAATAGCAGTAGATGCAACTGATAATGTGTATATTGTGGATACAAAAAATAATCGCGTCCAGAATTTTAAAAATGATACTACATTTATAACAAGTTGGGGGCGTTTTGGTATAGGAGATGGAGAATTTTACTGGCCATGGGGAATTGCAATTGATGCAAAAGGGAAAATTTATGTGGCTGATGAGTGGAATGATCGCGTACAAAAATTTTCAGGATTATCATTAGCTGCTCCAACAAATCTTATGGCAAATTTAATGGGAGTTGGGAACTGGATAAAACTTACATGGGAAGATAACTCTGAAGATGAAACAAATTATTTTATTAGAAGAAAAAAAGGTGTTAGCGGGCTATATGAAGATATAGACAAAAAAGGTGCTAATTATACAAGTTATATAGATACTAAAGTAAAAGAAGAGGATATATATTATTATTCAGTATGGGCATTTAATAGCTATGCTAAAGAGAAATCAGAATACTCAAATGAAGCATCTATTGTAATGACATCATATGTAATTCCCAAAGCTCCATCTAATCTTACAGGTACTTATATAAATAATGGATGCATCGCAACTATAATTAGTTGGATAGATAATTCTGAAGCAGAGAAAGGATTCAGAATTGAGCTTAAGATTGGTGATAGTGGGACATATTCAGAAATAGGAATCGTAGGTGTAAATGTAAAAAGTTTTACAGATGTATGTAGAAATGCAGATATAAATTATTATTATCGTATAAGAGCATATAGTGATATGGGGAATTCAAATTATAGCAATGAAGTTGCGGTTCGTTTTCCAATTAATTAAATTACAGCTAAATCAACGCTCAATTTTTATCAAATGAGCGTTCAAAATAAAAAAAAGAGGGCTTCGAAATGATAAAAGGTAAAATTTCTAAAATATCAGGTCCAGTTGTTATTGCTAAGGAAATGACCGGCTCGAAAATGTATGATGTTGTTAAAGTTGGTGAATTGGGACTTATTGGAGAAATTATTCGTCTTGAAGGTGATAAAGCTACAATTCAGGTATATGAAGATACTTCAGGGCTGGTTGTAAATGATCCTATCGTGAGTACAGAACAACCTCTCGTAATTGAATTAGGTCCTGGGCTCCTAACTTCTATTTATGATGGAATTCAACGTCCATTGCCGGTAATCGCTAAAGAATACGGCGATTTTATTACAAAAGGTGTTGATGTCCCATCCCTGGATATAAATAAGAAATGGCTCTTTAAAGCAAATGTTAAAGTTGGTGATCAGGTCAGTGCAGGGGACGTAATAGGAATTGTTATGGAAACACCGCAGTTTAAACATAAGATAATGATTCCACCTGATGTTAAAGGTTTACACAAAATTGTTAAACTTGAAAAAGATGGTGAATATACAGTTGATAATATTATAGCAGTTCTTGATGATAATTATGAAGTAAGATTAAAACATAAATGGCCTGTTCGTATTGCCCGCCCATTTAAAAAGAAACTGGATCCGGATTTTCCTTTTTTAACAGGAATGAGAATTTTTGATACTTTCTTTCCGATTGCAAAAGGTGGAAATGCAATAATACCAGGACCATTTGGAAGCGGTAAAACTGTTACTCAGCAGTCTCTGGCAAAGTGGGCAGACGCTGATATTATCGTATATGTTGGATGCGGTGAACGCGGAAATGAGATGACAGAAGTTCTTGTTGAATTCCCGCAATTAACAGATCCAAAAACAGGTGTGCCTCTTATGCAGAGAACAATTCTTGTTGCAAATACATCTAATATGCCTGTTGCAGCTCGTGAAGCATCAATATATACAGGAATTACTTTAGCTGAATATTTTAGAGATATGGGATATGATGTTGCTATGATGGCAGATTCAACCTCACGCTGGGGTGAAGCACTTCGTGAAGTTTCAGGCCGACTTGAAGAAATGCCTGGAGAAGAAGGTTATCCAGCATATCTTGCAACTCGTCTTGCAAATTTTTATGAAAGAAGCGGCAGGGTTCAATGTATGTCGTCAGCCAGCGAAAGATCCGGCTCAATAACTGTTGTTGGAGCGGTTTCTCCTCCCGGCGGGGACTTCTCTGAACCTATGACACAGAATTCATTGCGAATTTCCGGTGCATTTTGGGCATTGGATGCAAGTCTTGCTCATAGGCGGCATTTCCCGGCTATTAACTGGATAAAAAGTTATACTTTATATTTAAATCAAGTCCAAAACTGGTATATGAATAATGTTGCAACAGACTGGAAAGAACTAAGAGACAAAGCAATGTTTCTTTTGCAGAAAGAAGTTGAATTGCAGGAAATAGTGCAATTAGTTGGGCCTGACGCTTTGCCTGAATCAGAAAAAGTTATTCTGGAAGTTACAAGAATGATAAGAGAGGACTTCCTGCAGCAGTTTGCTTTTCATGAAGTTGATGCTTATTGCCCTCCACAAAAGCAATACTGGATGCTAAAGGCAATAGTTACTTTTTATGATGCTACTTCAGAAGCTATTGGAAGAGGAATTACATTACAACAGATATTTTCATTACCTCTAAAGAGTGAAATTGCGCGTATGAAAGAAATTCAGCTTGATATAGCTGTTGATACTATTACAAAATTAACTGAAAAAATAACCAGTAATATTACATCTTTAGAAGTATTATAAAGATAATCATTTACGAAAGAGGAGTATTATATGGCAACTAAACTATCTCTAGTTTCTAGTGAGTATAGAACTATTAACTATGTTACAGGTCCCTTGATTTTTGTTGAAGGTGTAAAAGGTATTTCTTATGGAGAAATGGTTGAAATAACATTACCCAGTGGCGCAGTACGTAATGGACAGGTGCTGGAAGTTTCTGAAGAAATAGCCTGTGTGCAGGTATTTGAAGGGACACAGGGTATTGATGTTGATAAAAGTTGTGTTAAATTTAAGGGTGAAGTAGCAAAAATAGGTGTTTCCGGGGATCTATTGGGGCGTGTTTTAAATGGATTTGGTAAACCAATTGATGGCGGTCCGGAAATTATCCCTGAAGCACGATTGGAAATAGCAGGTTCCCCGATTAATCCATATTCAAGAGCCGAACCAAGAGATTTTATCCAGACAGGAATTTCAGCAATAGATGGGTTGAATACATTAGTCAGAGGTCAAAAATTACCAATATTTTCTGGTTCAGGGTTGCCAGCTAATGAATTAATTGCGCAGATTATACGACAGGCAAAAGTAAAAAGCGGTGAAGACTTTGCTATAGTTTTTGGCGCTATGGGTATTACAAATAGAGAAGCATCATATTTCCAGCAGAGTTTTGAACAGACAGGTGCTTTGCAGAAGGTTGTATTTTTCTTAAATCTAGCAGATGATCCTACAATTGAGCGTATTGTTACTCCAAGATGCGCTTTAACTGTAGCTGAATTTTTAGCCTTTAAATATGAAATGCAGGTATTAGTTGTTCTTACTGATATGACCAATTATTGTGAAGCATTGCGTGAGGTATCGACTGCACGTGAAGAAGTTCCGGGAAGACGCGGATATCCAGGTTATATGTATACAGACCTTTCTACAATTTATGAAAGAGCAGGAAGAGTTAAAGGTAAAAAAGGGTCTATTACTCAGTTAATTATTTTAACAATGCCTGATGATGATATTACGCATCCAATTCCAGATTTAACCGGATATATTACTGAAGGGCAGATAGTTCTGAGCCGTTCACTTCATAGACGCGGATGTTTTCCGCCGATAGATGTTCTGCCATGTCTTTCCAGATTGATGAATATGGGTATAGGTGATGGGAAAACAAGGGAAGATCATCGAGGACTTGCAAACCAGCTTTATGCATCATATGCACAGGGACGAGATTTACGCAGACTAGTTGCAATTGTCGGAGAAGAAGCACTTTCAGAACTCGACCGTAAACATTTAAAGTTTGCTGATGATTTTGAAAAGTTTTTTATATCGCAGAGTGAGGAAGATCGTACGATTGAACGTACACTGGGCATTGGCTGGGAACTTTTAAGTGTTTATCCAGAAGCAGAATTAAAGCAGGTTAAAAAAGAACATATTGCCAAATATAAGGTTCAGACTAAGGTTTAATATTTAAAAAAAGGTAAATAAAATGGAACAAGCGTCCCCTACACGTACGGAATTACTATTAAAAAAATCACAAATTAACCTTGCTAATCAAGGTAAAGATTTATTAAAGCAGAAACGTGATGCATTAATGATAGAATTTATGAATGTTCTTAATGATGCATTACGCCTAAGCAGTTTTCTTCAACGGGCTATGGCTGAAGGACAATTTGCTCTTACTATTGCTCAATCTGTTGATGGAATGGTAACAGTAAAATCTGCAAGCTTTGCTACCAAATCCAATGTTTCAGTAGATATTACCGGGACGCAGATTATGGGTGTTCCTTTACCAGTTGTCACAAAAGGGATCAGTCCATTAAGAACACAACTTACACGCGGTTATAGTTTGACAGGTGTATCAAGCAGAATAAACGAAACTTCTGAAAAATTTGAAAAAATAATTGATGTTATTATTGATAATGCTCATATTGAAACCAGATTAAAACGATTAGGAGAAGAAATTCAAAAAACAAATAGGCGTGTTAATGCCTTGGAACATATAGTAGTCCCGGCTCTTAAGCAGCAGGTAAATTATATTAAAATGACTCTTGAAGAACGTGCTCGTGAAGATTTGTTCCGATTAAAGAAAGTAAAAAAATCTATTGAAAAGAAAAAAACAAAAATGCTGCAAGAAAGAATGGCCGCTGTTCATTCCGTGGCTTGATGAATTAATTAGAAATCCGCCTTACCACGAAAAAACAAACAACGACCAACTGCCAGATTTTTAAAAGAATGTGAGTTATAAGACTTTCATTTGAAAGAAGGTGGTAGGTTGTTTAAAAGTTTTTTCCTTACAAAATATTCATTATACTAATAAAGGGGGGATAACTATGGAACAAATTGTACCTACACGTACTGTTTTATTACTCAAGATGACGAATTGTGCTTTAGCTCAACAGGGGAAGAATCTTTTAAAGCAAAAACAGGAAGCTTTAATGGTAGAGTTCATAAATGCTATGAATGAAGGGATTAGAATGGAAGCTTTATTAACCAAAATAACCAATCAGGGGCAATATGCACTTACAATTGCTAATGCTGTTGATGGTAAGGTAGCTGTACGGTCTGTTTCTTTAGCTACTAAAGGTATGGTGGGGGTTAATATTTCAGGGGCAAATGTTATGGGAATACATTTACCTATTGTTAATAGAGTTATTGGTGCAAGTCGTTCGATTTTAGAACGGGGTTATAGTATTTTAGGTGTTAGTTCCAGAATAAATGAAGTTGCTGAAAAGTTTGAAAGATTGATTGATATACTAATTGATAATGCACATGTTGAAGTAAGACTGAAAAGATTGGGTGAAGAAATTTTAAAGACTAGACGACGTGTAAATGCTCTAGAGCTTATAATTATACCACAATTAGAACAGGAAATTAAACATATACGAATGATACTTGAAGAACGATCAAGAGAGGATTTGTTTAGATTAAAAAAAGTTAAAAAAATTATATCATATCGAAGATTAAAGAATGAAGCCCAGCAAAAAAAAATTTATTTGCTTGAAGGGATACCCAAAAATATTGGAATAAAATTACCTAAAACCAAATTATTTACTTCAGAATATAGAACAGTTAAGACAATATCAGGACCTTTAATATTTATTGAAGATATAACAAATGTTTCTTATGGAGAAATGATAGAATTAATACCACCTTCAGGAATACCACGAACTGGACAGGTACTTGAAGTAGATGAAGATACAGCAATGGTGCAGATATTTGAAGGGACAGAAGGTGTTGATACAGATAAAAGTATAATTAGATTAAAAAGAGAAGCTCCTCATATAGATTTTTCAATGGATATTATTGGACGTACATTAAATGGTATGGGAAACCCAATTGACGGGCTGCCGCCAATAGTTCCAGAAGAAAGGTTAAAAATAACAGGTACTCCAATAAATCCTTCTTCACGTGAACCTTCGTCTGATTTTATTGAAACTGGTATAGCATCAATTGATGTGACAAATACATTATTACAGGGGCAAAAATTAGCAATTTTTTCCTGCTCTGGATTACCTGCCAATCAGATAATAGCCCAGATTATTAAACATGCTAAAATAAAAGATGAGAAAAATTTTATAGTGATATTTGCTGCAATGGGTATAACTAATCAAGAAAAATCCTTCTTTATGAATCAATTTGCTGTAAGCGGAGTATCCGAAAGATTGATATCATTTTTAAATCTTGCAAGCGATCCAACAGTTGAACGAATTATAACTCCGCGTTGCGCGCTCACAGTAGCAGAACACCTGGCTTTTAAACATGATTTAAATGTCCTTGTAATATTAACAAATATGACAAATTATTGTGAAGCATTGAGAGAAATATCCAGCGCACGCGAAGAAACACCAGGTAAAAGAGGATTCCCAAGTTATATGCATACAGACCTTGCATCTATTTATGAACGAGCAGGGAAAATAAAAGGTAAAAAAGGTTCTATTACACAACTTATTATTTTAACAATGCCAGATGATGATATTACTCATCCTATTCCAGATCTTACAGCTTATACTACGGATGTCCAGTTAGTTTTAAGCAGACAGCTATTTAGCAAAGGAATATATCCGCCAATAGATATTCTTCCTACTCCGCCGCGTATAATGAATATCAAATCTGTTATTAAAAAAACCCGTGAAGATCATCAGGAGCTGGTTGAGCAGTTATATGGAGCTTATGCTCATGGAAAAGATTTGCAAAGAATGGTATCTATTGTTGGCGAAGAATCACTTTCTCTATTAGATAGAAAATATCTAGAGTTGGCTAAGACCTTTGAAGAACGATTTATCAATCAGAAAAAAGAGCATATAAGTATTTTTGATGCAATCGAAAAAGGATGGGATATTTTAAATATTTTGCCACCAGAAAATATACATCATCTTAAAAGAATATTCATTGATAAGCCACTAAGAAAACATGAAGAAGAGGAAAGATTATTAAGGAAAGCAGTGTAATTAGGAATAAATTATGGAATGTATTTCAATTTTAGAAGCAAGGCATATTAGAGACTTTCGGGTATTTCTAAAATTTAACACAGGTGAAACAGGAGAAGTAAATCTCCAAGATATTGTATATAAATATTTTACATTTTACAGTACCCATTTTACAATTTTTATAATATTTTACAGTAGCTAACACTTACTTATTTATTTCGTAACAAACGATAAATTTCTTCAGTTTTTTCCGATGGAAAAATATTTAATTTATTCGATAATACGTTCTTTAATTGAGAATAAATTTTTATTGCATCACCCTGTTTACCTAGCTTGTAATAACACAACATCAGGTTCTGATAAAATTCTTCTATAGTATCATCTATTTCTATACCTTTTTTGCAATATTCAATTGATTTACTATACTCGTTTTTTTGTTCTAAATTATTGCTGAATTTAATAATACAATTTGTAAATTTATTTTTAAGTTTTTCATGTAGAGAGAATGAATATGCAGCATCTTCTTCATTGACCAGAAAATGTCCATTATATAAACTAAAAATTTTATCTATTAAAAATGCATATTTTTCAGGATGCTCGTTCTGCGATAAAAATACATCAATTTTTTTAAATGTATCCTCTAACCCCCATATATCAACCCAGCAGTATTTATCATTTAAACTTAATTTTCCTCCATTAAGTTGGATCATTTCAGAATTATTTAATAATTTACGTAAACGATGAAGTGTTGTTTTGAATGATATATTTGCCATATCTCCATCTGCCTCTCCCCATAAAGTATTAACTAAAAGAGAAGTTGAAACATCTTTTGCCCCGAAGTTTATTAGCACTTTAAGCATTTCAAGCGGTTTCTGCTGTATTTTTCCAGAAAATTGTAATAGTTTCCCATTTTTTTCAAGTTTAAATTTTCCTAAAGTATATATTTTTAAATCCCATGGCCAATTTGAAATATCTTGAGGTGGTAAATTCGGAGTAAGATTGCGTTTTTTAATTAAAGTTTCTACATATTCAACTTCAATCCCAGCATCAAGAGCTTTTACACAAAGTTCTGTTACTATATTTGGTATGAATCCTAAAAAATTGTAATATTCTTTTTGCTTCCCAAACGCAAAAGCTTTTTGTATAGATTTAAGAGTTTTTGAATCTATCCCATTTTTATTATAAATAAAATATGCTTCAAATAAAAGACACATATATTCAATTAAATTACTCTTTATTTTTATGTTAAGTTGACTGCATTTGCTTAAATATTCCAGTGACTCTTTGTGTTTATCCATTATAAAAAATATTTGCGCCATATTAAAATAACTGATTGCTAAAGAAAAAATAAAACCACTTTCTTGAGACATTTTGAGTGCTATCTCTTGATGAAACAATGCACGCGAAGTATTCCCTTGAACTAATGAATACCATGCAAGTACAAAATAATGAATAGCTTTTTCAAAAGTTCCAATTTCATCAACAAGTAAATTCATTTTTTCTATAAATTCTTCAACCTTTTGAAAATCACTACAGGATATTGAAATAAATGCTCCATAGCAAAAAAATTGGTGATCCAACAAATGTAGTCCTGTATCCTGTGATATTTTCAATCCATCTGAAATTGCTAATAAGCAATTGTCCATAGAACCGACTAAAGAAAAATAATACGCTTCATTCAATTTTAACCTCAGTAGTGCAAATGGTGGAAGGTTATTATTTTTTATTAATTTTTTTGATTTATTTAATATTATTTCAAAGTGCAGAAAATCTCCTATACATAAAAGATAAATAGAAACATAAATTATTGTTAATATCTGGAATTCCTTATTTAATTTTTTTTCTGAAAGTATAAGAGCGCGATGCATCCATTTATTTAAATCAGGATGCTCAGGGTGCCTATAAAATAAGCAAGCAAACATGCATGTTGATACCTGTAAATCTATCTCAAATGATGGAAGAGATTCATCAATATATAAAAAATCTTTTATAGAATTTATACAATCATCTAATAAATACATATCACCTAATCTAAGGGTAATTGTGTCAACTATATTAACCCACGATAAAAATAAACCAATTTTATCATTTTGTGCTTTAAAAATTTTGAATGCCTTTTCTAAAAGCAATATACTTTCATTTGGATTAAATGCTTGACGACAAATCCCCGACAAATAAAGTAACCATGGATTATGTTCAACCGATTCCATTGGTATAGTATTAATCCAATTTTCAACAAGTTTCCCTCTCCCTTGCAAAATAAAAGTCATTGCATGTTTTAGAATAATGTTTATTAATCCATCAAAATCTTGTACACTTTCATAAAGCCTCGCCGCATATTCTACCTGCCCAGCTTCTTCTAACAACAATGCAGCCTTTTTCTTTAATTTTACAATATCATCTTCTGTAAAAAAATACTTTGTGCGGGATAAAAGGAATTCTCTGAATAGTGGATGATACCAATAAAATGGATCAATATGATTTTGTTTTTCTGTAAAATAATGATTTCGGTATAAAAATGAAAGTATTTTATTTGTGCTTTTATCGTTTGTTATTTTTTCTGCGATTGATACTGTAAACTTTGGTAGAAATGAGGTTTTGAGTAAAAAATCATGTAATTTTTCATCAGCTTTATTAAAAACTTCATTCATAAAATAATTAAAAATTTCCTGGTGTGTTAATTTATCAAGAAATTGAAAATTAGTGTTTTTTATTTTTTCATTTTCTAATAAAAGAATTAATCCTGCGATCCATCCATCGGTTTTTAAATGTAATTGTTTTATTATTTCTAATGTAATATTTTTAATACCACGATCAGAAATAATCTTTTTAAATTCATCTATATCGAATTTTAATTCATTCCATCCAATATAGTTTATTTTCTCATTAGCTAACAAACGCGCGAATACAGAAGGGGGTTCTGATCTGCTTATAAAAACAACATTTATTCCTTCTGGCAATAAAGATAAGCCAATATTTATCATATTATGGAAAGTAGAATCATGAGTTACGTCTTGATAATTATCAAAAACCAATGTGAATTTTTTATTATTTCTAGATATCCCATCATAGAGATCTTCAAAATACTTTTTTGTAAATATGTTTAGATTTGGTAGATATTCAGGACTTAAAAGTGGTAAAGATTTTTGCTCTGGATTATTCTCTTTCACCGCTTCGCTCATGTAGTAGAAAAAACTAGCGATTTCATTATCACCTTCATCAACTTGATACCATAAACATGGAATTTTATTAGTGGTAATAAAGCTTGTAATTAATGTAGTTTTGCCAGATCCAGCAGGTGCTGTTACCCATGTTATTGGACGCTCTGGATAAGAGTTTATTAAACTAAATAGTCTTTTCCTGAGGAATATATTATAAACTTTTGGAATAGCTATTTTTGCAAGTGAAATTGTTTTTTGCTTCATAAGTTTTTTTTTAATTTTTTTTGTAATCTGTAACCTATCTGTAACCTTTTTGTTATTATAATTATATAAATTTAAAAAATCAAATTAAAAAATATTTTTAATAATAGTTTAAATAATTTAAAAAAAGCCAACAAATTATGATAACAAAACTTAAACAACAATTTCCATTTAGTATGATTGATAGAATCATTTCCATAGAGCCAGGGAAAATTCAAGGTATAAAAAAGTTGTCTAATAATGATATTTATAGAAATATGATCTCAAATTTTGTTGTGTTAGAAGTCATGGGACAGTTATCTGAAATAATGCTTAGAAATACGTACAAAGAAAGTCATGGGAAAGTTTTTTTAGCTGCAATTCCTCATGTTAAGTTTAATATTAAAAATATGACAGAAGATACAATCTCTATTACAAGTATTCTAAAAGAATCATTTAATGGATTTTACAAAACTCATACAACAGCTGCGTTTGGGAAAGAATTAATAGCGGATGCGACTTTTGTTCATTGCTTTATTAATAAATAAAAATATTATATAGGACTATAATTTTGATAAAAACAAATAATATTCAAATTTCAGTAGTTATTCCAACTTATAACAAACTAGATCGATTAAAAGTAATTTTATTTTGTTTGGGGAAGCAGAATCTTTCTAAAGAACAATATGAAGTTATTGTTATAAATGATGGTTCAAGTGATGGAACTCAAGAATTTTTAGATTCCTTGAATGTTGATTACACATTGAAAATAACTCATCAAAAAAATTACGGACAGGCAATTGCAAGAAATAATGGGATTTCACTGTCTGAGGGTTCAATTATTGTTTTTCTAGATGATGATTTAATTATTCCAGCTAATTTCTTAGAACTTCATTTAAGGGAGCATCGCAATTCTAATGATAAAATAATACTTGGTAGAATATACAGAATAAATTCTTCTGATTTTAATAATGTCTCACAAAATATTTTTTCAAATTACTATTCAATATTTCCCGTGCTTAATAATTATATAAAAAAAGATTTATATTTAGATATGGTTGATACTGTATTTAAAAAAAATCTTTCTAGCATTACATGGATCTGCTTTACAGGCGGAAATTCATCTGTCAATAAAAACCTTCTTTTAAAAGTTGGTCTTTTTGATACAAACTTTTTTCGATGGGGACCTGAAGATATTGAGTTAGGGTATAGACTATTTACAGCAAAAGCAATTTTTGAATATCTTCCTGATATATATAATTTTCATCTTGATATTATTAAAACCAGGAATCAAATGCTTTCCGATACAGCTTCAAATTTAAAATATTTGCAAAATAAATATTCGGATAATAACTTTATAAAAAATTATATAAATTTCACAAGTGGCGGTATGAGTCTGGAAGAATTTCATTGTCGCAACAAAGGGATTACTTTTAAGCCTGAGTCATTTGAATCCTTATTTCGTTTTCATCCATTTGATTATATAAATTTAAAATCAAGGTAATTTAAAAATATGCGTATATTAGAAAAATATAAAAACAATTTAGACTTTATCCCTTATCCAAAACGAATGATTGGTTTTTCATTAACCAATCAATGTAACTTAAATTGTATAATGTGCTGGCAAAAAAAGCGCAAAACACCAGTTTATCTCTCATTCGATTCTATTAAAAAAGTAATTGAAGCAATATCAGGTTTCAGCCGTCCCACAGTATATCTTTGGGGTGGAGAGCCTTTTCTTCATCCGCAACTATGGGAAATTATAGCGTTTGTTAAATCCAAAAATATGTTTTCTATTGTAAATTCAAACGGTATTCTTATTGAAGAAAACATTAAAAATATATTAGACAGCAGATTAGATATGCTGATTGTTTCTATAGATGGAATTCTTCCAGTTCACGATAGAATTCGCGGAAAGAATGGAACTTTTCAAAAAATAGTTAATGGATTAATTAATCTTAAAAAACAAAAAAAACATCGACCTTTGATTGTACTCAATTGTGTTATTAATGAATATAATTATGAAATGCTCGATGAAATTTCCGAAATTAAAAATGCCATCGAAGCTGATTATATGGAATTTCAGTTTATGATGTTTTATTCTGAACAAGAAATTTTTGGCTATAAAAAACAATTTTGTAATTATTTTGGATATGAACCTTCTTCAGCGGATTTTTTCCCAAAAGATAAAGGAAATATAAATCTTAAAAAACTAGCAGATAATATTTTAAGCGTCCGGAAAAGGAATGATTCTCATATCCGTTTTTTTCCATACTTTTTAAAAAATTTTGAAGATATTGTGGATTACTATGAACAACCCACAAAATTAAGTATAAATCAATGCGAAAACATTTCAAAATCTCTCTGGATTGAGCCAAATGGTGATGTTATCCCTTGTTCAGCTTTCCCTGATTTTGTTGCAGGAAATATTAATCAAGAGGACTTTTTCACTATATGGAATGGTGACAAATTTTCTAATTTCAGATCTGCTTTGAATAAAAAACTTTTCCCTATATGTTACCGGTGCTGTGATTTATATAAAACCGATCTTTTTCAAGCTAAAAGGGATTAATTTATGATAGACCAGAAAATAAATTGGCCAAAATTAATAAAAAAACCTGAAGGTAAAAACATTGTTGTTCTTGCTCCTCATATGGATGATGAAATTATTGGGTGCGCAGGAGTTATATGTAAACATATCGAAGCTGGAGATCAGGTCTCTGTAATTTATATGACTGACGGAAGCAAAGGAATCCCCGGAAAAGCATTTTCTCAAGAACTATTAAATATTAGAAAAGAAGAAGCGGAAAGATCAAATATGATATTAGGTATTAAAGATAGTTTTTATTTTAATATTATTGATAGCTCTAATAATACGTGGGATGAATATAAAAATTCACTTGGAGAAATATTAAAACAGAAAAGACCGGATATTGTTTATTTACCAATATTTAATGATATACATCCTGATCATCAAAAAACAAATATTCTTTTCGCTTGTTCTGCTGAAGATATTACTGATTGTATGGTTTGTGCTTATGAAATCTGGTCTCCATTAAATCCGAACATAATTGTTAATATAACTAAACAAATGAGTTTAAAACTGAAAGCTATTAGAGAGCATAAAAGTCAAATATCATTAATCAGATACGATCATATGGCTATATCAATTAATCGTTATCGAGCATGTTTTATGCCATTACCCGGTATACGATTTGCTGAAGCATTTTTATTAAATGATTGCCATTCATATATTGCTCAAATACAAAAAGCTAATTTTTGAAAGGGAAAAAATGAATAAGTATGAAACAAGGCAAAAACAGGTTGTCATAACAGGTGTTGGCGTTGCCATTTCTAGTGCAATCGGGAAGAATGAATTAAGAGATATTATTTATAAAAAAGCTAATAAAATTTTAATAACCAGTGAAAAGTTAGACCAAATTGCAACTGAATATTTTGGAGCTGATGCATGTCGACGCATGGATGATTACTGCAAATATGGTGTTATTGCAGCTAAACTTGCAATGGATGATTCAGAAATTATGGTCGACAAAATCAATGAAAGTCGAGTCGGTGCAGTTTTATCAACTGTATGGGGTCCATTTGCAACCACTTATAAATATTTCAAGGATGTTTTAGAAAAGGGACCTGCGCAAGCTTCACCTTTTTTATTTCCAAATACAGTTACTAACGCTGCGGTTGGAAAAGTTGCAAGATTGCTGGGTCTAAAAGGTGTAAGTTCAATGCTTATTGGATGTTGTCCTATTAATTATTCATTTGATCTTATTAAAACAGGTAAAGCAGATATTATTTTAGCTGGGGGAATAGATAATACTTCACTTACTTTGGGTGAGCAGGAGAGCCATATCCACGAAGTAAACAATTCACTCGAAGGCGCTTGTGTGCTTGTATTAGAAGATAAAGGGCATGCTTTAAAACGTAATGCAAAAATTCTTGCTGAAATAAAATCATGCTCCTCTGGAAATATTCAAACTGAAGATAATTCTGAAAATATAAAATCTAATTTTTCTCGAATAATAGAAAATGTTTTAAAGTCAGCAAATATCCCAATAGAAAATATATTTAGAATTATTTCCATGAATTCTGAAAATGGTCAAATAGAAAAAATTGAAGAAAATATGTTAACAAAAATGTTTAATTCTAACTGGGACAAAACTCGCATACATAAGCCATTAAAGGGTATAGGAAATCCGTGGGGGATTTTATCAACTCTAAATTTATATGCTGCTCTTTTAGAAACTGAAAATGAAGAATTTATTGCAATAAATAAAAATAACAATCAATCGTTTATTATTTCAAATTCATTATTTTATGGTGGAAGCTTTAATTCAATATTAATTTCGAGGTGCTAATTATGATTTTTAACGATAAAACAATTGTAATAACAGGTGGAACAAGAGGTATCGGTCATGAATTATGTATGAAATTTGCTAAAGCAGGATGTAATGTTGCATTTTGTTATCGAAATAGCAAAGATAAAGCTATAAATTTAACAAAAGAGATTACTGAAGTAGGTGGTAAAAGCTTATCTTTTCAATGCGATGTCTCAGATTATTTAATGGTTTCTAATATGATGAAAAAAATTTATGAACATTTTAGAAGTATTGATATTCTCATTAATAATGCTGGAATTCTAAAAGTTGGAATGCTTGCTGGGATGAAGCAAAATGACTGGAAGGATCTTATTGAAACAAACTTAAACGGACTGTTCAATTGTACAAAAACAGCATTACCTTATTTAATGAAGAAAAAAAATGGAGTAATTATAAATTTTAGTTCTTTCATGGCTTTTCGTCCAGTTGGTCAAGCACAGGCTGTTTACGCTGCTACTAAAGCTGGTGTAATAGGATTTACCAGATCACTATCTAAGGAAATAAGCCAATTTGGTGTTAGAGTTAATGCAATTTCTCCAGGACTTATTGATACAGAAATGATTAAACCACTTGGAGAAAAGGTAATAAATGATATCCTTTTTAAAACCAATCTTAAGCGGCTTGGGACAAAAGAAGAAGTTTGTAATGCTGCGCTTTTTCTTGCTTCCGATGAAGCAAAATATATTTCAGGACAAGTTATTATAGTTGATGGTGGTGGAGTAAGCTATCAATTTTAATGTTACTAATAGCAATATGCATGGATGTGAAATTAGCACAGTTCATGCTTTTAAATAGATTTTAACATTTATAAAGGACGAAAAAATGGAAAAAAATCGCGTTGTAATCACAGGTTTAGGAATTATATGCGCAATTGGAAATAATATTCCGGAATTTTTAGATGGATTGAAAAAAAACAAAACAGGGATTCGTAATATTAATCGATTTGATGCTAGCAAATTTAGAAGTAACTCTGCGGCAATAATTGAAAACAATCTTTTTAATAAAAACAAAAAAGAAAATGATTATTGCCTGGATCTCATAGTTGAATCAGCTGCCCAGTCATTAAAAGATTCTAAAATTGATTTAGATAAAATTGACTTATCACGAGCTGGAATTAGTATGGCTACATCTCTTGGATGTGTTGAAAATTTGGAATTTTATTTAAAAGAAAAAATGATGGGAAACTTTGTTTCAACACAACAGCTTAAATTTGTCCCTCATTGCATTCCTGGCTCAATTCTTGCTTCAAAATATCATTTCAGAGGTCCTTTATTATCAATTGATACTGCATGTGCATCTGGTTCAAATAGCCTTGGATATGCATATGACCAAATTCAAAATAATACTTGTGACGTTATGTTAGCTGGTGGAGTTGATATTATCAGCCCATTAAGCCTTAGTGGTTTTAGTGGATTAATGAATATTACGAAAAATGTTTGCAGACCTTTTGATAACAATCGTGATGGATTGATACTTGGAGAAGGAAGTGGAATTGTAATTTTAGAATCATTATCACATGCGGAAAACCGTAATGCTCATATTTATGCAGAGGTACTTGGATACGGATTAAGCAATGACGCTTACCATGATACTCAACCAGATCCTGATGGAGAAGGAGCTTCACGGTCAATATATATGGCTTTGGAAAATGCTGGAATTTCTCCAAAAGATGTCAATTATATTAACGCTCATGGAACTGGTACTAAATTTAACGATAAGATGGAGGCAAAAGCAATATTGAAAGTTTTTAATGAAAATATTGAAAATTTATATGTTAGTTCAATTAAAGCCGCAGTTGGGCACACTTTAGGCGCTGCTGGTGCAGTGGAATTTATTGCAACAGTTTTAAGTATAAAAAATAAATTTATACCACCAACTTTAAATTTTGAGACACCTCTTGTAGGATTTGAAAAGATTGATTTTGTTCCAAACAATTCAAGAGAATGCGATATTAATATTGCAATTTCAAATTCATTTGGTTTTGCAGGGAATTGTTGTTCTATTGCTGTTGGAAGCTTCAAAAATTAAATTTATATCAATACTTTTTAGCTATAACAAAGTTTGGAGATAATAAATGGATAGTTTCTTTTTTTATGATGTAGTTATTGTTGGAGCAGGGCCAGCAGGTTCAACTTGCGCTATGGTTCTAAAAAAAGAAGGGATTAAAACGCTTATTCTTGAAAAAGAAAGTTTTCCACGGCAAAAGTTGTGTACAGGGCTAGTAACAGGAGAGGGAGAAAATATTTTAAACAGAGTTTACCCTTCTATGCCTGCTGATGTTTACGCTTATCCAAATCGAATTGAAGGGCCAAAAGTGTATCATCAAAGTAAACTTATTATTAATTCCAAAAATATTCATAGGAATTTTGATCGAGGGAGATTAGATCAATGGATGGCAAAAAATTCAGATGCAGAAATTAAATTTAACGCCAATTTTACAGAATTTATCTCAAGCAAAGAGGGTAGGATAAAAATAAAGTATAAAAATAATTTTATTGAGCATGAAATTTCATGTAAATATCTAGTCGCTGCAGATGGTGGTAATTCAACAATTTTGCAACAAGTTTTTCCTGAAAAATATGCTAAAGCAACAAAAGCAGTAGGGAAACAATATCGTTTTAAAGGGAAATCAAATCTTGATAATAAATTTTTTTATCTTTTTATGAACAATGAATCATTTTTCAGGTGGGCAGTTCCCAAAGATGATACATGGATAATTGGTACTGGGTGTAATGATAAATTTGATATTGATATTAATTTAAATACGTATTTAGATTTTTTAAAAAAAGAATTTAATTTAAAAGGAGAAATTATTGCTGAGGAAAAAATTTTCTTTAACGATCTCTGGAAAGAATATACTTTAGGACAAAACAATTTACTTTTTGCTGGTGAAGCTGCAGGATTTTGGGGAAGAGCTGGCGATGGGATATGGTATGGAATTGAATCTGGTCGTATTTGCGGAGAAAGCATTATCAAAAGTTTAAAGGATAATCGTTCTGCTTTAGAAATATATTTTGAAAAAATATCTTTAGCTGAATTAGATAAAAGAGCAATTAAAGGACATAACAATGCAATAAAAATTCAATCTTTTCATAAAAAAGTTGAAGCATAGAAAGGATAATAGTATGGAAACAACAAAATATGATGTAATAATAATCGGGTCAGGGCTTGGAGGACTAACCGCAGCAGCAACATTAGCAAAAGATGGCATGAAAGTACTTGTACTTGAACAATATAATAAACCTGGCGGTTTTGGGCAATCTTATACTAAAAATAACTATGTATTCGACACTGCAATACATGCGATGTGGTTATGGGAAGATATTGCAGAAATATTAGAGGAATTTGAAGAAAAACTTGATGTGGTTACAGCAAGACGTGGGGACCATATACTTTTTAAGGATTATGATTTATGGGCAACAAGCATTCCTGAGATGAAAGATCAAATACAAAAATTAGTTCCCCATGAAATGAAAAATGTTGGTATGTATTATGATCAGCTAATTGATGCCCAAACAGCTTTGGTTGATTTAATGAACAAACCTAAAAACTTTGAAGCACGAGTAGGATTTGTAAAATATAAAAATTTATGGAAGGAAACACTCGAGGGTGTTGTGCATAATACAGTTAAAGATCCTATTGCACGTAGTCTTGTGTTTGGTTATCATGATAGCTATTTATATGATTATGGCTGGCATTATCCTGCTTACCATCTTTATTGTACAAAATATTTATATGATTCTTATCAACCAATTGGCGGGTCTCAAGTTCTTGTTGATGCTTTTGTTAGAGCAATTAAAAGAATGGGCGGTGAACTCCAGACTAATTCCACAGTAACAAAAATCATTATTGAAAACAATGAAGCAAAGGGTGTTGTTCTTGATAATGGTGAAACTTTTTTTGCAAAGAGAGCTGTTATTTCAAATGCAGATGCTTTATTAACACTGGATAAAATGATAGGAAGAGATAATCTTCCAAAAGAAATGAATGATGAGCTTGACAAATGGAGCAAATGTGTTCCCACTCTTTCCTATTACATTTTAAATATTGGCCTGGATATTGATGTTAAAGCAGTTTACAACTTAAAAGGGGATTTAACTGTTTATTATCCAAGTATGGATATTCTTAATTGTTTTAAAAATATAAATGCAGGAAAATTACCTGATGATTTCTGGCTATGGATGGTTTTCCCTTCTTTTAATGATTCCACTTTGGCTCCAAAGGGGCATTCTGTAGGAGTATTTTCAATATTAATTCCTCATGATTGTGAGCATAATAGTTATGTATCAAAGGATTATAAATTCGATGGTTTTCGTCCAGGATCATCCAAAGGGAATGAATATTACAAATTTAAAGAAAACTTGCTTCATAAAATAATGAAAAGAGCTGATGAAGTTTTCCCTGGAATTTCATCACATGTAAAAGTTGCGGATATAATCACTCCTCAAACAATTGAAAGAATAACTCTTAATCATAAAGGCTCGACTTTAGGTGTAGCAGCAAAACCAGAACTTGAAAAAACTGCAAATAAAGGATTTAACCTGTCAATTGGATTCAAAATGAAAACATTGATAAATAAACTGTATTTAGCCGGAGGATGGACAGAATCTGGATTTAGCGCTTCAGCGGTTATTGGATCTGGTCGTGATGTTGCATTTGATATTTTAGGAAAAACAGGCAAAAGAATTGTAATAAATCCAGCTAAACGCCTTAAACGAATTAGTTAATAGATGGGAGATAAAGGAATGAATGATTCTGATTTAGTTGCCATTGTCACTGGCGGTTCTCGTGGTATTGGTAAAGCTATTTGCAAACAATTTGCAAAACAGGGAATAAACGTTATTGTAAATTATTCATCTGATTCAACTTTAGCAGAAAAGACAGTTGATGAAATTTGCAATGAGGGTGGAAAAGCAAAAGCTATGAAAGGTTCAGTGGCAAACATAGAAGATGTAAATAGGATTGTAAATGATACTTTAGAATGCTACGGCAAAATTGATATTTTAATTAACAATGCTGGTATATTGCGCGATGGAATGCTTTTTATGATGAAGGAATCGGATTGGAAAGAAGTTATTTCAACTAATCTTATTGGTAGTATTTTATTTACTCAAGAGGTTATAAAACCAATGATGAAATCAAAATTTGGGCGAATAATAAATGTTGGTTCAATCAGCGGCTTGATTGGTACTCCTGGTCAAACAAACTACAGCACGTCAAAATCCGCTTTAATAGGATTTACAAAATCTCTAGCTAAAGAAGTTGCACTATATAATATTACTGTTAATGCAGTTGCTTTAGGATATGTTGAAACTGAAATGCTTAAATCTATAAATGAAACTAAACTTCAAAAATATAAAGACAATATTCCATTAAAACGTTTTGCAACTCCAGAAGAAATTGCTTCAAATTTATCTTTTCTAATAAGCAAAAACGCTGATTATATCACAGGACAGACAATTGTGATTGATGGTGGAGTAACAATTACCTAGCAATACTATTTAAAAGGAAGGAGGGAAAAGATGAGTAACTTATCAAGTGAACAAATTGAAAAAAGGATTAAAGAATTAATGATAGAAAGACTTAATTTAAAAATTACTCCTGAAAATATAATTTCTGATGCGCCAATTTTTTTAGGTTCTGAAGTAGAAGGAAGTAAAAAAGGATTAGGACTTGATTCTATCGATGCATTGGAACTTGTTGTTGGATTAAACAATGAATTTGGAATTACTATTACCGATGATGACATGTTCATTTTTGAAAATGTTAACAAAATAACTAAATTTATTCATGAAAAGCAGCAAGCGCAATAGACAAGATAAAATGGGTTATATATAGGATTGTTATTTCCAACAACTTTATTATCTAGAATTAAGAAATTAATAACCACGAAGATAACGAAGCACACTAAAAAATTAATTTTTATCTAATTTTTTCGTGTACTTCGTGGTGAAAACAGGTAAAAATTATGAAAAAAATAATAAAAGATTTTCCAGCATATCATAAAAAAGGAGATTTTCTCTGTGAGATAAGTTCATTCAGAGATATTCTTCATTATTATGGATATGATCTTACACTGGAAATGTGTTTTGGAATTTCAAGTGCAATGGGATTTGGTTATGGAGCAGGACACCTTACACGTCCTTTATCTCCAGATTATTTTCTTCCATTTTATATAGCAACAGGTTTTGCCCCATTCCCTTTACGTAATGCATGCAGATTAACAAATGTATGGAGTCAATCAGGTCGCACAAGAAATTCTAATGGAGCCTGGGATACTGTTAAAAAATATATCAATGATGGAAGACCAGTGGTTGTTGAAGTTGAAATGATGAAATATATTCCCTTATTAGGAATTCCTGCGCTCAACTCTAAAAATCCTGGTATTGACTGGATAAATTTTCAAATTGGCGGACATGTGATTATAATTATCGGATATGACGAGCAGGAAGGAACAGTATTAATAATCGAAACAATGCTAAAAGATCCAGTCAAAATACCTTTAGATAAATTAAGAGAATGCCGTGAAGTGTTTGATGGTTTTGTTCCACCAGAAAATGAATGGTCGGTTTACTATGTACCGCCCAAACTTCCTCCATTAAGTAGCATGATAATAAATAGTATCCAACGCACTATACATCAAATGAAATATCCATATAAATTTAGTCCCCATCATCATTTCGGATTAGATGGTTTAAAAAAATTTAAAGATGAAATTTTTAAATGGCCTGATTTGATGGACACGTTTCAACTGCAACGAAGTCTTTATATGGTTTACAATTCTTCAGATAGAATTTGTAAAGATGGCGGCTTTTTAAGAAAATTATTTGCTAAATTTCTAGATGAATCATCAGCGATAATCAAAAATGAAAAACTAAAACAAGCAGCAGCAAAATATTGGGAATTGCGTGATCTATGGGTTTTGGTATCCAGACTTATTGTAGAAAGCATTAATGCACCAGACAAAGGATTGTTTGATAAAAATATCTCAGCAAAAATTTTAATAGAAGAAATTTATCAAAAAGAAATACAAGCAATTGAATATCTTGAAGAAATAATTTAAGGAAATCTAACAATGAATCGAATGATAGAAAATTATAAACATAAAATGGGTTCACATTGTTCATCATTACAGATGAGCAATATTTTAAATTATTATGGATTAAATATTTCAGAAGAATTATGCTTTGGTATAGGTGCAGGTCTTGGTTTTATCTATAGAAAAGCTTTTAATCCACCACTTTATTTTGTGCTTGGCAGAAGCGATGATCTGGAAGATAAAATCTGTTATCATATTGGTGCGATGGCAATTCCGTACACAACCGATGATAATAATAAAGCCTGGGAAGAAGTTAAAAATTTAGTTGATAATAATCAACCAGCTCTTATAAATGTGGATGCATCTTATTTGGAATATATGCGTAAACGATTTAACCTTTTTAATGATGTTCGCTATGGTGGGCATCGAGTAAGTGTAATTGGTTATGATGAAAAAAACGGGATTGCATATTTATCTGATTATGTTTGGGCAGAACCGCAAAAAGTTTTAATATCTGAATTAAAACAAGCTATGGGCTCAAAAGCAGGACAAACTCCACCAAATAATTTATTTTATACTTTTTTATTTCCAGACAAATTTATGCCCATTGAGGATGCAATAAAAAAAGGGATATTCCCTGACCGATATGACGTAT
>CAYWFU010000005.1:0-42040 GCA_964457585.1 uncultured bacterium | reverse complement strand
AAAAGGGATACGGCTTAATGTTCATACAATGCTTAATCCCTGGTATGAAGTTTTAGGCTTACCAGGACTACAAAAATTTTGCCAGAGGGTTGTTTCCTGGCCTAAATTTATGTCTCCAGACTTACTTAAGCAAAATGCGTATATGACTTATATGATGCTTGAAGTCGTTGGAACAGGTGGTGGAAATTTTCGTAGACTATTTTCAAGATTCTTAAGAAAAGCAGAAGAAATTGTTAAAGAACCAAAATTAAATCAGATAAGCAAAATTTATTGCGATCTTGGCGACCATTGGAAGGAAATAGCGCACCTTTTACTTGAAAGCTCCAAAGACACATCAAAAGGATTATGGGAATTTCCAGATAAAAATCAAATTCTTTTGAATGAAATTTATAAAAATGAAGAAATAGGAATTTATATACTAAGGGAAATTTTTTGTGAATAAATTTGATGTTGTTGTTATTGGAAGTAGTATAGATGGCTTAGCTGCTGCTGCATTATTAGCAAAAAATGGAATTTCGACTTTAGTGATTAATCATAATAAAAAAAACTCTAACATATATCATGAAGAGAAACCATTATTTTATAGCTGGGATTGCGCACATGGTGTTATGGGGTATGTGTTAGATACTCTGAATATACGAAAAGATCTGGACATTTTTAAACCAGCATATATAGATAGAATAATAACTCCGGATATTGATTTAATGAGACCTTTTGGGTGGAATAATTATAAAGAACGTATGTTGAATTTATTCCCAAATGAACATAAAAATCTTATATTTTATTTTGATGAGATGACAAAACTAGGTGAAGAATGGATAAGTCTAATACAATCTTCATTTGTTATGAATATAGCGAAATCAAAAAAAATGTTTCAACACAAAGA
Organism: uncultured bacterium; assembly: GCA_964457585.1. GTDB lineage: Bacteria > JACRDZ01 > JACRDZ01 > JACRDZ01 > JACRDZ01 > CAYWFU01. The sequence goes on along the minus strand of CAYWFU010000005.1, from coordinate 41,154 downwards.
TATAATATATTATGATTTTGTCGATAGTCTTTTTACGAATAAAAAAATTAAAAGTATCCTGCTTGCAAATCTTCCACGTATGAGGACAACACTTCCTGTTATGGCGGGATATTTAGTTAAACAGGTATTTGATTCACATTATATAAATGGCGGATATAAAAAAATTTGTACTGTATTCGAAAAAACTATTAATGATTTTGGAAGTAAAGTGGATAAAAATAAAAATGCAAGAAATATAATTATAAATTGTAAAAATGATTTTAATATTGAATGTGAAAATCATGAAGCAATTGAATGCAAATGGATTATCAGCACATTTGATGAATTAATGACATATAAAAATTATTTACATGAATATGAGTACAAACCAAATTTTGTCAACACAATAGAAGAAAAAATATCACATTTTTCTATTATACTTTATATAAAAAAAGATTTTGATTTTAAATTGTTTGATCCCTGTTTTGCTTATTATTATTCGCTTGATGAAGGAGATAACAATTATTTTACAACTCTAAAAGTTTATCCAGATAAAGAAAAAAAACAGATTGTTTTGCAAAAAGATATTAATTTGCAATCCATAAAAAGAGATACATTAGATTATAATATTTCAAAAAATAGAATGATTTCAGTCATTTCTAATCATATAGAAAATTTTGAAAATTTTATTACACGCATAGAAATACAGACACCTGAACAAATAGAAAAGGGATGGGGATATTCTGATGGTTTTTGTAACCGATGGGCTTTTAATCCTGATGAGATAAAGAATAATCCTTTCACGCAAAATAATTCTGTAAAGCGATTACTCACAACAGGGCAATGGGGAGGTGCATGGTTTACATCTTCTATTGCCGCAAGTGCGCAAATAAAAAAAGAATTTATAAAGGAGCGATTATGATTTTAGCAAAAGAAATAAATGAATACCTAAGACAAAAATTTCCTTTTGTTCAGGTTGACCGAATTTTAGAAATTGAATATAGAAAATCCTGTATTGCATTAAAAAATGTTACTATAAGCGAACCATGTTTCCTGGGACACTTTCCAGATGATCCAATTTTACCAGGAGTTTTAATAATTGAATCTATGGCGCAAGCAGGTGGTTTTATTTTTGCCAGGCAAGGTGAAAAGCAAAACGGTGTAATAGCTGCTGTTGATAAAGTTAAATTTAAGAAACCAGTTATACCTGGTGATACAATGTTAATTTCTTCTCAATGTATAGGGTCATTAGGAAATATTTTTAAAGTAGCTTCAACTGTTAGTGTTGATAAAATTATCGTAGCAACAGGAGAAATTACTTATAGTTTTGAAAGCAAGGAGAATTAATGGATATTAACATAGTTGAAATTAATGTAAGGTTCAATGAACAGGATGAAATGGGGGTGGTCCATAATAGTGTTTACTATGTCTGGTTTGAAATCGCTCGCTATAATTTTGCAATGCAAGCTCTTGGAATAACTTATGATGAATTGAAAAAGACTGGGATCCTTGTGCCTGTTATACATTCTGAATGCCAATATCGTAAACCAGCGCGTTTTCCTGATAATTTGATTGTAAAATGTTTTTATGAACCAACGGATAAATCTCTGCTTATCCTTCATTATGAAGTAATACGTAAAAACACCGAAGAGATTCTTTCTTACGGAAAAACAATAAATGCATTTATAACATTTAATGGAAATTTACTTGTATGTATGCCCGAGATATTTAAAAATCCATTAAATAAAATGTTAAATAAACATCCTGAATTTATATGGGATAACAGCAAAAAAAATAGAGGTTTGATTTAATGAAATCATCTGATATAAAAATAATAACAACAATTAAACAACTTAGCTTAAATGGAAAATTTATTATTAAAGAAGCAGATGGTAAAATTATAGGAACCACATGCAAAATTGATTCTAAAGAAAATTTACAAAATATTTCCAAGCTTGTGCAAAAGACTATTAAAAATTTAACATATGAAAATTATAAATACAATAATACTTTTAATGAAGTCAATATTTTAAAAAAAACAGAGGAATTAACAAAGGGACAGCCATTTATTGAAATAAAATGTGCAGATAAAATAAAATTTTTGCATACATCTATCAGTCATTCCAATAATTTTTTTGCTGTAGGAATATCTGAACGCGAGCTAATTGGGATAGATATTGAAGCACAACGTTCTTTCAACACAAATACAATAAAATTTTTTTTTGCTGGGAAAGAATTTATTGTAATCAAATCAATTATCGAAAATATTAATAATTGCTCTTTAAATGAAGCAGCATTATTATTATGGACAATAAAAGAAGCTTTTTTAAAAGCTATTGGGATTGGATTCAAATTTGGGTTTAGCAGCATAAAAATTTTATTTTTGGATTTAAAAACAGGGAAAATAGTTTTGTCTATATCACATAAAATTTACAAATTTATAGGAAAGTTTTTTAAAAAAGTACTATTTTATTTTTCATTTGAAAAAGATTTTATACTGGCGATCTCAACAATCAAAATACATGGAAAAACAAATGGATTTTGTTAATATGTTAAAAGTGGGGATATTACTAATTATGCTTATAAAAATTTCGCAAGCTGAGACAATCCAATATATCTATGATTTAGAATGTAATGATATAAATAAACAAATAGAAATGACTATCAAGCAAGATGGTGAAAATATTGAAATTACATTTGTAAGAGAAAAAAGCGATAAACAGATAATATCTTTTATTAATAAAGTAAAACCAACTAATGTAGAATATATTAATGCTTCTGGTAAGAAAATTCGCGAAGTAAAATACAACTATTTTACAAATAAAATAATTATTTCAGGAGATAATAATTCTGAAATTAATTATAAAAAAAATACATTTGATAATAATGGTTCATTGTTTTATATTTTTAGTTATTTATTTCCAACCACTTCTTCAAATCTTAATTTTTTACTTTTAGAAAGCAAAGATAACAAAATAGTTAATATGTATTTAAAATATAGAGGGAAAGAGCAAATTGATATTCAAGGGGGAAAAAACGAAGCTTATAAATACGAAATGGGATTAGAAGGATTTATACCTTCAATGTTCTGGCCATATAAATACTATTATTGGTATAGTACCCAGGAAAGAAAATTTTTGAAATATCAAGGACCTCGTGCTGATAAAAAAATAGAAACAATTGTATTGAAAAGTGAAATTAAGGTGAAATAATTTATGTTCCAAAATAAAATATTATTCTATTTAAAATTTGGTAATAAAAATTTATGGAGACGCAAAATAAGGACATACCTTCTTGGCTTATCCTTTATGTTTTTCAGTATTATAAGTATACTTTTTTTAGGATATAGTCAAGGATTGACACGTCAAATGCTTGGTGGGGCAATTAATAATTTTTTAGGGAATGCGGTTATTTGTTCAAAAGATTCTGTAATGAATGCTTTATGGTATGAAAAAATAAAATCTTTTAATTGCACTTCTATCACTAAAAAAATAAACGACTCTGATCTTATTTTAACAAAACAATATAGCACGCGCGCATTTTTATATACTAAAAATAATCAGCATATTGCGCTCTTAATCGGTGTTGAAAATACATATAAAAATAAATTAAAAATTATTAAGGGACATAATTTAAGCTATAGCAACTTACACGACAATGAAGTTCTAATCACATCTTCAATAGCTGAAAAAATGAAAATAGATGTTGGGGATATTATTTCAATTGAGACAGTTACTTCCGATGGTAGAAGAAATTTTGATTATTTTTTTATAAAGGGTATATACCAAATATTAGGCACTTCGGAAATGCTTGTTGGTCATATAATTATTGCATCGCTCAAAGATGTACAATTTCTTATGAATGAAAATGAAAATAATGTAACACAAATATTAGTTAATCGAAAAGATAAAAGTACTGAAACAATAAATAATATATTACAAAATAAAATCAATGATAATTCATTTAAAATATTGGATTGGAAAGAATATGGAAATCTGTTGGTTGGAATTGTAAATATTTTTGTTGTTACAATATGGATAGTATTAAGCATAACAATGATAATAATTGGTGTATTCTTATTCGATTCTATACTTTCTAATATTATAGAAAGAAAAAAAGAATATGGAACAATGGTGAGTATGGGGCTTTCCAAATGGCAAATAGGTGGATTGGTTTTAGGTGAATTTACAATGCTTACTATATATTTTGTTTTACCTGGATTAATAATAGGCTGGATAATAGTAAATTTTATTGGTAAAACAGGAATCCCTATTGATTCACAAATTGTAAAAATAATGATGGGTGGATTTGATAACATTGTCCCTTTTATAGATGTAATTTCTATTATTTATTTATTTATAGGAATTTTGGTTTTCATACAAATAGTAAGTCTTTATTCTATTATTAAAATCAATAAACTTAATCCTGTGGAAATATTAAAAAATGACTAAACCTATACGCATTTTACAAATATTATTAAAAAACATTTTTAAATATAAAAGAAATTATTTTATTATGTTTGCAATTGGATTTAGTGCTTTTATCATTATTTTAGGTGGTGGATATACCAAAGGTGTAGAAGAACAGGTGTTAAACCTAATGCATAATGGATATACTGGAAATATAACAATTATTGCAAAACAAGTAGACTTAAAAAGTAATCCAGGACCAATTCAAGTTGGATGGAATGATATGCTAATCGACAGTGGGAGCATCAATAACATAATGCATGAAGCTAATATCAAAGCAGCACTTAAAAGACTTGTCTTAATTGCAAACATAATGGGTGAGGATGTCCAAAAGAATGAATATATTACAATAATTGGTTGTGAATTTAATAAAGAAGAAAATTATTCATTTAAAACACTGCTAAATTTTGATAATAATAAAAAAAATAGTGGCATATATATAAGTAAAAAAATTGCTTCAAAACTCAAGCTCAAAACAGGTGATTTTGCTTATTTATTTATATTGTCAGATAGTGGAATACCAGTTCCAGCAAGATTTATTGTTGGTGCTATTTTTGATGGAAAAGGATTCCCTAATTTGGCTGACAATATAGTTTATATCAATTATCCAGATTTAAAAAATGCTATGCATCTTTCAATCAATAATATTTCATCGGTTTTGGTAATGGTTAAAGACAAAGACCAGATTGACAGCACAATCATCCGATTAAAAAAAATAGTACCCAATGATTGGAAAATTGTAAGTTCTGAAATTTCAGGAAGTTTTTTTAAAACTATAAACAAAACATACAACTTTATTTTAAATTTTTCTTTTATATTAATGTATATATGCATTTTTCTTTTTATCTATAGTACATTGATGATTAGTATTAACAGTAGCAAAAAAGAAATAGGAATCATGAGTTCGCTTGGTCTTGCTAAAAAAACCATATTTTTTATATTCACATGTCAGGGAATTTTGCTTGCCTTATTCCCTGCGATAATTGGTAGTTTATGCGGTTTAATAACTATTTCTGTCTTATCAAAAATTGGAATCCCTGCTGCAAATGACGCAATGAAATATGCATTCGCATCTGATAGATTATATTTAAAAATAAATTTATTTTCATTTTTTTATTCATTAATATTAATTCCAGTAATAGCATTTATTGCAGCCACATTCCCTACGATAAAAATTTTAAAATTAAAACCCGTTGAAGCTTTAAACGAGCTTAAACTCTAGGAGGTAAACAATATTAACATGTTCAAAAAAAAATTTATCTTAATGCTAAATACTATTTTAATTACAATATTTGTAGCTATATCAACATGCTTTGCTAAACAAGAAGATATTTTATCAATTATAAAAAACGTTGAATCGTTATTGATTGAAAAAGACGCTTGTTTTGTTGTTAAAATGGAAATAATAAGAGAGAATAAAAAAAGTGAATACACAATGACAATATGGGCAAAAGAAAGAAATTTTGTATCAAGAGTGGAACGTCCTATTATTGATAAAGGAACTATTTTTCTGTTAAATAAAGAAGACTGTTGGATATATTACCCCACAATTGATAAAATATTAAAAAGTTCTAAAAAAGATAGATTGCTAGGAAGCGATTTTTCTTTTGTTGATATAGCAAACTTAAATCTCCTAGATGACTATAATTCAAAATTCGTTGACCCAAATTTAAAAGAATCAATCCAATTACCTTTTGATGAAAACAATTTAAACAATGCTATTCTTAATGGTCATATAATTGAAAGTAATTCAATAGAAAATAAAAGCCCATCATATCCAAAAGTAAAAACCTATATAGCTAATGAAGGGATACCATATAGGCAAGAATTCTATACACTGTCTGGAAGACTATTGGGTATATTACTGTATAAAAATTTCACTAATTTAAATGGTAAAAATAAACCAGAAACTCTAATGATGACAACATCATTAAATACAAAAAATTATACAATTTTAACTTATAAAAAAGCTACCTATAATGCAAATATTCCTGAAATATATTTTACTCCGACATATATGAAAGAACTCAGCAGGGGACGATAATTTAAATGAAGAATAAAATATTTTTTTTACCCATTATATTTTTTTTACTGGATGTAAATGTTTTGTTTGCTGATATTACTATTGATAATTATGGGAAAATTGAAGCTGGGATAATTGGTACAAATTATTTTAAAAATGATACAACTTCTTCATTTAATGGTAACTCTTTTTTTATTGATAATCTAAAGATTAATTCCATGAATAGTACTGGTTTTATGGAATTAAAAGGTTCCTATTTTAAAAATAAATTTGATCTGGTTTTCAATAAAGCATATATAGCGTACCAAAACGAATACCTGACTTTAGAAATGGGGAAAGATAGAATCGTTGATGGAATTGGATTTGCGTGGAATCCAGCGGACATACTTAATCCAAAAAAATCACCTCTATATCGTGATGATGAAAAAAGAAATGGCGATGAGGGAATAATACTTTCCAGAGTTTCTTTTTTCAATAAACAAGGATCGCATTCATACGAAATAAGAGGAATTTTAGTTAAAGAAGATAACACAAAAGATTCCAAAGGTACATTAGCAATAAAATCAACATATAAATCTCTTGAAACATTTTTCACCAGTGGATTTCAAAAAAATAAAAAAAATATTAATGCTGGATTTGTTAGATTTCCAATGCCACGTATTGATTCTATTACTATTTATAGCGAATTTCAAAACACTGAATTTAAGAACAATTGGAAAAATTTATATGGAATTCAATTATCCCCATCCGTTGATTTTATTAAAGGTAATTTATTCATTCAACTTGAATATTTTTCAAATGAAAATGGATATAAAAAAATGCCAGAAGAATACCTGAAAAATTCATACCCAATAATCGGAGAAACGCTAAAAAATTATTTATTTACAGGATTAGGATATAATTATATGTCTTATCGGTTTGGTGCAGGATTTTTACAAAATATTGATAATGACAAAAGCTCATTAATTAACTTTTTGACATCAATTAATATTTCGGATGAGACTACATTAAATATTGGTGGGTATCATACTATTGGTGATGGAGAAAAAGAATTCCCACTGCTAAGCGGCACAAGATACGAACTTTACTTAAGCGTGTCGGTTTACTTTAATTCTTTTTTTGAAAAATAAAGGATAACATATGTCTTATATTAAAATGGAAAATATTGAACACAATTACCAATTAGGAAAAGTAAATGTTAAAGCATTAAGCAATATAAATCTTGAAATATTGAGAGGTGAAATCATTGCACTTGTTGGACCATCAGGAAGCGGAAAGACAACAATAATAAATCTTCTTGGTACACTGGATATTCCAACTTCTGGAAAAATATATGTAGATTCAATTGAATTAAACAAATTATCCGCAAAAGAAAAAATGTTTTATAGAAAAAATAAAGTAAGCTTTGTTTTTCAATTTTTTAATTTATTTCCTATTCTTAATGTTTATGAAAATATTGAATTCCCAATTTTATTCTCATCTCAAAAAACTAAAGATATAAAAAATAAAATATTTTCTTCACTGGAAATGGTTGGACTTAATGGACTTGAAAAAAGATATATTGATGAACTATCCGGTGGGCAGAGACAAAGAGTAGCCATTGCAAGAGCATTAGTAACAAACGCGCCAATAGTATTGGCAGACGAACCAACTGGGAATCTTGATGGTGAAAATGCGATTCGAATTATGGAACTGATTTCTGATTTAAATAAGAAAATAGGGACTACATTTATATTTTCTACTCACGATCCCAAAGTTATGAATTATGCATATAAAATAATTGAACTCCGAGATGGGAAAATTGAAAATATAAAATCAACAAACCGATATTCGTATTAGGAGATATTAATGAAAACAAAAAAGCTTTTATTGATTTGCCCTACAGTCCATAAAACTGGTATAGTAAGGATTACACCTTTTTGGCTTCCTCCATTAGGTTTAGCTTCAGTAGCAGGACTAACACCTGAAAATTGGGAAATTAAATTAATAGATGAAAATGTTGAAGATATAAATTTTGATGAAAATTTTGATTTACTTGCAATAGGTTTCATGACTGCAAACAGCAAACGCGCTTATGCAATATCGAATGAATTCCGTAAACGAAATAAAACAGTAATCATGGGAGGACCTCATGCAACTGTTTGTCCGGATGAAGTTTCTAAATTTGCTGACGCTGTTGTAGTTGGAGATGCTGAGGTAGTCTGGCAAAATGTTTTAGAAGATTTCAGTAATAAATCACTAAAAAAAAATTATAATGCGAATTTAAGTTATTTAAAAGTATTTTCTACACCAAAAAGAGAAATTTTTAGACAGGAAAAATATCTTACTATTAATTCAATTCAAACAACTCGTGGATGCCCCCATGCCTGTTCATTTTGTAGTATAGCATCCAGATATAAAAGACAATATGCTAAAAAAACTATTGATTGTGTTCTTAATGAAATAGATAAATTTCCAAATAAAAAATCCCCAATTTTTTTTGTTGATGATAATATTTTTGTTGATAGAAATCGCAGTAAAGAATTTTTGGAAAAGTTGAAAGATAAAAATATTAAATGGTGGAGTCAAGCTGATATTAACATTCTTGATGACAATAATTTGCTTGAATTAGCGAAAGAAAGCGGTTGCATAAAATTAGTTGTTGGATTTGAAAGTCTTTCACATGGAAGCATAGATGCAATAAATAAAACACAAAATAGTATGGATAAATATGAAAAAATAATTCAGACAATGCATAATCATGGAATATTAATTAATACCAGTTTTTCTTTTGGTGGAGAATCTGATACAGACAGCGCTTTTGAAAAAACATTTCAATTTTTAAAAGATAATAAAGTGATTTTTGCTACGTTCAATATTCTTACTCCTTTACCTGGTACCGAATTATTTTTAAAAATGAAAAAAGAAGACCGAATAATTGAGCATGATTGGACATATTATAATATGGGTCATCCTGTTTTTACCCCGAAAAACATGTCATCAAAAGTACTTAAAGAAGGATACGATTGGATTTGCAAAGAATTTTACAGCTTACCTCAAATTCAAAACCGTATTTTAACTCTTAAGAATAATAAAGATAAATTTGATACAAATTTAATTTTAGCTTGGAATCTAGGTTATAAGAAAATGCTTGATACTTTTGGAGTTTTTATGTAGTTTAATTTATTATAAATTGAGTCCATTATTTATTTTTTCCTCCACCTCGCATCATTCCATGTATCTTCAAAGGCAATCCCCATATTTCAACAAAACCGCGCGCTTTTGTATGATCGAATATATCTTCCTTATCATACGTTGCCAGTTTATGATGATATAATGAAGTATCTGATTTTCGTCCTAGCACTGTGCAATTACCTTTGTATAAAGAAAGACGAACTGTTCCTGATATATAAGTTTGTGTGCTTTGTACAAAACTATTTAAAGCTTCTCGCAAAGGTGAATACCATAATCCATAATATATTAATTCTGAATATTTGGTAACAAGAGTTTCTTTAAAATGATATGTTTCCCTGTCAAGACATAATTCTTCCAGAGCACGATGCGCAGTATAAAGGATGGCTGCGCCTGGAGCTTCATAAATTTCTCTTGATTTGATTCCCACAAGTCTATTTTCCACTATATCAATTCTTCCAATGCCATTTTCACCGCCAATAATATTTAAACTTTCAATAAGTGATACAGCAGATATTTTTTTACCATTAAGTTTTTTTGGTAATCCATTTTCAAAATATATTTCAATTATAGTTGGAGAATTTGGAGCGTTTATAGGTGATGTTGTTATCTGATAAGCATCATCAGGCGGTGCGATCCATGGATCTTCGAGAATACCGCATTCGATGCTAACTCCCCAGAGATTGCGATCAAGACTGTAAGGTTTTGATTTTGTCGCTTTAATTGGGATGTTATGTTTTTTTGCATAATCAATTTCTTCGTCTCTGGATTTAAATTCCCATTCTCCATCACGCAGAGGAGTTATAATCTCGAGCTCCGGAGCTAATGCCATAGTTGTCACATCAAATCGAACTTGATCATTTCCTTTTCCAGTACTTCCATGAGCTATTGCTCCCGCGTTTTCTTTTTTTGCTATTTCAACTAAATATTTTGCAATTAAAGGACGTGCTAATGCAGTTGCTAATGGGTACTTGGATTCATAAACTGCATGTGCGCAGAGGCTTGGGAAAATGAAATCAGATACAAATTCATTGCGTAAATCTTTTATATAAACTTTACTTGCACCTGTTTTAAGAGCTTTTTCTTTTAACCCTGCTAAATCTTCTCCCCCCTGTCCAAGATCAGCAGAAAAAGCAATAACCTCCATATCATATTTTTCTTTTAACCATTTAATAATAACTGAAGTGTCTAATCCGCCAGAATAAGCTAAAACAACTTTTTTACTTTTATACAAATTAATTCCTCCCTGATTCCTTTAATAAATTAACCAATATTGCTTTTTGAACATGTAAACGATTTTCTGCTTGTTCAAAAATTATAGAATTAAATTTTTTAATGATTCCATCAGTAATTTCCTCACCACGATGAGCAGGAAGGCAATGCATTACAATAACATCAGATTTTGCATATTTAACCATCTCTTCATTTATTTGAAAATCTGCAAAATCAAGTCGTCGTTTTTTTTCCTCTTCTTCCTGTCCCATACTTGTCCATACATCAGTATAAAGAACATCAGCATTGCTTGCTGCTTCCTTTGGATCATTTGATATAGTGATAGATGCGCCGTTATTTAAAGCTTTCTCAAGATTTTTTTTATCCGGCTCATATCCGATTGGAGTAGCAATTTTTAATTTTACACCTAAAAGAGCCGCTCCTTCTATTAATGAGTTAAGAGTATTATTTCCATCCCCAATATATCCAAGTTTTATCTTTGTTAAATCACCTTTTATTTTACTAATTGTGTAATAATCAGTAAGGCTCTGACAAGGATGATGAAGGTCGGTCAATCCATTTATTACTGGTATTGCAGCATAATGCGCCAGTTCCTCTGCTTCATAATGTTTAAAAGTTCGGATCATTATGGCATTCAGGTATCGTGAAAGTGTTTGAGCTGTATCCTCAATTGTTTCACCTCTGTTTAATTGAACTGCATTAGCATCTAAAAATAAAGAATATCCGCCTAATTGATACATACCCACTTCAAAAGAAACACGGGTACGGGTTGAGGATTTTTTAAAAATCATTCCAAGGGTTTTTCCCTGAAGAGGATGATTAATTATTCCTTCTTTAAATTTTTTTTTGATAATATCAGTATCATGAAATATTTTTAGAATATCCTGTGCTGTAAAATCCGATACTTGTAGTAAATCTTTTTTCATTTGATTTTTCCTCAACACGTACAATATTAAATTATTTATTTTCTGTTTTCTCTTCTTCTTGAACTGTAGATACGGAGTTTTTCAGTACATCAATTTTTACTCCATTTGATATTTCTAGAGATACAATATTATTTTCTTTAATTCCAGCAACTACTCCTAAAATTCCACCAAGAGTTATAACTCTATCACCTTTTTTTAGATTATTTAATAATTCTTCATGTTTTTTATGTTTTTTTTGCTGCGGCATAATAACCAAAAAATAAAATACTCCAAAAATAAGCACTAATGGAACAAAATTAATTAGAACTGAAGCTGTACCGCCAGAAGACGCTGCTGGCTGAGATGCAGCCTGTCCCATAGCATATGCTGTGCGAACTAACATTAAAATCACCCCCTTAACCCGAACAATTCGGAATTCAAAATTCAAAATTTAAAATGCAAAATTATTGTGTCCTGCGGACATTTTAATAATGTCATGAAGCGATATCTGATTGCATTGTAGTTGCTCGATTTATCGAGCCAAATTTAAGTAATTATATTCCTTTAAAAAATCCGATTTAAATGTTAAAAAGCTATCTTCTTCTATTGCTTTCTGAATATTTTCCATAAGTTTATAAATAAAATATAAATTATGATACGTATTTAACCTTAATACCAGCATTTCACCAACATTATATAGATGCCGCAAGTATGCACGTGAATAATTTTTGCATACATAGCAGCCGCAATCCGGATCAAGCGGGGAAAAATCTTGCGCATATTCAGCATTTTTCATGCTTATTCTCCCTTTTTTTGTATATATTGTTCCATTACGCGCGATTCTTGTCGGCATTATACAGTCGAACATATCAACCCCATGCTCGACAGCTTCTAATAAATCTTCCGGAGTGCCAACACCCATTAAATATCTTGGTTTATTTTCGGGTAAAATCGGAATTGTATAATCCAGAATCTCATACATAATTTTTTTATCTTCACCAACGCTTAACCCGCCTACAGCATAACCGCTAAAACCAATTTCAATTAAGGCTTCCACACTTTTTTCACGCAGATCTCTATAAGTACTTCCCTGCACAATCCCGAATAGAATCTGCTTTCCGTCAATATGCGCATTGCGGCATCGCTGTGCCCAATTTAGTGTTACTTTTAAGGAAGCTTTGGCAATTTCATATTCACATGGATATGATGGACATTCATCCAATACCATTATTATATCTGCGCCAAGCCCTTCCTGTATTTGCATTGATATTTCAGGACTGACAAAATGCTTTGAGCCATCCAGATGGGAAGCAAAATAAACCCCTTCTTCTGTAACCTTTTGCAATCCATTAAGACTGAAAATTTGAAATCCACCGCTATCAGTCAAAATTCCTCTATCCCATTGTATAAATGAATGCAGCCCGCCCGCCTGTTTGATTAAGTCAATGCCGGGCCTTAAATAGAGATGATATGCATTTCCTAAAATTATTTTATATCCAATATCTTTAAGTTCATGAGAACTCAAAGTTTTTACAGATCCCTGTGTCCCAACCGGCATGAATACAGGCGTTGAAACCTCCTGATTTTGTATAAACAATTTACCCAGCCGAGCACAAGAGGAAGTGTCTTTTTTTAATAAAGAAAAACGCAATTTTTCTCCAGATATTTAGGGTTTGCGAAAAATAACCTGGCATTTTTGCATCCCATCTTCAGTCCATCTTTGACCTACTATTCCCATAAGTCTAAAGAAGTAGTATTGACAATTGACGATTGAGCATTGAGAATTGAGCATTGAGGTTTAAATCCTTTGAAAACATTAGACGTTATTAATATAAATTGAATTATAATGCTCAATTGTCAATGCTCAATGCTCAATTGTCAATAAAACATTGGAGTTAGCATCTTTGACCGATTAGTGAGTGTTCAAAACTTCATTCATGCTTCCGGTCCTATAACCTTCTATATCAACAGTAATATATTTAAATCCAATTTTTTTAAATTGTGCAATTATCTGTGTATTCAATTCAGGATTGAAAGCATGTTCAATTTCTTTTTTCCCTAGTTCTATACGAGCTAAAGACGGATTATAATATCTTACGCGTACTTCTTTAAATCCTTTGGTATATAAAAATTCTTCAGCTTTGTTTACCATACCAAGCTTCTCAATTGTAATTTTTTCACCATAAGGAAAACGTGAGGATAAACAAGCCTGACTGGGTTTATTCCATGTTGACAGTCCAAAATTTTTACTATATTCCCGAATTTCATTTTTTGTCAATTCTGTTTCTTTTAAAGGACTGCGAATACCAAATTCTATGCCTGCTTTAGCTCCAGGACGATAATCTTTAATATCGTCATAATTAGTTCCATCTATAACATAATTAATTTTATAAGTTTTTGCAATTTCTTTTAATTTTGAAAAAAGTTCTTTTTTGCAATAATAACATCTATCAGGAGAATTATTGACAAACTGCTCATTTTTTAATTCATTAGTATGAATTATTATGAGCTTTGCTCCTAAACTGACAGCAATATTTTTAGCATTTTCAAGTTCTAAAGCAGTGTATGTTTCTGATTCTGCTGTTACAGCTAAAACATTTTCACCTAAAGTATCTTTTGCAATTTTTAAAAGCAGAGTACTATCCACTCCACCTGAAAACGCAACCAGCACGGACTCCATCTGGATTAATATTTCCTGCAATTTTTTTAATTTATTCATCTTGGATTGTCTTTTGTTCTTCTTTAACAATCCATACTTTAAGAGTTGTTTTAACATCTTTATGGACTTTAATATCAACAAAAAATACTCCCAGATTTTTTATAGGTTCTTCCAGAAGTATATCTTTTTTATCTATATTATTAATTCCCTGTGTTTGAAGAAATTTATAAATATCCAAAGCTGATACAGATCCGAAAAGCTTATCTTCTTCATGAGCCTGACAATATAATGTACAATTAAGAGAATTAATTCTATTTGCAAGAGCTTCAGCTTCCTGTTTTTCTTTTTTCTCATTAGACATTATCCGCTTGAGTTGTTCCTGCACAAGATTAATGTTTTTATTATTAGCATCCCATGCCAATCCTCTTGGTATTAAATAGTTCCTGGCATATCCTTCCTTTACCTCAATTGTATCATTTTTTTTCCCAATTTTGGGAATATCCTGCAGTAAAATTACTTTCATCTATTTGCTCCTTTCCAAGTCCGAATTGCTACTGATTTATTATAAATTCTTTTATGAATGAAATAAATATGCTTAAAAAAATTCCTAAAGTAGAAATCAATACTGTATTTCTAATAATGTTTGGTTTTATAGGAGATTCAGGTTTTTCAGCATATTCAATTACCTTCATCAAAGTAGGTTGAACCTTATCCTCAATTTTTAATTCCTCTATTTTATTTGCTAGCATATTATAGGTCTGACTAGCCAATTCTTGATTACGCTGTAATCTCTTTTGGGTAAGCTCTAATTCTGCAAATTCAGCTTGCAGATTAACCAGAGCTTTTTTATTTTTATTTAAATTTTCTTTTAAATTTGTCTCCTTTGACTGGAGATTACTATACTTATAGTCGTAATTTTCTATTACAGAATTAATTACTTCATGAATTTTTTCTTTGTTTTTTTCATATGTTACAAGAGTTTCCAAATAATCCGGATGTTTTTCAGATAAATTTTGTTTAATTTCTGCAAGTTTTATTTCTAAATTAATAAGTTTTCTCTGCAATTCTTGATAGAGAGGATGTGATTCAATTATAGGTGATGATAAATAATAATTTTTATCCTTAACTTCTTTTTTTAATTGGTTTAATTTATACTCTAATTCTTCTCTTTCTATTCGTGTACTTGCCAATTCCTTTTCAAGACGTGATATTTCATCCAAACGTAAATCAATCTGCTTCTTTAAAAAATCCAATAGATTTTCTTTATTAAATTTTTTCAACTTTTCTTCTTCTATTTCCAGATTCTGCTTACTTTTGTTCATCTGTGTTTGAATAAAATTTTTAGTTTCTCGAGGATTGGATGTATATAATTCTTGAAAAAAATCCACATATTTTATCAATAAAGTATTAACTATATTTTTAGCTAAAACAGGATCGTTTGCTTCTACTATTATATGTAATATATCTGTTTTACCTGTATTTTGAATATTATTTACTGAAATCATATCAGCAAGTGAGTTTTGGGAAATACTTAAATTTAATTCTTTTAGAACAGTATCTAACAACTTACTATTTTTTATTAAATCCACATAAGTATCGTAATTTATTTCATCTTCTGAGTATGTCTGAAAACGAGGTTCCATTTTTAATTGCATCTTTTTTCGATCAATAAAAATTTTTCCAGAGGCACTATATACTTTTGGTAATAAAAAAAAATTTAAAATTAAGCTCCCTATGAAAAAAAGTAAACTTATTATTAAAATAATTTTTTTATTTTTTTTTAAAATTTGCCAATATTGCCTTAAATCAATTTCATCTTGCTCCGACATAATTCTCCCTTAAATTATATTATAAAAATCACTGTTTATCACTATTATTATTATTATTATTATTACTATTACTATTATCTATCATAAAATTATTAGTTTTTTTATTAAAATCCAGGAAAATATTAATATTAGGTCTATTCTTAACTTTTTCTAAAAAATTTTCTATACTTTCAGGAACTATAATTATATCATTATTTTTTAATAAAATATTATCTTTTAAATTTTCAATGTCTTTAAGTGAGGAAATCGGGATTTTAATTAAACTATCTTTTCGAATTATTTTTATATTTTTATTTTCTTCAGCTAACAAGCTAAATCCTCCACTCATACCAATTGCTTCTAAAAGAGAAATATCATTTATTATATAATACTCCCCTGGATTATTAATTCCTCCTATAATAGTAATCTTATTTCCTTTAGTTTTTATAATAGATACTATAACAAGAGGTTTATCCATAAATTCCTTCAGCAGCTGTGATATTTCATTTGATAAAATTTGAGTAGTTTTCCCTGATGCTTGAATATCACCAATAGGAGGATAAGTTATAAAACCATCTTTTCTTACAGTAACTTCCCTTTTAAGATCATCTTTTCCCCATACTTCAATATTTAATATATCAAATATTGAAATATTATAAATAGATAGACTTTCTTCTGCTTTGACGTTTTGATTAATAATGCTAATTAAAATTATAAAAAATATTAATAAGAAAAATTTATTTTTCATTTTTAATCCTTTCAATAATATTTTGTCATATTACTCAATAGAGTATTATTCTGTCAAGATTTTATTTTTTTAAAATTTTATATATAGTAGCAAAAATTATTTTAATATCACCTTTAAAGCTATAGTCATTTAAATATTTTTTGTAAAGTTCAATTTTTTTAGGTAGAATTTCTTTTATATATCCTTCTTCAGGATTACTATATTTTTTTAAAATTTGTTCTTCATTGCTGAATTCGATTGCTGCATAATCTGTTATACCTGGTTTTATACTTAAAATTATTCTATATTCATTTTTAAATAATGAAATATATTTTTCAACTTCAGGTCTTGGTCCAACAAAACTCATATCCCCAATCAGAACATTCAATAGCTGCGGTATTTCATCCAGTTTAGTCTTACGTAAAATTTTTCCAATTTTTGTTATGCGTGGATCATCAGCAGATGTAATAGGAAGCCCTGCTTTTGGATCACTGATTATCATGCTTCTAAATTTATATAATTTAAAAGGTTTAAAATTTTTCCCTATTCTTATCTGAGTGAAAAATACCGTACCCTTGCTTGATAACTTAACTAATATTGCAATTAATAGCAATATTGGTGAAAGTAATAATAATCCTATAAAAGATAAAAATATATCAAATAGACGTTTCATAATTTAGATCAGTTTTGAGTTTTTAGTTTTGAGTTTTAAAATTAGTTTGTTGTTTATTATTGATAGAGGTTGTTTTGACAATAGAAGTAAGTATACGTATAAGACTTTCCGATTCTATTAGTAAATTTTCTATATACTTATTTTGAATAAATTCACTATCTCGAAGTAATCTTAACCAGTAATTTGTTTCTCTTGCCTCTTTGGAAGCTATAGACATTTTTGATAAAAAATCTGCTCTACTTTGTCCTGCAAGAGCTTCTTCAATATTTGCTCCAATACTTGTTTCTGATTTTAGTAATTGTTTTGAAATAATATATTCGTTTTCTTTAATGAGAAATCTGTATAATTTAACTATTTCAAGAGCAAACTTATAACTTTTTCCTTTTACTAAACTCTTCTCCACTCCTTTTAGTACCCCCAATAATAGTTTTGAGTTTTTGGTTTTGAATTCTTAGTTAACTAAAAACCAAGAACTCAAAACTCAAAATTATCTTTTGTTTTTTCCTGCTACTTTCATAACAGCCTCTATAACTCTATTAACTTCCTCATCCGTCATTCCAGGATAAATCGGAAGAGAAATAACTCGTTCATAAATCCATTCAGATGCTGGAAAATCTTCTGATTTATATCCAAAGGTGTTTTTATAAAAAGGATGTTTATGAAGAGGTATAAAATGTACACTTGTACCTATTCCTTTTGTTTTAATTTCTTCTATAAATTTAGCTCTATCAATACTTAATGCTTCTAAATTAAGTTTAATAACATATAAATGCCATGCTGATATTCTATTTGATTTAACAAAAGGCGGTGTTATTAATTCTGATTTATTAAATGCATCTGTATATTTTTCAGCGATATTTTTTCTTTTTTCCCACATCCATTCGACTTTTTTAAGTTGTGCAACTCCCAATGCTGATTGAATATCTGTTAAATTATATTTATATCCGGCTTCGACAACTTCATAGTACCATGAACCTTCACCTGTATATCTTTTCCATGCATCTTTTGATATTCCATGCAATCTCATCATTTTCATATTTTCAGCCCATTCATTATTTTCTGTTGTTATCATTCCACCTTCACCTGTAGCAAGTGTTTTAGTAGCATAAAAGCTAAAACATGTCATATCACCAATTGTTCCAATTTTTTTATTTTTATACCAGGCTGGAAGGGAATGAGCTGCATCTTCAATTACATTTAAATTGTATTTTTTAGCAATATTTAATATTTCATCCATATCACAAGGCTGCCCTGCGTAATGAACAGGGATTATAGCTCTGGTTTTTTTAGTTATAGCTTTTTCGATTTTTGATACATCCATATTATGTGTGTCTTTATCAATATCAATAATTACTGGTTTTGCATTAAAATAACATACAACTTCACCTGTAGCTGTAAAAGTCATGTTTGGAATAATAACTTCATCTTCTTGCTTAAGATTAATAGCTTTCAAAGCAAGATGTAATGCAGCAGTACAGGAATTCACAGCAATAGAATGTTTTGTTCCTACATAGTTTTTAAACTCTTCTTCGAATTTTACTGTTTTTGGCCCCATTGTAATCCAGCCTGATTTAATAGAATCGACAACTTCGTTTATTTCTTCGTCAGTAATATATGTTTTATGAAATGGGATTCCCATATTTCTCCTTTTTTTATTAAATATTGATTTTTAAATCATAGAATTTAGTAAATTTATGTTGAATAAAAGTGATTAAGGATTAAAGTTTATATGTTTAAAGCTATAGCATTTGGGATTGATCTTTTATCAACACCTTATCAAAATGCTTAATATCTTTTATCTCGTTAAAGGGACATCATGTAGTTCATTTATTTTATATCTTTTTAATATAAAAAAATCACATAAGCTTTTTAGGTAACCGATTCCATAACTAAAATGAATTATTAAAAAAATTAAAGGTAATGAAAATAAAAATTTTAATCCCTTTTTTAGGGATATTGACAGAGAAAATCCTAAATTTGCAATTAAATAGCTTGATAAAATAAAAAGTAATATCAATAAAAATAATTCGGATATAACTGACAATATACTAAAAAAAATTAAACTGCTAACAAAAATAGCAGGTATAAGCTGTCGCAAAGTTAAGATTCCTTTTACTTTTTTTGCTACAATAGGTTTAAAATAACCATATTGAAAATACATTTTCCAAAGTTTTGACAAAGAATCTCTTGCATAATAATAAGAAATTATTTTTGGGACTAAAAGTATTTTACCTTTATTTTTTAAAAGTCTTAAATTAAACTCATCATCCTGATTTCTAATTAATTCTTCATCAAAATAACCGATTCTTGTAAATACATCTTTTTTATAACAACCAAAAGGAACAGTATCTACATATTTTATTTCATTTGTACCTATCCTAAAATAAGCATTACCAACACCAAAAGCATTTGAAAGTGCTAATGCTATTGAATTAGCAAGAACAGTTTCATTTGCTGGCAATGTTATAATAATACCTCCAACACAATCGACATTTTTTTCAATTATAAAATTCACATTTAATTTAATGAATTTTTCATCTATCTTTGAATGACTGCTTAAAATTAATATATAATCACCCCTGGATGCTTTAATTCCTATATTCATACTGATAGGAGTAACCTTTTTGGGGTTATCTAACAGTTTAATATTTGAGTATTTATTAGAATACTCTTTAATAATCTCTCTTGTTTTATCATTACTCATTCCATCTATAACTAAAATTTCAAATCTATCTTTGGAATAATCATTTGCAATGATAGAATCAAGACATTTATTGATAAATCTTTCTTCATTACGACAAGGGATAATAATAGAAACAACACAATTATTCATTTTTTTCAAGTTCCTTTACATTTGTATGGGGTGCTAAAATTAAAATTTTCTTAAAATATAATTATTTCTCCAATTTAAATTATATTAATTTCCATTATTTTGTTCTATGCAAACTTCATCTATTAAGTTTAATAATAAATCATGACGTTTAGATATCGGGAATTTTGATAAAACTCTTTTTCTTGGTTCTACTTGAAATTTAATATTGTCATTTAGAATCTTTCTTATGATATATGCGGATTCTTCGATATTATTAACATCCAGACAAATACCTGATTCTCCTATTACTTCTGATAAAGCTCCTTTATCTGAAACTACAGGGATACAATTGTATAGCATAGCTTCGGCAACAGAACATCCAAATGCTTCATGAATCGAAGGTTGTAAATAAATTTTTGCTTTCAAAAAATTTGAGTGCAGTTCTTCTTTGCTGACAAATCCGGTAAATATTATATTCTTACCCGCATTTTTTTTAAGGATATCCAAAGCTTCATCGCTACCGCTGCCAATAATTATAAACGGTATATCAGGAAGTAATTTTGAAATTTTTATGAATGTAAGAAATCCTTTACGATAGATTGTGCACATATCAATATATCCCACTGTCAAAACAAGTTTTTCTTTAGTGAAATTGATTTTTGAATTATCAACTACGTCTTCAAATCCATGATAAATCAATCTGATTTTGTGATCCGGGACTTTTGCATTTTTTTTAGTTTCTTCAATATTTAACAATGAGACAGAAGTTACTTTATCAGCCATGTAAAACAAAAGTCTCCCTAAATATTTGCTGAATATTCCATACATATTACCATATTGAATTTCCGGAACAGAAGCGACATCGTATCCCCCAGAAACAATAATAATCTTTTTTTTGAAAATTTTTGCAGCTAAAATTACAGGAAAAAATCGTAAACTTCCAAACCAACAAAATATACAATCATTTTTAAAGATAAATCGTATATTAGTAAACATACTTAAAAATGTATTACAATATGCAATTTCAACTTCAAATTCAGATTTTAATATATCAATATCTTTTTTAACAAAAGAACTCATCGAAGTTATCGGTAAAAAAATTTTTATTGAATTATTTTGTTTTTTTTTCATTAGAATTATTTCTCAGCTAAAAGTGCGCAATTTATATTATTTGGTAACTCATCATGCCAATATTTATCATATTCACCGGAATGTCCTGCAACATATCCATGGTGCCCATTAAATTTCAAGTTATAACCATAATTCTTTAAAATTTTTATAACTTCATTGGGATCTATTTTCCATTGTTCTCGTAATTTACGTATATGAAACTCCATTAAAATAATCGGATGAAATTCACAACAAATTTGTCTCATACCTTTTAATGCAAATATCTCGGCACCTTCAATATCCATTTTTACAAATGTTGGTTTAAGATTTAACTTTGAACAAAAATCATCCATGGTAATTGTATCATCTTTTGTAATATCTCCAACAAAACGGTTATCTATTTTTAACATATTGTTATAATAAGTTTTATTGTTTAATTTTAAAATATATCTATAAATTGGATGTGGTTCAAAACAGTATATATTTTTTGGCAAACAAAATTTTGCTGCAATAAGACTATATAATCCGCTTGCAGCTCCAATATCTAATAAAATCGAGTTTTTATTTAATTTTGAAATATACATATCACGAAATGCTTTTTCATAATTTCCTGAAGAATCCACACCTGTAAGCTTCCCAGTTTTATCATCTTTATTTATAGCTTCCAACCAACTTTGCCTGTCAAGCAAGGTGATCTTTTTATCAGCAACATCAAAATTCCATGTGGATATTTTAATTGATTGTTTAAAAAAAATAGCTAATAATTCGTCAGGAAACCGGTTTAAAACATTTTTTGTGTTCTCTCTTAAATTCATTTTATCTCTCCTTATTGAATGTTTTTTAATCCTTTTTCTATAAAATACGGTGCAATTAATAATGCTGAAACTAAACTAAAACCAAAAGGTGTGGCAATTTCAAAAAGAACCCTAATCCCATAAGCAACAAGCATTGAACGTGTTATAGGATATTCTGACTTTGTATACATTTTTAATAATAATATTATATAGGCTATTAACATTAGCCAACCACCCTCCATTGCTATTTTTATATATGTATTATGAGGTGATGACATTTTTGTGAAATTTTTAATAGCGCTAGGACTGTCCCCCAGACCAATACCAAAAAAATTATTTTTTATTATTGGCATTGAGATTCTAATTAAATTATCCCTGCTGGATGCATCAAGGATATTTTTTCCATAAAATTTAATATTAATAGGTTTCATCAATAAATTATTTTTTGTTAAAACCATAAGAGTTAAATATGAAATGATAGAGACTAATAGGCATAAGCTTATAAAAGTCGCAAACTTTGGTCCGAATTTCAAATTAGAAAAATATAAAAAAATAAAAATAAAAATAGTTAATATCCCCGATCTATTACCTGATAAATATAAAATATAGGCAAATACTGTAAGCATAAAAAAAATAAAAAGTTTATTTTTCCATAGAAGAAATAGTAAATATGTTAAAAAAGTTATAATCAAACCAACAGTTATCGAATTACCATAAATTGAACACCATTTTCCCGCATCGTATCTAGGATACAAAACTGATAAAAATAAAATAAAAAACAAAATTCTAAATTGTGATAATGATATTTCTTTAAAAAGATTATTGTATATTATTATATTAATTATAAAACCTATTATATATGCTAACCCTTTAAAATTAAAATTCCATACAAGGGAAATTAATGCTGCCATAATAATATAAATTTGTGGTTTTGCTGTTTCTTTATCTATAAGAGTTATTTTTTTTTTCAAGCACAAATATAGAATAGCCATAATGGTTATTAAAAAAAGCGGCCAATAACTAGGTCCATCTTGTATCTGAACAATTGTTAAACCTAAAAAATATAATGTTGTTAAAGTTACACCAGTCATTTTAGCTCACTTTCAATACAATTTATTATTCTATCTTTAACTTTTCCATCTATCGGACCACATAGTTCTTTAACTAAATTCATTCTAGATATACTATCATTCGTAAGATTGTCTAAATAATAGTTGATATATTTATTAAGTTCTTTATAAGACATAGCTATCTTTACTGCACCACTTTTTGTTACTCTCTGATAATGTGTAAAACCAAAATATACTTTTCTGCAAGAATTCATATAATCATATTTTTTATCACCATCAAATGCAATATTAATAACAGGTTTATCTAATACACAAACATCAAGTGTTATTGTTGAACCGGAACAAATAATAAGTGAGCTATGATAAATAAGGTTTAATAAATGTTTGAAATCATTATCTTCCTCTTTCCATTTTTTTTCTATTCTAAATGTTCCCAAAAATTCCGAAGGTGCTATTTCATAAGAAATTTCATTAAAATCTTTGGATAAATTTTTTCTAAAATCAAATCCACCATAAAATCTTATCCATAAATGCAAAGAATTTTTCAAATCATCTTTTTTCATTTTTTCTATTATATATTTAACAATATCAATTTCGTTGGGGAACATATGTCCACCCCCGGCAAAAAGAATTATCTTTTTTCCCGGATTAATATTATATTTTTTCAAAAATATTTCTCTTGGTTCAAGCCAATCTTTTTTATAAAAAATATCATATTGAGGCGCTCCAGTTATAACTACATCTTTTTCATTATATTCAGGAAAATATTCCAAAATTTTATCTTTTACATAGTCACTCCACACCATAATTTTTTTATATTTAAAAAATAAATTTCCTCTTGAACTTGGGTTATCCCAGCTATGTATAAATGCAAAGATTGGTATGTTTCTCTTTTCAGCATGTAAAGATACAGGCCATTCTATCTCCAGATAAGGATGTGTTGAAAATAATAATACAGGTTTATATTTTTCAAAAAGTTCCTTATAAAAAGAGTTTTTTCCCCAATAATTATTCCATATTTTCCATCCCATATTTTCAATAAAATTAGAACTATTAAAAAGATTTAGAATTGAATAAAAAAAATCCGACAAAAAATTAGATTTTTTTATCATTTGATTTTTAAAAAAAAGTGTATCAATTCTATTCTTTTTTAAAAATTTTAATAAAGCCGAATGTTGAAATAACCGTCTCCCAAAAAGAGAAAAAGTAGTGTCATCAGTTGGCATTGCTTCAATAATTAAATTTGTTGTTGAATAAGTTTTAACAAAATTACTGTCGTTGCCAAGTGGGGTCAATAATATAACTCTATATTTTTCAGAAAGTTCCTGAAGAATATTTGTTCTAATCCAATTTCTTATCATCATTGGTAATGATGCAGTAACAATAATCGTTTTTTTAGTGCTTTCCATTTTTTTCCATTTAATCATACTTAAAAAGTTAAAATCAACTTTATAAGTGTTGTTTTTATAATATAAAAGGAGAGTATATTTTTATGAGGTAATAATCTCAAAAAATTGATGGTTAAATATTTTCATTAATCCATATTGTCTCTATAACAGCATGCAATAACGCCTCATGTCCGACTTCAACATGCCCATATAGCTTTGATGCTAAATAAAATGATACATCAGCTTTGATCTGTAAAAGTAAATTATCCGGTTCAAAGCCAGAAAGGGTTATTAATTTCATGTTTCTTTTATGAGCTAATTCTGCACATGCTAAAATATTTTTAGATTTTCCTGAGCTAGATATTGCGATTAAAAGATCGCCATCTTGAACTAAATTATTTAATGGACGCAAGTAAACATTTGTATAACCAAAATCATTTGCCATACAGGTTAAAAGTGACACATCATTTAATGTCATTGATCGGATATTCAATTTATTTAACATATCCTGAGATAAATGTGAACATACTGCGGCGCTTCCACCATTGCCAATCCACCAGACAGTTTTATTTTGCTTTCTGATATTTATTAATAATTTTTCAGTTTCATTAAATCCTTCTTCTAATAAAGTAGGTTTCCCTGATAGTTTACAAGATGTATTCATTAAAACTGAATTTAAACCTTCAAGCCATTTTATAGAATTATTTTGCATTATACTTTTCCTTTATTTAATTATTGATTGTATTGTTCTTACTAAATCAACTTTTGAAACTGCAGATTTATTTCCTAAAATTCTTGTTTTTAACCCTGCGTAGCAATTCCCAAAAAATGGGATTAGTGCACCAGGTGCATTAAGTTTTGTCAGTAATGATGTAATTGCAAAATAAGCATCTCCGGCACCTGTTGTATCTACTACTTCCTTAAAAAAAGAAGGGCATAAATGTTCATTCCCATTTGGATCAAAATACATACTTCCTTCTGCTCCCAGAGTAATTGATGCTGCGGTATGAATTTTTTTACTAACTGCTTTTCTTGCTAATTCCTCGATTGATGTAAAACGGTCATGCATTGCCAATCTGCATTCTCTTTCGTCAATACTAATATAATTATATTTTTTATGTTTTGTAAATGGATTAAAACCATAATTCCCTGAATTTGTCTGAACATTTAATGCAATATACGTTTGAATATCATTCAGACTGTGTAGAACCTCGCGTTCAAACATCCCATGTCCAAAATCAGCAACGATTACTAAATCATGAGATGGAAGAATATTACTTATTTTATTACAAAATGGTGCAGGATCTATGTGCAGCCACTGATCAGCACGCAAATCAATCAATTCAAAAATTCGTTGAGCTTTAAATGAAGAACTAAATCGTGTTTTACGCGGAGTGGGGATCCCCTGTGTAATATACTCTTCTAGTTTAATATTGCTATTTAAAGAATTCGCTAAAAGTTCTTTAAAATATTGTTCTCCTCCATGAGTTATTAATAAACTTACATTGCATCCCAGAGCGCAGAGATGATTGGCTATTGCCAGAGACCCTCCTGCATAGTTTTCTTCATATAAAAATCTTGCTGAAACAGTTGGACTTTTACTGGAAAGATTTTCAGCCTGGCAAAAAACATAAGTATCAACAATAGGCTCTCCAATTATAAGAACAGTCATATTAGAAAAAGATTCTATAAGCTGCATAATCTCATCTAACGATGCTGAAGCTTTAATTTTATCAATAGTTTTCTGTTGATTATCATCCCATTGGCTGAAATATTGATTAATTAATTCTGTTGAGCTATCAGTTTCATCTTCTGTAAATACTAATTTACCGCCCGCAGAACGAACAGCATCTTCTTCCTCAAAAATACCCCCGGTAATATCCTTTTGCATTTCACGATAATCAGGGCCTTTTACATAAAAGTCCGGACGAAGAACTGAAATAGGTTCAATTGCTTTGGGATGCTTATTTATTGCCACATAATCAACAACTTCCAATGCAGCTAGCATAACTGTACGCTGTTGTTCCGAAAAGCGCGGACGGCCCGGTCCTTTATTTACAAATCGGTCAGGAGTTACAGTAACTACCAAAATATCACCGAATTTTTTTGCCGATTGAAGATGCAATACATGACCAAAGTGCAGAAGATCAAAAACCCCGTGGCAATGTACGATACGTTTATCTGAAAATTGTTTGCGAATTTTAGATAGGTCATCGAATTTGATAATTTTGTTCACCTGTAAATCCCCCTTAATCCCCCTTTTTCAAAGGGGGAAATAGGGGGATTCTCATGTCCCTTTGTGCCAAAATTTTGGTATGAACGTTTCATTTTAATTAATCTCCATGTACTAAATTAAGTCGCTTTCAGCAGTGTAAAAAGCAATTATTTTATTGATAAGTTTCATTAAATACAAGATGATTATTTACCCTGTTTTTCAATAAATTTTTTAATTTTATAAAATCGGAATAATTCCTTAATAATGAATTATTCTCTATATATTTATGTATAATTTTAAATATGTTATTTCACTTCCATGAAATCCATCAATGAACTCATTATCATTAGAATTAATAGCATTTATATCAGTATAATTATAAAATTCAAATTTCAGATCATCAAAAATCGGTTTAATATGCTTTTCTAATAAAAGAATATATTTATAATCATTATTATGAGAAAGCATTGCATTAAGAACAGTAGGAGCATACGGTGGCAAAAAACCAATAACATAAATATTCCTATTTTTACATTCTAATAAAAATGATTTTAATTCATTAACAGCATTAATATTTAAATCTTCACCATATTCAAATCTTTTTATACCATTTTTTATTCTTTGTAAAGTATCTTTAAATCCATAGTCTTCAGACAGCTTGAAATTTTTTATAGCAGAACCATAAAAATAACTTCCATCATTTCTGAATCCATTATTATTAATAATAGCATTTAATCCAATAGTATTTTTATGTTCATTAAAGCAATTTGCTAAGCTATATTTTTTTTTATAAATAAGTCCAGATAAATATTAAGGGAATTAGATTTTAAAATATCAATAGTATTTCTATCTTCTGACATTCTATTTTCAATTTCGTCATTGCTCATATTATCCCAATTTTTATTAAAAAAATTTTGATCTAATCCTAATAAAATTATATCTGGTTGTTGATCAATCGGTACTTTTTTTAAAAAAATGCTTAAGTGTTTAATTTTTTCAATCACACCCCCAGCATTATAAAAGTCTTTATTAAAAAAATAAGACCTGAATTGCATGACCCTTGAAGTACCTAAAGCAATTATTTTTGGTTTTTATATAAAACCGATTGTAATTTGAAATATGCACCCGGATCGCTATAAGATAACCCCAAAAGAACCTTTTCTTTATTCTGTCGTTCAATAATTTTTAAGATGGGAGTATTTTCTTCAGAGCTTATTATAATAGTTAATGGAAGTGAATAGAAAAAAATTAATGGAATTAAAAAAATTGTTAATTTTTTGCAAAAAATAAGTATTTCTTTTGAATTTTCCATGTAAATCCCTTAAAATTGAAAATATATAAATTGATTTTTTCCAAAAACACCAAAAAATAAAATACTTGCAACCAATGAATAATAAGCTGTCCATCTTATTAGAATTGGTTTTTCTGATAACAAATTTCGAATACTGCCTTGTCTTTGAACTAAATCAACAGCCAATAATGTAAATATTGAGCTAAACGCAATTACAATGTCTCGATTGCTTAATCCAAATTTTGAAATTGTTTTAATAAATAATTTTATATCTAATCCAATAAATAAATGCTCTAATATATAAATAGAATCTGAAAATGTTTTTGCTCTAAAAAATATCCATGCAATACATATTAATGAAAAAGTAACCAGTATTTGAATAGGTTTATGTATAGAAGAAAGCTTATTTGATTTAATAAAATTTGTTATTTTTTCTCTAATTTTCTCAGTCCATAGCGAAAAAATAAGATAAAATCCATTAATGGCTCCCCAAATAACATAAGTCCAACTTGCTCCATGCCACAAACCACTTACTAAAAATGTCAAAAATAAATTAAATTGCCGCTGATATTTTTTTACTCTATTTCCACCAAGAGAAATATATAAATAATCTTTAAACCATGTTGATAATGAAATATGCCATCTTTTCCAGAATTCTGAAATAGATTTTGAAAAATATGGTCTGTTAAAATTTTTCATCAATCTGAAACCCATTACTTGAGCTGAACCAATCGCTATATCCGAATAACCTGAAAAATCACAATAGATTTGAAATGCGAAAAAAATAGTAGCCAGAATCAGAGGAAAGCCCTGATGTTGATAAGGAGAATCATATACATTATTAACTAATATTGCTAATCTATCAGCAATAACCACTTTTTTAAACATTCCCCACGTCATTAGTTTTAATCCATCTGTAGCATTTTTATAATTAAAGTTATGTTTTTCGTGAAATTGATGAAGTAAATTTTGAGGTCTTTCTATTGGACCTGCAACCAGTTGAGGATAAAACATAACAAAAAGAGCATAAACACCAAAATTTTTTTCACATTTTTGATTCCCTCTATATACTTCGATAACATAGCTTAAACTTTGAAAAGTATGAAAAGACAGACCTATTGGTAAAATGATATTTAAACTTTCTATTGGATAGTTTAGATTGAAAAAATTGGCAATTGATGCAAAGCTATTATTGAAAAAATTAAAATATTTAAAAATGAATAAAACCAGACAAGTTGCAATTATACTAAGTATTAAAAATAATTTTTTTGTTTTTCCATGAGAATTTTCAATCCATATGGCTGCAAAGTAATCTATTAAAATAGTTATTGCTAATATTACTATATAGATAGGCATGAATGACATATAGAAAATGCAACTTGCAATTAATAACATAAACCATCTATATTTATGAAGTAATAAAAAATACAATATTGTTACTATCGGAAAAAATATTATAAATTGTAGAGAATTAAAAAGCATCTTACCCCTTTAAATATTATCATTTCCCCAAATATTTAAACCAATCTTTTGTTGCTTCAGCAATACTATCTGGGTTCCATACAGGAGCATCTTTCCAGTAATTTATATTATTAAGTAATTCTTGAATCCCTTTTTCAATAGTTACTTGAGGTTCCCATCCCGTATCTTTTTTTATTTTTGAAATATCAGCGAAGGTACAATCAGGTTCTCCAGGTCTTTTAGGAATACTAGTTTTTTCTCCACCTAGTAATTCGGCGATTCTATTTACTGATACTGTTTTTCCGCTTCCTACATTATAAACTTCACCTACAATGTCACTTTCAAGTACAGCATATACCGCGTTAGCAATATCTGTAACATAAGTAAAATCTCTTGTTTGGGTTCCATCACCTACAATTGTAAAAGGTTTATTTGCTAATTTTTGTGCTAAAAAAACTCCGAATACAGCTCCATATGTTCCTGAAGTACGAGAACGAGGTCCATAAACATTAAAAAAACGAACCGAATTTGCTGATAATTTATATACTTGTCCCCAATGCATTACAAGTTGTTCCCCTAATAGTTTTGTAAGAGCGTAAGGATACATAGGATGAAAAGAAGCTGTTTCTGGAGTAGGATAAGTATCAGGGATACCATAACAAGATGATGATGCTGAATAAATAAATCTTTTAACCTCTGCTAACTTGCTTGCTTCAAGGACATTAAATGTCCCATCTACATTTGATCTAAAATATGCCTCTGGATTTTTAATAGAAGGAACTATATCCGCAAGTGCTGCCAGATGAATCACCCAATCAATATTATTAAAATATTGGATCCATTGCCCTTTTTGAGAAATATCAGCTTCAATAATCGCAACTTTATTTTTAATATGATCTAGATTAATCCTTCTGCCTGTACTCATATTATCTATAACAATAACGTCGTGTCCTTTTAGTAAAAGTAAATCTACAACATGGCTGCCTATAAAGCCACAGCCGCCGGTTACAATTGTTTTCATTATTCTATCTCATCCTTTCCATTGAAATATCCTTGGAACTCCATGTATATCTTCTCCATGAATTAATTCTGATTTAAGAACTAATTCAAATCCCATTTTTAATAATGTATCTGTTATTTTAATACTATGCATACATTTTTCTTTATATTCATGATCATTATCACGTATATAAAATATACCTCTTGGTACTAGAACTCTTTTTACTTGTTCAAACAAAAACAAAATAAATTTATCATTTACTTCTCTTAAGACTTGGATGGTTGATACAGCTTCTACAGATTTAGATGGAATAGAAACAATATGCCAAAAAGGAAAATGAACAATACCTGTTTGTTGGTTAAAATTCAGATTTGCTAAATTATTTGAAACTAAAAAATCAGTAAATTTTATTTTTGGAATAGAGCTAAGATATTGATACTGTAGCATGTATGACTGTTCAATAGAGTCGGTTATTCCAACAACTCTCACACCAACAGCGGACCATGCCATACCTAACCTTCCCCATCCACCTCCAATGTCTATAACACTTTTTGGAATATTACCTATGATTTTGCAGATATAATATATATCAGGTAATGAGTACAAATCATGTCTATCTAACTCATTTATATAATATCTTTCAAATAAATTTCTCCATGTGTTTCTTCCCAGAGATAAAATTTTGTTCCTATATTCCTGTATTACTGGGTCTTCCGGAGTATTCCATTTAAAATGATGATACCGATACCAGGATAACCATCTTTGCCATGCATTAATATCGTATCTCTGAAAATCATTCCCTCTGCCATCATTATCATGTAAAGTCCATTGAAAAACTTCTTTATCTATTGTTGATTTTTTTTGGTTTTTAAAAAGTGATAATAAATTTTCATCAATCAATATTTTAGGTTTAAATAAATTGACTAATTTTGCAATTGATCGCAATAAAACATACTGAATATATTGTATTTTGTTTATTATTTTTTTTATTAGCATAAATTCCTTATTTAATACAAAGTGCCATTAAATACCATGCAAGATCAGGAAAGCTTGTGGACACAATTTCATCTGTCATGGAAAATAAAAATACTCTTTTAAAATATTTTGAAAGCATTTTTTCAAACTCTGCAGGTTCAAATTCATAAATATGTGTATCTGCTCGTCTCTTAGATGCATAAGGTTGAGATATTTTATTAGGAGTTCCAATAACAGCAAATCCGCCATCTTTAGTTAATTTTGAATAATTTAAACTTACTATTTCAGTTTGTTGTTTTGTAAAATGCTCAATAACATCCATAGAAATTACAACATCATATATACTCTTATGACTGGAAATATCAAGAAGGTTTAATTCTTGAAATTTAAGATTATTAATATCTTTATATTGTTCTTTATTGGCTTTAATTAAGTCCGAATCATAATCTGTTCCAATAACAGAACCTGCAAATTTACTTAAAAAAACACTTCCAAATCCATGCCCGCAGCCTGCGTCAAGAACACTATCGGATTTTTTTAAGAAACGTATGGCAAACTTATATCGAGCAAGCAAAATAAAAAAATCCAGAGGACTTTCTCTAAAAGAGATTCCTTCTGCAAATGACAGCATTTGTTTTAAATTCCCATCACTATCCCTAAATAATTTAATTCCATTTTCCATTGTTACTCTCCAATTTTTAAAGAAACATTAATATTATAAATTTACATCTATTATATCTAAAAATTTTATTTTGTTTGTTTTTTTATGGTTTCTATTTCATTTTTTAATTCTGATATTGATTGTTGTTGCTGTTTAACTATATTTGTTAAAACAGCAATAAAACTCATCATGTCTACTGCTTTATGGTCTTTGGTACTCAAAATGTCAGGGACATCTTCCGCTATGAATCCAAGATGTGATTCTTTCTCTTTATCCGCTTTATAGCTAAATTTAACAGGTGTTAGATCTTTAAATGCGCGATTTGCATCAATTATAGAAAAATTTTCAATATTTTCTTTTAATTCTTTTGAAGAGCAAGGACCTATTGTACCTGCAAAACAAAGACTGCCGTTAACTAAAATACTTCCATTTTTTTGAGTTATTCCGCGATGCCATCCGTTTCCAAAATAATCATACATTGTCCATGAACCATCCGAATTATTATTAAGTGCAAATCTATTAGTTCCTGAGACACTATCTTTTGCTAAGATAGCAGTGGCACCATCACTTATAGCAATCTGTAATCTTGCATCTAACAATGGTTCTTTTATCCCTATGCCAATGTTCCCATTTTTTTGAGTTATTCCTTCATTCCATCTGTTACTATAATAATCATACATTGTCCATGAACCATTCGAATTATTATTAAGTGCAAATCTATTAGTTCCTGTGGCATTATCTTTTGTTAAAAGAACAGTACCCCCATTATATTGAGCAAACTCTGTTTGTCCAGTTATTGTTGTTCCAGATATAATTAGAGGAGAAGGAATTACTCCATTTGGATATTCAAAATTGCTGGGCAGATTAGAATTCATAATAACAGTTTTCGTTTTTTCAGGAAAACCTGACACAATGTTTACTCCATACTGATTTGCATTACGTTTGTACATTTCAACATTTAAA
Organism: uncultured bacterium; assembly: GCA_964457585.1. Classification (GTDB taxonomy): domain Bacteria; phylum JACRDZ01; class JACRDZ01; order JACRDZ01; family JACRDZ01; genus CAYWFU01. The sequence goes on along the minus strand of CAYWFU010000005.1, from coordinate 7,767 downwards.
CCTGATATAAATATTTGTGAGTTAATATTATTAACTCCACTACCAACTGTACTACCTTTAAATCCTGTTTCAACATCATCCGAATTAATAATTGCATAACAGCTAATAATTGAAATTCCATATCCTGTAGGGGTATTTTCAGTCCCATGTATTTTAAATTGATCACCTTTATTACATTCTGCACCACAACTCATTAACGAAATATTATTGCATCCATATAAATAATATCCATGTTCAATATTTTGTTCTGAAGCACAACCAATCAAATTAGAATAGTTCATATTGTCTATTTTAAATCCATACAATCCATTACTTGTAGCATAGCAATTAATTAATGTAGTACTTGTGCCGCTGCCGTCTATCCATATACCAATATTTTTATTATTATATGAGAATACACGTATTAAATCGCTTTTAAATAAATTCCCGAGTCTAACTCCATTCATATGTCCATAAATTGCTACATCTCGAATCGACACAATAGTTAAATTACTTCCACTAATTACAATCCCATCACCATTTGTTCTTGAATTATTATTTTCTGAAACAACAGCATTAAGAATAGTAAATCCTTCAAAAAGTATATGTCTATTATTCGAATTTGTTCCATCAAATGAGTTTGAATCAGCAAAATTTTTTATAAACGTATTTTCTATCCCTGCACCTAAAATTACAATATTGCTATAATCTTTAAGAGTTATTTTTATTATATTTTTATTTACATCATAAGTAGTCTCATACCAGTTTAATTTAATTGGACTTTTGATTCTATAAATACCTTTTGGTATATATATTGTACCTCCTTGTGGATTTGTTTGATATGAAGCTTTAATAGTAGCAGTGATAATTGGTGCATTATCAAAGTCTGAGTCATCACCTTTAGCCCCATAGTCTTTAATATTATACCAATCTGATGGCGGAGAACTAAAAGTATTAATATTAAAATAAAATAATAAAAAAATTAAAACAATAAAACTAAAAACAGTCTTTTTCATATAATATATCCTCCTTATATACTTACCATTTACTATTTCTAAGAAAATGATAAGTTGGTTTAATATTACTGTAATATATAGGCATAGTTTCTTTCAATAATTTTCTATATTTATTAATCAATTCTTTGTATTCATTGCTATTTATATACATATCCTGATTGATAAGCTGTTTTATCCCTTCAAGTATTTCATCTTCCGAATTTTCTTGAAGTTTTAATTTATCAAAATTAAGACCAAAAGCAATTTCAGAATTGTATATATCGGTCAAAGATATTAAATTCCCATCTTTGTCATAAAGACGTTTAAAAATTATTAAATCAATATTATCCCCTGCGAAAGTTCCTAATTCAAGTGGAAAAGCGTTTGTTATTAAAGCGGGTATCTTACAAGAGTTTGGCATAACATGCGGACCCGATTGAACACCAATAAAAAATTTACAATTCATAAGGAAGTATGCATTTAACATTTTTGGATGTCCTTGCAATCTTGAAGTGTCTATATAATTTTTAATGTTTTGAAAATATTCGTGCTCAATTTCACCGATACCTGCAATAAAATAACCTGATGATAAATACTCTACTGCTTTTATATATGTTTTTTGGTCAAAGACTGTTCTTAAATAATCATCTGGATTATTGGGATTCCCTTTTTTTCGCAGATGAAGTGTTATTAATTTTTCTTTTTTAAATTCAGGATGTTTAGTCGATATGCTTTTTTCTGCTTTCAAAATAATTTCTTCGGGTAATTGTGGTACAATCCCTGCATTTAACTCCAATAATTTTGTATAACCTGTGAAGTCGTTATATCCGGTTATTCTATAACGCGGTATCAATTTGTTATTTTTATAGTCTGCTGTTAATACATCACACCTAGATTTTCTTAAAAATAAGGTTAGAGCAGTATGATTCCAAAAATAAAGAATATATTTTCTATTTAAACTTAAAGGAGAACTTTTCCAGAAAACTATAAATCCTAATAAAGTTCTCATAATAAAATGTGTTTGCATATAAAATGGTTTTGAATTAGATAAAAATTTAGGAACATATGGCTTAAACATGATAATATTAGCAGATTTATAAAACGATTGAATCAAAAACTCATTTGTTCGAGGATAAGGTAAATAAACCAGGGTTATTTTCTCTGGATGTGATAATCGACAGATAAGATCAATTCCAACAAATGAATGTCCCAGGGAAACCATATAATAACAACACAATATATTATTTTTAAATAAATCTCCCTTCTGCTTAAAAATAAAAATTATAGACTGTAATAGAATTAAAGGTGACGAAAACAAATAAACTAATATAGTTAATATATTCAAAAATTTATCCCTTTTTTAACGTTAATATAGTTGAATGTATATCATCTTTTTTAAAAACATAAAATATTATCATTGGTATAAATAAATTAATAACAAAAAACACATTGAACCTTTGCATGATTATAACTGTAAATATTGACACAAAAAATGCAAATACATTATTTTTTGTATGACCATAAATTTCTTTAAAATTTATTTTTAAATCAGAATAACATCTCAAATAATAGACCATTCCTATTATTGAATTAATAATTACAAAGACATAAGCAACTTTTATATATGAAGCAGAATAGCTCATCATAATAAAAATGGCAGGTACGGTTGTTATAAAACGTGATATCGCTAGATATAAACCTCTTTCTGGTTTATTTATTCCATAAAAAGTTGATGAAACTATCATGCCAAAAGAGCGTACAAATATAAAACTGGCCAAAATTCTGAATACAGGAATTGCATTATACCACTGCTTCCCGAATATGGTAATAATTATTTTATCTGTAAAAAGAATCAAATAAGCACACATTAATAAAGCCAGCATTTGTGAAATATTAGTAACTTTTAAAAAAGTATTTTTTATATCTTTTTCATTACTTATTTTTCTAAATAAAGGAAAAATCGGAGCAGTTACATAACCAGCAATTAAATCAAATAATTGCATTGATCTTTTATCGGCAAAATTATAAATTCCAAGATAATTGGAATCCCATGTTTTTCCCATAAACAATTGGCTTGAATTATTAGTAATTAAATTTAAAACATTTGTTCCCCATACTATTGTTCCAAATTTAAAAGTGTTTTTAATATCATTCCATTTTATATATAATTTTGGAATATATTTAATAACCAATGTTGATAAAATAACAGAAGTTATGGAACCAAACAATTCTGGTATTATCAATGCCCAATAATTTCTTACAAAAACAGCTAAAAGTATCGCAGTAATTGAAGAAACAATAGAACTAACCATAATAATTTTATTATATTTATCAAAAAGAAGCTCTTTTTGCATAATTGATCTGGATACTGAAAAAGAAAGCGAAATTATAACACTTATCCCTATAATCCTTAGTATTGACGCTAATTGAGGGATTTTATAAAAAACAGATATATAAGGAGATATTATATATAATAGGATACATGTTATAAATCCTATTAATAACAGAAGTGAAAAAACAGAATCTATAGTACTTTTTTTTAATTCCTTTTGAGCAATGAGTGCTTGAGAAAAACCTAAATCATCCATCATAGTAAGAATTGAAAATATAGATAATGGAATAGCTGCAATTCCAAAATCATTTGGTGTAAGTAATCTAGCTAATATAAAAAAAAAAAAAAAATTTATTATTTTTGATAATGTTGCTCCAATAACATTCCAATTTATTGCTTTGATTAGAGATTGCTTATGATTGAAATCTGCATTTGAAGTATTAATACTAAATTCCCTCCTCTAATTTGTTGCTTACTTTTTTCTGGGATTAATTATATCAACCAATTTTCTTGCAATAAATTCTTCTGTTTTCCCCATTGAATCAAAAGTTGCCCCAGAAATATGAGGAGTTAAAATAAAATTTCTATTTTTTGTAAGTCTAATAAAATCATTCATCCGATTATTTTTATTTGTTTCATTTGAAATCACATCAAGTGCTACTCCCTTAAAGTGATTTTTTTCTATTTTCTCTATTAAATAATCTTCTTCAACTAATTCTCCTCTTGAGATATTGATAAAATATTTATCCTTTAATAAATCAATATATTTTTTTGAAAAGAATTGTTTATTTTTTTTATTATAATCTGCACATAATAAAACAATATTTGTGTTATTTATGACTTCTTCAATAGATTTTAATCTGACACAACCTTGAAAGCTTTTTATTGATTTGTTAATATCATAAAAATAAACTTTTGAACCAAAACACTTAAAATATTTTGCTAGAATTTTTCCTACTCGGCCTAAACCTATTATCCCAACTTTATTTTCATACAACTCATAACCCCGATATTTATCTCTATCCCATTTTTTATTATTTTCATTCAGAAAAGCCTCTTTGTAATTTCTGATTAATGAGAGTGTCAATCCAAAAGCATTTTCAGGGGTGGCTCTGATTTGTTTTAAAAAATTTTGTTCACCTTTTAAAGAAATAACAGTAATATTTTTTTTTGCTATTTCATCAAGATTTAAATGATTTAAGCCAGTAGTAGGGGTACAAATATATTTTAAAAAAGGAGTATTTTTTAAGAAATTTTTATCTATTTGATGTTTTAATCTAATAAAAATAATGTTTAAATTATTTAAAAAGCTATCTAAATCATTTTTATTTTCATCAAAAAGGGTAACGTTTCCAATTTTTTTTAAAATATTTATTACTTTTTGAGAAAAATTATACGGTTCAAGAATCCCTATTTGCACATCATTCTCCGCAAAATTTCAAGATCTTCTTCATTATCAATAATAAAAGTATTCTTTTTAGATATCACATATAATAAAGGGTTATCTGACATTATCTGTTTAGTATTTTTTAAATAATCAACTGATGTTAGATATATATCCCCGCTTCTTACATATATTGCTCCATGTTCCTGTCTTCTAATACCCTTATTATGCGCAGGATTCATGGGAATCCCCACATTATTTTCACCGATTTTATACATTACATATTCATTTATATAATCTTCTTCATATACACTTATTAAAGATTCTGCATTTTTGTGTGATTCAAATAATTCTATAGCTTTTATAACGTCTTCATATTTTCTTAATGGTTGTGTAGGCTGAAGCAGCATTACCGCATCAAAATATAAATTTTTCATCTTAAAAAATTCTATTGCATGAAAAATTAAATCAACAGATTTTGCTTTATCGCCTGATAGATCATTTGGTCGTAAAAACGGGACTTCAGCTCCGAGATCTTCAGATATTTTTTTAATTTTTTCCGAATCTGTAGATACAATTGCCTTATTTATTATTTCATCTTCAATCAGTTTTAATGATAAATCAATCGTATATTGTATTAGCGGTTTACCACATAAATCAACAATGTTCTTATCTTTAATACCTTTTGATCCACCTCTAGCAGGTATAATAGTTAATATTTTCATGAGATTTTTCCTTATATACTTTCTTCCATAAAAAATCTCTTTTCAACTGAAATTGTCCCTATTTTCGCAAGTATTTCAGCGATTTTTTCACCTGAGTTGCCATTGCCATATAATAAAGATTTTTTATATTTGCCAACTTTAATCTGCTTATTAATAGCATTTATTATCATCTTATGGTCAGAATCAACATCAGTAACATTTTCAGCTCTTTCTCTGCCTATTTGTCTTGTGCCGATATTAACAGTAGGAACACCTAGAAAAGAACATTCTCTTATACCAACAGAAGAATTTCCTACAATTGCTTTGGATTTAATTAAAAGTCTTAAAAAATCTTCAGGAATTAAATTCTTTAAAAAATATACATAATCTGGATTATATTTTTCTCTAAAAACTCTTATTGCTTTTGATATAACATCTGCACCAGCATCAACATTAGGCCAAAATAATAAGGTGGGTATTTTTAAATGATTTATTGCCATTAATGTTTCCCACATTTGTTCTTGAGATTTTTGATATTCAGTAGTAACAGGATGCTGCATAACTATAACAAAATCTTTTTCTAAATCCACCTGCGTCCCAATTCCGCCATATTTACTGTATAGTTCTTGAGATGTAATTGGCGGCATGTTAAGAATTTCTTTAGCAATATCAACAGATGGACAACCAGTTATATGTATACTTGAAGGATCTTCACCCATTAATCTGACTCTTTTTGCAGCGAATTCATTTGTTACAAAATGTAAAGAAGAAAATTTTGTTACTGCATGTCTGACCTTTTCATCAATTGAACCTGTGACTTCTCCGCCTTGAATATGCGCAACAGGGATGTTTAGGTATGAAGCAGCAATTGCGGTTGAGATAGTTTCGAATCTATCAGCAATACTTATAACAATATCCGGTTTAATATTATCAAATAAGGTGGCAAGCTCCATAATGCCTATTCCAACAGTCTTTGCCATTGTAGCAGGATTTTCTCCCTCTACTACCATATAAATTTTTTCAGATATTTTAAGTCCATCTTTTTCCAGAACCTTATAAGGGCTTCCTGTTCTTTCAAGCAGCATAGAAGCTGCAGCAATTATAACAAGTTCTAAATTATCTTTTTTTTGAATTGCTTTTAAAACTGTTTTAACTCTTGCATAACTTGCTCTAGCTGTAATTACAACCGCTATTTTTTTTTTCATATTAAATCATCCTCTTTTAAAAATTCATATTTCTTTTTATTAACTTTTAATTTATGGCCTAAAACTTTTTTATACTCTTTTGATGGAATTCCCATCCCTAATGGCTTTTTACTTTCCAAATCGTCAAAAGCCAGAACATGGCCAATTTTTAAATCTTTGTTAACAGATAAAGTTTTCCCAAATATTTTTTTAATTTCCGAATATTTTGTATTATCATTTTTATCAATAATATTATTAAAAGATTTTTCCAGATATCGGATCGCTTCCACTAATTGTTTTAATTCGTCAATGGTAAGGGATGCTACTGAATCCGGACCGAATATTTTTTTATCAAAAGTGACATGAACCTCTATTATCTTTGCCCCTCTAGCAACTGCTGCTATGGAAGGATAGATTGTACCTGAATGATCAGATAATCCAACAGGTAAATTATATCTTTCTTTTAATTCATCTAAGATATTTAAACCGATTTCTTCCGGTGGTGTGGGATATTTTGTGGTGCATTGCAAAATAGATAAATTATTTCCATAGAATTTTAAAAAATTAAAACATTCATCTAATTCAGCAAAATTACTCATTCCACTGGATAAGATTATATCTTTTTTAGTTTTTGCTATTTTTTCAAGCATTAAAAAATTATTTATTTCACCCGAACCGATCTTATATCTTTTAACATTAATTTCTTCAAGTAAATTCACAGCAGCGCATGAAAAAGGTGAACTCATAAATTCAGTCCTGACTTTTTCACAATGACTTTTGATTTCTATCCATTGCTCCTTTGTAAACCCCATTCTTTTCCAGTAATCGAATCTGGTTTTATCAACATAAGAAAAATTAACTCTAAATGGTTCATACGCACTGCTTTCAGCTTCTGCTATATGAGTTTGAAATTTAATAATATCAACCCCGCAGGAAGATATTGAATCAATAAGAGAATGCAGTATTCCTAAGCTTCCATCGTGAGCCTGTGCTATTTCTGCTATTATTAATATTTTATTTTGCATTTTTTTATCTGAAAGCGCCAAGAATACCCCGCAGTTTACTGCAGGGTATTCTTGGCATAATATAAATAATAAATATTCCTATCAGAGACAGAAGATACCCTGTGGCTCTCAGACTGGGTCAAATCAATTTATATTAATTACTAAATAAAATTTAAAATTTTCCC
>CAYWFU010000004.1:0-89521 GCA_964457585.1 uncultured bacterium | reverse complement strand
TCTTTTCTTTTTCTTCTCTTTTTCTTGTTTTTTTTATCTTGGGAAATTTCTGGTTTTTAAACTTTTTACTTGACAAGACGATAATATTATTGTATTATTATATCCAGATACATCAATATATTTATATAACTATATTTAATATTGGAGAATATATATGGATGTAATGACCGCAAAAATGAGAGCGTTTAAATTTAAGCAGAGAAAACTAAAAAAAAATAAAGAAAACGTTCCTATCCCATCTATGCCTGTTGACATGAACATTGATAATAATATTAAGCTTAAAGATATTACTTCGTCAGATAAAAATAAAGAAATACATAAAACTGAAGAAATATTAAAAGGTGAAGTTAAACAAAAGAATGTTCAGCTTAGAACAGATCAAATAAAAAGTCTTAGAGAATTTACATTTAAAAGTGGAGATTTAAAAGGTTCCCAGTTAAATGAAAGCCAGATAATCAGAGCTGCACTGGATCTTTTCTTCGCTTTAAATATAGATCCGTCATCAGTTGAAACAGAAGAAGAATTACTGGTTTTAGCAAAAAAAACTAAAACAATATAACAATATCATCATATTGTAATATTAATATATTATAATATTTTATAATATATTATAAAAATGGAGTGAAATATGGAAGATATACAACATATTTGGATTAAATACAAAAGAAAGCCGGATAATAAAACCAGAGAAATATTAATTAAAAATTATTTAGGCCTTGTTAAATATGTAGTTAATCGGATTGAAATGTATTTACCGCAGGATATGCCCAGCAGCGAATCAGATGATTTAATAACCTGCGGTGTTATTGGTCTTATGGATGCAATTGAAAAATTTGATATTGAAAGAGGTGTAAAATTTAAAACTTATGCATTATCACGTATAAAAGGTTCAATAATCGATGAATTGAGAGCAATGGATTGGGCTTCACGTTCTATAAGAAAAAAAGCCAGACAAATAGAAGAAGCATATGCTAAATTAGAAGGTGAACTTCAAAGACCTGCTCTGGATTCTGAAGTTGCAGAACTTTTAGACATTAGTGTAAGTGACTTCTATTCAATCCTTAATAAAGTTAATCAGACTTCTTTTTTATCTCTGGATAAAATTTGTAAAATAAAGGAAAATGGACAATCAATACAAATTATAGAAATGGTTGAAGATATTAAAAATGTTAATCCTGATTTAGAGATAGAGCGCGCTGAGCGTCTTAATATTTTAAAAGAAGCCATAGAAAAATTACCGGAAAAAGAACGAATGGTAATTGCATTTTATTATTATGAAGAACTGAATTTAAAAGAAATAGGACAGGTTCTGGAGATTTCAGAATCACGTGTATCTCAAATGCACACAAAAGCAATTTTGCGCTTGAAATCAAAATTAATTAAAATCAGAGAAGAAATTTTGGTTTAAAAATCACTTCAGAGACAGAAGATGCCATGTGGCTCTACCGCAGAATTCTTCATTATACCGTATAAACAAAAATAAGGAATAATAAATAATGAAAAAAATAGCACGTAATCCTGATATTGTATGGAGAAATGAAATTTCTGATCAAGAAATTATGCAACATATTGCCAATGGAGAAGATATATCACAGTTAGGGACAATTCTTCTGGTGATTTCTGATATGATACATGAGTTGAATTTTATTGGCGGTAAAATCTGGATGCTGTGCGATGCATCTCATACAAAGGAAGATATTATAAAAGAACTGCTAAAAACTTTTGATGCAGATGAATCTAAATTGCGTCAGGATGTTGATGAATTTGTATCAAAACTAATTCAGGATGGCTGGTTACACTATGTCTAAAATACCTTTATTTATAAATTGGACGCTTTCAACAAAATGTAATTTTAACTGCCAGCATTGTTATTCGCGTCTTGAAAAAAATAAAGAATTAACTCTTGATGAAAATAAAAAAATTGTGGATATTCTTTCAAATGCTAAAATACCTTTTATAAATTTCGGCGGCGGAGAACCGCTTTTATTTCCGGATTTATTTGAAATTACATCTTATGCTGCTCAAAAGGGTTTGCATATCTCAATGTCATCCAATGGTTATTTCCTGGACGAAGATGCTGCAAAAAAAATTAAAAACGCTAAATTTTCTAAAGTAGAAATCAGCATTGACAGTCACATCCCTGAAATACATGATTCATTCAGAAATAGAAAAGGCAGCTTTGAAAAAGCGCGCAGCGCTGTTATGGCTTTAAGCAAAACAGGTATTACTACGGATATTTCTTCTGTAATATGCAAAATAAATCATAAAGAATTTTATAAAATTGTTGAACTTGCACGTGAATTAGGTGTACGTAAAATTTCCCTTCATAATTTTAAATGCAGTGGACTCGGATTTTGCAACAGACAGGAATTGGATTTGTCCAATGAAGAATGGAAAAAATTTTATTTGCAGGCATTAAAAATAAAAAAAGAAACAAAAGATATTATCATCTCATTGGATGATCCAATAATAAATTCTTTAGAAGAATACCGAAATGTAAAAGACAAAACTCATGCAGTAGTTAAAGGAAGCATTTGCGGAAAATTATCACTGGTTATTAAATCTAACGGGGACATTACACCCTGTGGATTTTTACCTTTAACAATTGGCAATATCTTGAAGGAAGACCTTATCTCTCTCTGGCAGAATTCTCCAATTTTAGAATCCATACGTCATAAAAAACCAAAAGATAAATGCAAAAACTGCAATTTTTATACTGAATGTGTTGGCGGCTGTACTTCGCGCTCTTTTGCTATAAACGGAGATATTAATTCACCTGATCCTCATTGCTGGGTTGAATAGCGCAGATTAAATTTTTACCAATTCATATTCCCTTGTACCCAGTCCAAGTTCTTCCCCATATTTCAACTGCACTGTCCAGTCTATTTCCGGATAAATAGTTCGGATTTTATCTTCACCCTGTTTATAATTAGCAGTTAATTTACTTTCTGTCAGGCCTACTGCTTTATTGACTAAATCTACAGAACACTGGTCAATTGCAATTGGATCAAGTGAAGCTGTAATACCAATATCCGGTACCAGCGGAGCATCATTGCTGGCGTAACAATCACATTCAGGAGAGACCTGCATTATAAAATTAAAATATGCTATTTTTCTCTGTTTTTGTTCAATAATTCCTTTAACATATTCTATCATTTTTTCCTGAAAAGCATGAACTGTTTCATTCCATATTAAAACTATTGCTTTATATACACATGTGGTAATACACTCACCGCATCCAATGCATTTTGCCTCATCTATTTTTGCTCTGTTTTCAGAAAGCGAAATAGATTTTTGACTGCACCAGCGAATACATTTTCCGCATCCGGTGCATTTATCCTCTTTAATCTTTGGATATACTCTAGAGTGCATTGCCAGTTTTCCGCCTTTACTGGCGCATCCCATTCCAAGATTTTTAATACTTCCGCCAAATCCGCTCATCTCATGAGCTTTAAAATGGGATAAACTTATGATTGCATCTGCCTGGCATATTTCTTTGGCAATGTTAACTTTTTTAAAATGCTTTCCGTTTATAGCCAGTTCTTCATAATTGTCACCTCTTAATCCATCTGCAATAATAAGCGGAGCATTAATTGTTAAATATCCAAAACCATTAAAAATTGCTGTCTGGTAGTGATCAATCCCATTACCGCGCGTACCGCTGTAAACAGTATTTGCATCAGTTATAAATGGTCTGGCTTTTAATTTATTTATGTTATCAATTATTCTTCTGACATACACTGGTCTTATAAAAGAAGTATTCCCAACTTCACCAAAATGCAGCTTTACAGCAACAAAATCGTCTTTTTGTAAAATATGCAAAGCAGTTTCATTAAATAAACGATCTAATCGTTTTATCAAGCTGTCGCTTGCAGATTGAACTTTCATTGAAGTATAAAAAACTTTTGAAGGCATATTTTCTCCTATGAAAAGAAGCAATGAGTACCTAGCAATGAGCAATGAGTTAAAAAATATTTTAAACTCATTGCTCATCACTCATTGCTTGTTATCATTTTTTTTTCTATTTAGCTGTAATACTTCTTAATACATGATTAAGAGTATCTGCCACTATAATTCTGTTATTTAAAATAGTAATTCCATATGGATTATTAAATTTTGCTTTATCTCCAGTTGTATTATCTACATATCCAGAAGCATCGGGACCTTGACCAGCTATTGTCAAAAGTGTTTCTTTACCTTGAGTTGATAAATTTATTAATTTTCTAATAGCATTATTACCTGTATCAGCAATATACAGAATATTGTTATAATCATTATAAACTATTCCTTCAGGTGCATTTAACTTCCCTGGATTTCCATCCTTAAAATCAGAAATAATTGTACTATCACTATTACCTGCGATAATAGTCACATAATCATCAATCCCTATTTTCTTTATACAATTATATTTGGAATCCGCCACATATATATTACCTGAAGCATCCATAGCCAGACCTTTGGGCTCTCCAAAAGCTGCTCCCATTGTTCTATATCCAACCCAATTTTTATCATATACTCCGTTCATATTTAAAGACCCTGCAAAAAAATTCACATAATAATATGGAGGAGTTAAATCAATTTCATAAATACAATGATTTGTAGCATCTGCTGCATAAAGTTTATTTGTATAATCATCTATTGCCAAACCATAAATATCACCAAAATTTGCTTGAGAACCAGGTATTCCTACTCCTACTATTGCAATATTAAAAATATTTTGACCACTGCCAGCAATAGGATAAACTTTCATATCAACTGTATTAATTTTTCTTATTCTAAAATTACCTGTATCTGCCACATATATATTACCCTGAATATCAACTGCAATACCTCCTGGTTTATTAAATAAAGCTTCTGCTGCTGGAATCGGGGTATCCCCCATTCCTTCATTAAAACCTGCTTTACCTTCAGGTGAACCGGCTACATATTTTGAAGATCCATACGAATCCACTTTTTTTATCTGATTGCTATAAGTATCAGCAACATATATTGTATTGTATGGAGAAGCTGCTATAGCAAACGGAAAATTAAATTTAGCATTATTTTTATCCCCTTCATTCCAACCCGGAGAACATGGAGTTCCGCTTAATAAAGCTACATCATATTTTATGGTTTCCTTAAATACTATAGCTACTGAAGTTGGATTAGAAATTTTTCCACCATATGCTCTTGCTGTAATATCAACTTTTCCATTAGCAAGAGCTTGTAATATAGCTTTAGTTCCTTTTGTCCCGATGACAGGAGATATTGTCGCTATTTTTTCATCAGAACTAAACCATATAAAAGGTACACCATTAATAAAAGTATTTGTAGAATCATATGCTTTAGCTGAGAAATCTAATGACTCACCAACTATTACACTTTTTTCAGTATCAGGTGAAATATCCACTCTGTCAATTTGAGTAGAATCAACAACTTTTAATATGCTATTAGCAGTAACATTTGTTAAAGAATTGGTTTTATAAATAGAAGCAGAAATAATTGTATCCCCTACTCCAATTCCAGTTACAACAGCCTCCTTCATATCTTTAATCGGTTCTACAACTGCAACATTAGAATTCCCTGATCTCCATTCAAAATATGCATTTTCTATCCTTGTAGAGTCTGCCATATAAGCAAAAGCTTTATAACTTAAGTCAGTATCTAATAAAATAGTAGCCTGTTCAGGTTCAATTGCTATTCTTTCAGTATAAATTTCCTGTCTTACAACATTTAACAAAGACGAATCGCTATAGACTATACCATTTTTGTTTTCTATTGATGCAAAAATAAAACATGATTGTTTATCTGTACCAGAAAGATGTCCAGTCGCTCTGCCAGAAGAATCAATATCTGCAATAGATTCATTACTTGAATACCATATTACTTTTTCATCCTTAATTTCCGTCCCTGTAATGTCTACTGCTTTTGCAGAAAATCCTATTTGCGTACTATCTCTTATTGTAATTTCTTTTGGAGTTACACTAATTTCCTTGATTGCTGGATTAAATACTCTAAAATTTATTTCTGTTGTAATATCATTTGAATAATCCAATGATTTAAGATTTGCTGTTATTGTAATTTTGGCTGTCCCCTTGTCTACACCAGTAATTACATTTGAGTACCCCTTCAATTCATCACAACTTAATATTGATAAATCTGATATTCCCCATTTTATTTTATTTCCATTAATTTTATTCTTATCAACTATTTCTCCTGATGCAGTATCCTGAAATTCTTTTATTATCAGGTTGACTTTCTGGTTAATTTTTATATTCAATGTATCATATAAAGCAGTTGTTTCAAACAGAACTATAATTTTATCTAAATTCGGCTTAGCGGGAACAAGTTCTTCTTTCTTTTTTTTAGGTAATTTTAAACTGCATGCTAATCCCAATAATAAAATAAAAAATAAAACAAAATTAAGAACCCTGCGGTAAATAGCATTGACACTAAATATATTATTAAATTGAGCATTGAGCATTGACAATTGAGAATTGAGCATTAACCCATCCTTTTGCCTATTGTTTTTATTATACTGCTATTAATAATTTTACATAATTCATTACATTCATTCATAGTATCATCTATTATTTTGTCTGAGACCATATTGCAATGTTTAATTATTCTAAAGCCAAATCTCAGATTCATTTAATTCTTTTAACACAATACCTAGCTTATGTAAAAAGTCATTGGTGCTTTCAGCACCGCGAGCTTCAGCATAATTCGATGCAGGAGATGTACCACAACGCAATAATTGTCCTCCGATATGTTTTCCTGCTTGAGTATTCGGCAGTGATGAATTGAGATTTATTATTCTCACTGCAAAATTGATTAATCTTTCTTGAATATCATCGCCTTTTGCCATAGTATTATTTTAGCCCTTAATGCTCAATTGTCAATGCTCAATGCTCAATCGTCAATTTAGTGTCAATGCCATTGACCCTGCGGTAGAGAACGCAGGGGATATTCTCTCTCTGACAGGAATATTTTATTTTTATATTGTGCCAATTCATTATAATTACCTACTCAAGTTGAGTTACCTATTACTACAGCGCTATAGTGCGATAGAGCGACAGTTCTTTATTCATCGCTCTATAGCACTTCTCGCACTCTCGATCTTTCTATCGCACTGTCGCACTGTCATACTGTAGCGCTGTAGTACTATTTAGCTGTAATGCTTCTTAAAACATGATTATTAGTATCTGCAACTATTGTTTTATTACCTAATATAGCAATTCCTGCAGGGAAATAAAATTCTGCTTTGTCTCCAGATGTGTCATCTACATATCCAGAAGCATAAGGTCCCTGTCCTGCAATTGTCCGGAGTTCTTCTTTGCCTTCAGATGATAAATTTATTAATTTTCTAATAGCATTATTCCTTGTATCAGCTATATAAAGAATATCATTATAATAAACTATTCCTCTGGGTGAATTTAACTCTCCTTGATTTCCATCTTTAAACCCGGAAATAATTGTACTGTCTCTATTACCTGCAATAAAAGTCACATAATTATCAGTACCAATTTTTTTAATACAATTATATTTGGAATCCGACACATATATATTACCTGAAGCATCTATAGTTAATCCCTTTGGTTCTCCAAAAGCTGCTTCTATTGTTCTATGTCCAACCCAATTTTTATCATAAACTCCTGTCTGAGCATCATTTATTATCCCAGCATAAAAATCTATATAATAAGAATTATCAAAATAAACATTATTTAAATCAATTTTATAAATACAATGATTCGTAGCATCCGCTGCATAAAGTGTATTTGTATTATTATTTACTGCCAAACCATAAATCTCACCAAAACTTGCTTGCGAACCAGGAATCCCATAACCCACTAATGGTACATTAAAATTGTTATCACCATTACCAGCAATAAGATAAACACTCATATCAATACTAATTTTTCTTATTCTAAAATTACCAGTATCTGCTATATATATATTCCCCCTATTATCAACCGCAATCCCTCCTGGTCTATTAAATAAAGCTTCTGATGCATGTCCTTCCTTATAACCTGCTTTACCTACAGGTGAACCAGCTATATATTCTGAAAATCCATAAAGATCCACTTTTTTTATCTGATTGCTGTAAGTATCAGCAACATACATTTCATTATTTGAAGCAGTTGCTATAGCAAATGGGTAATTAAATTTTGCATTACTTTTATATCCTGTATCCAATCCTGGTGTACGTGGTTGACCGGTCAAAAGATTTACATCATAATTAAAAGATTCTAAAAATACTATAACTACAGCTACTGAAGTTGGATTGGAAATTTTCCCTCCACATGCTCTTGCTCTAATCTCAACTTTTCCATTTTTTATGGCCTGTAAAATAGCTCTAACTCCTTTTGTTCCTATAACAGGAGTTATTGTTGCTATTGTTTCATCAGAACTAAACCATGTAAAAGATACACCATTAATAAAAGTATCCGTAGAATCGTATGCAGAAGCTGAAAATTCCTGTGTCTCACCTATTACTCTGGCAATATCAGTATCAGGTGAAATCTTGACTTTATCAATTGAAGTAGAATCAACAATCCTCAATTTGCTATTACCGGAAACATTTGTTAAAAAATTGGTTCTATAGATAGAAGCAGAAATAATAGTATCCCCTACTCCTACTCCTGTTGCTACTGCCTCTCTCATATCCTTCATTGGTTCTACAACTGCTATCTCTAAAGATGCTGATTTCCATTCAAAATATGCATTTTCTATTTTTTTAGAATCTGCCATATATGCAGAAGCTTTGTAATTCACATCACTGCCTAATAAAATTAAAGCTTGTTCGGGTTCAATAACTATTTCTTCAGTATAAATTTCCTGTCTTACAACATTCAATAAAGACGAATCGCTATAAACTATACCATTTTTGTTTTCTATTGATGCAAAAATAAAACATGATTGCTTATCTATACCAGGGAGATGTCCTGTCACCATGCCTGTAGAATCAACACTTGCAATAGATTCATCACTTGAATACCACATAAATTTTTCATTCTTAACTTCTATTCCCTTTGAATCTTCTGCTTTTGCAGAAAATAATACCTGCGTACTATCTCTTATTGTAATTTCTCCTGGAGTTACACTAATTTTATTGATTGTTGGATTAAATACTTTAAAATTTATTTCTGTTACAATATTATAAGGATAATCCAATGACCTTAAATCTGCTGTTATTGTGATTTTAGCTGTGCCCTTGCCCATGCCAGTGATTATATTTGCATAACCATCTATTTTTTTACAATTCAATATTGATAAATCTGATGATTTCCATTTTATTTTAGTTCTATTAATTTTATTGTTCTTTACAATTTCTCCAGTTCTTGTATCAATGAATTTATCTATAAAAAGATTAATTTTCTGATTAACTTCAATATTCAATGTATCATATGAAGCAGTTGTTTCATACAGAACTATCATTTTATTTAAATTTGGCTTGGTGGCAGGTATCTCTTCTTTCTTTTTTTTATTTAAACTGCATGCCAATCCTAAAAATAAAATGAAGAACCATGTGACTAAAGCTACAAGGTATCTTCTGTCTCTGATAAGATTCCCATTCATAATATAGTTACCTATTTTTTTTCAATACTTCTTAAAACATGATTATTAGTATCAGCTACTATTATTCTGTAACCTAAAATAGCAATTCCAGATGGATTTCTAAATAATGCTTTATCTCCTGTTGTATCATCTGTATATCCAGATGTCTCAGAACCCTGCCCAGCTATTGTTAAAAGTGTTTCTCCACCTTGAGTTGATAAATTTATTAATTTTCTTATAGCATTATTGCCCGTATCAGCAATATAAAGAATATCATCATTCTCATCGTAAACTATACCACAAGGTGCAAATAACTTACCCTGCTTTCCATCCTGAAAACCAGAAATAGCTGTAGTATCACTATTACCTCCAATAATAGTTACATCACCATTAACATCTATTTTCTTTATACAATTATATCTAGAATCTGAGACATATATATTACCTGAAGCATCCATAGTTAATCCTCTAGGTTCTCCAAAAGTTGCACCATTTGTTTTATATCCAACTCTATTCCCTTCATTAATGGCACCAGCATATAAAACAACATTATATGGAGGAATTAAATCAATTTCATAAATACAATGATAGGTAGCATCTGCCACATAAAGTGTATTTATATCGTTATCTATTACTAAACCATAAATATCGCCAAAATTTGCTTGTGAACCAGGTTTTGTATTACCTTCTAGTATATTAAAATAACTACTTTGTCCAGTACCTGCAATAGGATAAACTTTCATATCAGTTTTATTAATTTTTCTTATTCTAAAATTACCTGTATCTGCAATATATATATTACCCTGACTATCAACTGCAATACCTGCTGGTTTATTAAATAAAGCTTCTGCTACAGGAATCGGGGTATCACCAGTTCCTTCATTATAACTCGCTTTACCTTCGCGTGAACCAGCTACATATGTAGATTTTCCATATGCATCAACTTTTTTTATTTGATTACTGTACGTATCAGCAACATATATTATATTGTCTGAAGAAGCTGCTATAGCAAACGGAAAATTAAATTTAGCAGTATTTTTATCCCCTTCATTTAATCCCGGGTAACCTGGAATTCCGCTTAATAAAGCTACATCATATTTTATGGTTTCCTTAAATACTATAGCTACTGAAGTTGAATTAGAAATTTTTCCACCATATGTTGCTGTAATATCAACTTTTCCATTAGTGATAGCCTGTAATATTGCTTTAGCTCCTTTTGTCCCGGTGACAGGAGATATTGTCGCTATCTTTTCATCAGAACTGAACCATGTAAATGGTACACCATTAATAAAAGTATTTATAGAATCATACGCTTTAGCTGAAAAGTCCAATGTCTCACCAACCATTACAGTTTTTTCAGTATCAGGTAAAATATCTACTCTGTCAATTAGAGTTGAATCAACAACTTTTAAAATACTGTTAGCATCAATATTCTTTAAAGAATTAGTATTATAAATAGAAGCAGAAATAATTGTATCACCTACTCCTTTTCCTGTTGCTGTACACTCCTTCCCATCTTTAATAGATACTACTTCCGCTATTTGAGAAATACTGGTTCTCCATTCAAAATATGCATTTTCAATTTTTTTGGCATCTGCCATATATGCATAGGCTTTATAACTTAAATCACTCTCTAATAAAATAATAGCCTGTTCAGGTTCAATTGCTATTCTTGCAGTATAAATTTCCTGTCTTACAACATTTAACAAAGATGAATCGCTATAAACTATACCATTTTTATTTTCTATTGATGCAAAAATAAAACATGATTGTTTATCTGTACCAATAAGATGTCCAGTCGCTCTACCAGTAGAATCAATACTCGCAGTAGTTTCATCACTTGAATACCATACTAATCTTTCATCCTTAACTTCATTTCCATTAAAGTCTACTGCTTTTGCAGAAAATCCTATTTGTGTGCTATCTCTTATTGTAATTTCTTTTGGAGTTACACTGATTTTATTGATTGTTGGACTAAATACTCTAAAATTTATTTCTGTTGTAATATCATTTGGATAATCTAATGACTTAAGATTTGCTGTTATTGTAATTTTGGCTATACCCTTACCCACACCAGTGATTACATTTGAATAACCATCTGTTTTTTTACAATTCAGTATTGATAAAGCTGATGATTTCCATTTTATTTTACTCTTAATAATTTGGCTGTTTTCTACAATTTCTCCAGTTGCAGTATCAACAAATTTATCTATAATGAGATTAATTTTTTGGTTAACCTCAATGTTCAAAGTATCATATGAAGCAGTTGTTTCATACAGAACTATTATTTTATTTAAATTTGGTTTGGTGGCTATAACTTCATCTTTCTTTTTTTTGGGTAATTTTAAACTGCATGCTAATCCCAAAATTAAAATAGAAAATAAAACAAAACGAAAAATTTTTAAATATTGAGTATTAAATTTTAAAAAAATGTTTTCCCTCATTTTAAATCTCCTATGATTTAGAAGTTATAAAATTTGTAAAGTATAAAATTTTTTAATTTATTTAATAATTAAATCAAATAAGAACTTTATAACTTCTAACTTTAAAACTTTATAACTGTCGTTCATCTCCTATGATTTAAGATTTTTCAATACATAATCTATAACAATACTATCAATAATTCTTTCTACAGGCGCACAATCATCAGTAATTATTGACATATCTGTTTCTTTATTATATTCATTTATACCATTTAAAAATTTTTGCGTTAAAAATATTTTATTAATATTTCCATCTAAATTTATTTTCTTTTTCAACTCATTAATCTCTACTTTATTTTTTACCGCAAATGTTAAAGTATTCATTGAATAACCAGGAATATCAAAAGTGAATACCTGAGGATACACTGTTTTTAAAGTCTTGCATAAAGCATGCACTAACCTGTAATCTTCCATTGTTCTACCAATATTTACAACTAAAACTCCGCCTGGTTTTAATTTTTTATATACATTTTCAAAAAATTCTTTTGTTGCTAAATGAAATGGAATATATGGAAGACGATAAGCATCCATCATTATGATATCGTAAAAATCATTTGTTCTCCTTAAAAAAAATCTTCCATCATCTATAAATATACTAAGATTTTTTTCATTCATATCAAAATATTTTTTACCTGCTGCTACTACCATGGAGTCTATTTCAACTCCGTCTATCATATAATCAGTGTAGCATTTATTAAAAACTTTAGGTATTGTTCCTGCACCGAGGCCAATCACAAGTGCATTTTTCTCTTTAGATTGAGATGTTAAAAAAAATGGTGCGTATAAATAATATGACCATACATCATTTTTTAAAATATATTTAGGATTGTACCGTGAATGGACACCATATCCCTCTTCTAATCGCAATTCTCTATCTCCATCTTCATTTTCAATTACCTGTATATAATTATAAATAGATTCACCTTCATATAAACTTCCCTTAATATTCTTTATTTTATTTCCGCTTATAAAAAATAATAAAAAAAATATAATTGGGATTAAAAAAAATAAATAATTTTTTTTCTGCAAAAAAAGTCCTATAGCTGACAAAGCAGATAAAATAATTGAAAAAAATATAAATGTTTTTTGTGTTCCAATATTTGGTATTAAAAAAATAACCGGTAAAAAAGTACCTGCCAGACTTCCAATAGTTGAGATCGTAAATATTTTACCGGAAATATTACCGGTTTTTTCCATATTATTTACATTTTTTTTATCCATATTTTCTTCCTTATGATTAAGCATAATACGAAGAACAAAAGGTGTAACCATAGCAAGAAGAGTAATTGGAAGAGAAATCAAAATCAAAGAAGATATTATCGCTGATATTAACAATAAATATGAATTCGATTGAAAAGTATTAAGAGAAAAATATAATATGGGTTTTGTAAAAAAAGGCAGAATTCCGGTAAAAATTCCAGCAATTAAAGTTATAGAAAAAAGCAGCCATAAATATGGATATCTATCAGCTATCTTCCCACCAAAATAGTATCCTAGAGATAAAAAAAGCATAACTGAACCAATCAAAGCTGACCATACAAAAACTGATGAACCAAAATATGGAGCAAGCAGCCGTGAAGCAGCCATTTCAATGCCCATAATAGTCATTCCGCTTATAAAAGTAAGAAAATAAATTAATTTGGTTGTCATAATGCCTTATAATAATATTTTTATCTTATATAGTCAACAGGATTGCTTAAACCTCTATAAAAATTACTTTTCCCCATAAGTTCTTCATGTGTTCCAATTGCAGTAATTGTTCCTTTTTCCATTAAAATTACTCTATGCGCTAATTTTATACTTGAAAACCGATGAGCAATAATAAAAGTAGTTTTATCCTTCATTAAATTATAAAGAGCTTCCTGAACTAATTTTTCTGATTGAATATCAATATTTGAAGTTGCTTCATCCAGAATAAGAATAGGTGGATTTTTTAAAATGGCTCTGGCAATACAAATTCTCTGTCTCTGCCCGCCTGATAATTTACTTCCCCTCTCCCCTATTATTGTATCATATCCATCAGTTAATTGACTTATAAACTCATGAGCATTTGCCAGCTTAGCCGCATGTATTATTTCTTCAATTGAAGCATCCTGCCTTCCGTAAGCAATATTATTTTTTACGGAATCATGAAATAGTATTGCTTCCTGTGAAACAATACCTATCTTATCTCTTAAAGATTTAATATTAAAATCAGCAATATCAATACCATCAAATTCTACCTTACCTGATTCAGGTTCTAAAAAACATGGCAGCATATCAAGAAGAGTAGATTTACCTGCACCGCTTTCACCTGCAAATGCTACAACTTCACCCTTTTTAACATTTAAATTGATATTTTTTAATGCGTATGTATCTGTCCCATACTTAAAACAAATATCTTTAAAATTAATTTCTTTTTTTAAATCAATAAAATTTTCTTTTGAATTTCTTTTCATCTGCAAATCAGGGATTTCTAATATACTTATAACTCTATCCATAGCAGCAGTTCCCTGATTAAGATATTCAATTACCTGACTGAGTTTTTTTAGCGGATTGCCAAGAGAAAAAAAAGCTCCAAGAAATAAAACAAATTGTCCGCCTGACAATTTATTAGTTAAAATTTCTTTCCCTCCATAAAGTATAACAAGAATAAATCCAATAGTAGCCATTAATTCAACCATAGGAATAAGTATGGCATTTATACGCATAGAACGAATTAAATTCCGTGCAATACTGTCGTTTATTTTATTAAATTTATCCTGTTCAATTTTTTCACCGCAATAAGATTTTATCATTTTCACACCGCTTAAACTTTCGTTTATTATTCCTGTTATTTCTTCTGTTTTTTCCTGAAATCTTTTACTGAATTTATATAGTTTTTTACTTGTAATTTTTATTGGCAGAACAGTAAAAATTAATACGAAAATAGAAAAAAATGCAAGTTTCCAGTGAAGATAAAAAAGTATAAAAATAAAAAAAATAACTGACATTCCGTTTAGAGCCAAACTTACAATTCCTTGAGAAACAAAATCATCAAGAAGCAGAACATCATTTGTAATATGAGAAATAATACTTCCTGTTTTTCTCTGGCGGAAATAACTTAAAGGTAAAATCTGCAGATGTTTATAAAGAGAATTGCGTAAATCTTTAATAAATTCTTGCGTTATAACTGAAGAATAATAAGTATATATAATATGAAATAATGCTTTGAGTAATACCGAAATGATAATTAACACTATTAAAATAATAAATAGTTTTGTTTTTGAATAACCAGCAAGTTTTGTCTTGATATTTTTTTTAAGTGTATTTTTTATTGTAATAATTTTGTAATAAATCGAATCTGAACTATTAATATTTTCTCTGGATTCAATTACATCTTTAGTTTGATAATTAATTTCTTTTGGTGCTAATACATAATCAAAAAGCGGTTGTATTAAGCTAATAGAAACAGCATTAAAAATTGTATACATGAAAATACAAAAAAAAATAAAAAATATTTTTTTCTTGTAAGGATTTAAAAATCTAACAAAATGGGAATACATTTATTTGAAACCTCAAAGTTTAAATGAGACTATCGCACTGCCGCTCTATTTTTCAATCATTTTCACAACAATCTCTGCTGCTCTTCTGCTTGCGCCTGAATTTCCTAATCTATTTTTTACTTCTTTTAAATCATTCTGAATCTGGATGTATTTTTGCCTGTCAGTCAAAACAGTAAATGCATATTCAGCTATAACATCGGTATCTATTTCATATTTAAGATATTCCGGAACAATCTGTTTTCCTGCAAGAATGTTTACCAATCCGAAAAATGGGATAATCAAAAAAATTTTACCCATTAACCAGTTAATGAATGAGGTTTGATAAAAAATAATCATTGGTTTAAGAAAACAGGCAACTTCTAAAGTTGCAGTACCTGAAGCAACAAAAACAAAATCAGATACATTTAGAACATCATTTGTTTTTCCTTTTATTACTCTTATCGGCAATCCTGTTTTTTTAATATATGCACCTATGGACTCCATATCTATTCCTTCAGCGCATGGTATAATGAATTTAGTATGCTGAAGTTTATCTTTAATATTTTTGGCGATTTTAATTAAAATGGGCATATGATTTTCTATCTCAGCCCATCTGCTTCCTGGCATAAGAGCTATTATTCGCTTTGCATCTTCCAGATTAAAATATTTTAAAGCAGTTTCTCTATCTACTTCAGGATAAATTGTATCCATAATCGGATGCCCAACAAATTCAACAGGAACTCCTGCTTTTTCATATAATTCTTTTTCAAATTCAAAAAGTACTATAGCTTGACTAACATAACGTTTGATTTTCTTAATTCGCCATGGCGCCCATGCCCAAATTTGAGGACATATATAATATATAACAGGAATATTTAGTGTATGAGCAATTTTTGCCACTTTAAAATTAAATCCGGGATAATCAATAAGTATAACTGCATCAGGTGGATCAAGGCGAAATTTTTCTTCAATTTTTTTAAGCAGACTTTTTAAAAGACTAATTTTCCCAAAAATTTCAGTTATGCCTATGATTGCAAGATCTTTTATATCGAAAAAAAGTTCTACTTTCTGCTCTTTCATCTGCTGCCCGCCGATTCCATTAAACTGAATTTCAGGGTTAATGCTGCGGATATTTTTTACAAGATTTGCTCCATGTATATCACCTGAAGTTTCACCTGCAATAATAAAAATTTTCTGATTTGTCATGTAATTACCTTAAGTTAGGTTTTTATATTATTAATAAATATCATAATTCAATAAAATCAGCAATATATTTGTAATATATCAGAAAGAAAATAACTAAAAAATTTAAAGGATACCGCTAATGTCTCCCTTAATAATGATTATAAAAAAGAGGAGGATTATGTTTTATGGGAATTGCATGAAGTAAGAAATAAAATTGGAATAAGAAAAGAAACTCCTGATCAAATTAATAATATTGGTAAATCTGTTATAAAAAAATATAAACTAAAAAATCTAAAATTAGTAATAAATCGTACTTAGATCCTGTCCTGATTATACATTTCTATTGCAATCGGATGCAAATATTATTAACTAACTTTGGACTAATTTTATAATAAAATTCAACGAAATATGCTGATATACTATTTTTAATTAATACTCTATCTTTAAAATCGTTCATCTTCTTAATAATCCCTGTTCGTGAATTTGAAGGAATAGCATTAGTTATAATACATGGGCCTTTTTTGGGTTTAGATTCTGTAGTAAAGCTCCACACATAATTACTTGCCAATTTATTCCCGGCTAAATCTTTTGCTTCAGTTGTTATTTTAGCAGTATAAATCGTAGAATATGCAAGATTACCTGATGGAGTAAATGTGGCTGTTGTCCAGCTGTATCTTACTGTACCAAAAATTTGCCCTGATGGGCTTGTAAGTATGAATGTAGCTATATTAATAGTTGATTCATACATCAATTCATTGAATGTTGCTGTTAAGCTTGATCTAATTGCAATATTAGCAGCACTATTTGCTGGACTTACTGATGAAACCTGTGGTGGTATTATATCGGGCATTATTCCTGCTATTGTAAAACTAAAAGTCTCTGACCACCCACTATATTCTTTCCCATCATGTGCTTTTGCCCTCCAATAGTATTTCTTATCACTTGGTAAAATTGTATCCACGTTCCATGTTGTTTTACCTGATGGATTTTCCGGGAAATGTTCTATTTTAGCTT
Organism: uncultured bacterium; assembly: GCA_964457585.1. Taxonomy (GTDB): domain Bacteria; phylum JACRDZ01; class JACRDZ01; order JACRDZ01; family JACRDZ01; genus CAYWFU01. The sequence goes on along the minus strand of CAYWFU010000004.1, from coordinate 71,799 downwards.
TTGCTTCACCCAAAAATTGGTCATTATCAAAAATTTCAAAATAATATGTCAGATTGTCACCATCTAAATCGGTTGAATTAATTATCTCAAGATCTGGAGTTTGAGTACCAATAGTACTGTTATTTTCTGGTCTGGCTGGTTTTGGTGCTGTAGGCGCATCATTACCCTGATTTACTATAAACCATGCGATATTAGACCAACCACTTCCCTGACCATGTTCATCTCTTGCCTGAATCTGCCAGAAGTATTTACTATTATCCAGCTTATTCCTTTATTATCTGCGCTTGTTACTAAATTTTTTGTTGTATCATACACTTGATATTCATAACTTATTTGGTCTCTATCTATATCGATTGAAGGTTGAATTTTTAATTCCGGTGTAAGCATTGTTACAATTGTTTCTTTTGGACTTATTAATATTGGGATACTTGGTGCATCATTATTTGTATTTACAAAAATCTTTGCATTCATCCAGCTTGAATATGCTGCACCATCTGTTGCTCTTACCCTCCAGTACCAGATTGTATTGTCATCTAATTCCGGAGTCTGCCATAGTGTAACAAATAGTTCGTTTGATTTTATTAGCTTGCTGCTTGTAAAATTATTTGTTGTATCTATTTCAAAATAATATGAAACTTTATTTCCATCTAAATCTATTGAGCTATTTATTTCTAAAACAGGTGTTTTGACTGTTATTTCACTGCCATCAGATGGACTTTTTAATTTTGGCGTTTCAGGTGCATCATTTGCTGTATTTACAAAAAACAATGCTTCATCCATCCATGCACCTGTTGAATCATGTTCATCCCTTGCACGTGCAGTCCACTTATACCATGTATTATCCTTAAGTAAAGGAGTCTTTTGAAGCTGTTGTACCACCAGCAGTTTCTGGGACTTTAGTTGTCTCAAATGAAAATCCTTTATCATCATTCAAATTAAAATCATAGGTTACTATATCCCTATCAGGGTCAGATGCATTATTTACTTTAAGATTTGTTAAAAGTGATGATACACTTGATCCCTCTGGCGGACTGCTTAATGTTACTTTTGCCGGAGGTTCATTTATTTTATTTACAAAAAATGATGCTGGATTCATCGGATCACTATTAATACTATTTACATACGACCATGCTCTCCACCAGTACCTTGTGTTTTCTACTAATTCCTTGTTTATATTCCATATTGTAACTTTTACTCCTTCCTGTATTCCAGAAGCAAAATCATAAATTTTTGTTAAATCAGCATCTGTATATATACTCAAACTAATCAGGTTTGCGAATTTATAACGCCCCTCTGTACTCCATCTTGAAACGATCTTCATTCACAAAATCCTCAATGTAGTTAAAACTACACCTGCGGTTTTGCTCAATCAGATCGTTCCAATCTGAAGCACATATGAGCATTCTAAATTCGCAAACCTGATTAGTTTGAGTATATTTCAAATTTATATCGAATAAAATTTTTATAAAAATTATTTAATTGTTTAGTGTTCCATATTATAATCCTCATTTGCAAGTATCCATTCTGATTCTTTAAAAAATTTTTATTATAGCTTTGCGAATTTTGTCGATAAAAGTCAAAAGTCTAACAAATTCAAAAATTTGATTGAAGTCAGTCCATTTAAGTGATAAAATTGAAAATATATTAATTAATTAATTAATTAATTAATTTATTTATTTATTTATTTATTTATAGAGAATCGGGAAAAAAATTTGGATAAGAATCATTTTTTACTGAATTTTTTATGGATAAGATTAAATATCTATAAAATTTAGAGGGATAAATTTCATGCCGTTACTTCCAAATAAAGAATATGCAATAATAGAACCGATTAAACTAAAAGATTATATATTATCACCTATTCATCCGGTTGGAAAATATAAAGCTAATTTTTTTAAACAAGCAGGTTATACTTATGAAAATTGGGAAATATTTGAAAAAGATATTAGAGAACAACACCTTTTAAATAACGATGCAAAAGAAGGTAAATTCTCTTCATTTGGTAAAAAATATGAAATAACCGCACCTTTAAAAGGACCGAATACTTTTAATATTATAGTAACATCTGTATGGATAATTTTAAATGGTGAAGAAATACCTCGATTAATAACTTTAATCCCAGGAGGTGAATAAAATGAAATATAAATTAGTTGATGTAGTAGTATTAACAAAAGATATAGATAAGTACAATTTACAAAAAGGTGATCTTGGTACTATAGTGGAAATTTATGGGAGCTATGATTATGAGGTTGAATTTGTTACAGCAGGTGGAGATACCCATGCATTAATATCTTTAAACGAAAATGATATCCGCCCTATTGAAAGAAGAGATATGGTTTCTGTCAGACATTTACAGGAAGTAGCATAAAAATTAATTATACAAATTAGATCCCCGATAAAATATGTCGGGGATGACACAATCATACCCGCAGTGTTTTAGCGGGATCCAGTGTTTTTTAACTTTCAAATTTCTATTTATAATTATATTACTCATTTATTATTAATCAAATATGGACTAATTTTATAATAAAGTTTAACGAAATATTTGCTTATACTATTTTTTATTAATACTCTATCTTTAATATCATTCATCTTATTAATAATTCCTACTTGTGAATTTTCAGGAATAATATTGGTTATAAGGCATAGTCTAGTTTTATGATTTACTATGATATTAACTATATCAGAGAGACTGTTATCTGTGCCGTCATTTACTATTAATTGAAATGTATAAACACCTGAAACAATTGGAGTAAATGTTGGACTCATGCTATGGGTATCTGATAAAGTTACTGTTGTTCCTGCTGTTTGTGCCCATGTGTAAGTCAGAGAATCTCCGTCAGCATCGGAACTCCCTGAACCATCCATGGTTACTTTTGTTCCTGTATTTATAGTTTGATCTATCCCAGCATTAGCTGTTGGTACGGTATTTGGCTGATTTAATATGATATTAACTATATCCGGGAGACTGTTATCTGTGCCGTCATTTACTATTAACTGAAATGTATAAACACCTGAAAAGATTGGAGTAAATGTTGGATTAATACTTTGGTTATTCGATAAGGTCACATTTGTTCCTGCGATTTGTGTCCATGTGTAAGTCAAATAATTTCCGTCAGCATCGGAACTCCCTGAACCATTTAGCGTTACCAATGTTCCTGTATTCACAGTCTGATCAGAACCAGCATTGGCTGTTGGTACGGTGTTCGGCTGATTTACTATGATATTAACTGTGTCAAGCAGACTGTTATCTTTACCGTCACTAACTATTAACTGAAATGTATAAACACCTGAAAAGATTGGAGTAAATGTTGGATTTATATTCTGGTTATCCGATAAAGTTACATTTGTTCCCACAGTTTGTGTCCAAGTATAAATTAGATTATCTCCATTTGCATCTGTACTGCCACTGCCATTAAGAGTAACAGTAGTATTTGAATAAACAGTTTGATCTATCCCAGCATCTGCGGTTGGAACGATATTGTTAATAGTAATAATCACTGCATCTGAAACACTATCAATTTTTCCATCATTAACTATCAAACTAAAGATATAATCACCAGCTTTCTTACCAATAAAGCTAGGATTAACAGCATTTGGATTTATTAAATTAATAATAGTTCCTGATGTCTGGTACCATAAATATGTCAGTGGGTCACCATTGGGGTCACTACTACCTGATCCATCAAGAATGACTAATGAAGGATTTACAATCTGATCAAGTCCAGCATTGGCAATAGGCTTATTATCTAATGGATCATTTGGTTTAGAAACATTTTTCCACTCATCCCCGTTTGTTATTCCATCACCATCAGGGTCACCATTCCAGCCGTTATTACCTGTTGAATTATAAGGACTCAGGTTGTAAGTTACTTCCCATGTATCAGGAAGTCCGTCATTATCATAATCAGTTGGAACAATGATATTACTTTCATCCCAGCTTGAATCATAATTATTATCCCAAACAGTGAGTCGTGCAGTAAATTTTCCTGTTGAATTATATGTATGTATAAATGGAGGTGTAATATCAAATTTCCCATCTCCATATTCCATTTTTATTTTTGTAATATATCCATCTGGATCAGAGGTATCAAAAGTAAAATTTATGGAACCAGATAACCAGGTGGTTTCATATTCAGGATAAAGGGAAACTTGTGGGGGTTGGTTAATATTGGTAGATGTGTATGCAGTTACGATTACATTATCAAACGTTGATTGCGATCTCCATGTACGAAATCCAATTTTCCCTGACGCAAAAGTGGAATCAATAGCAGATAAAATCAGATTCCCATTTATATAGCACTTAATATCTGAACCATTTACCTCACATTTAATTTTATATGTAGTGTTGAGATTTAATGGAAGACCATTAATACCTGTATCTGCAAGAATAGTTTCATTACCATTAATCCATTTGACTATTCTAGCTCGTTGAAAAGGATAATGAAGGTAGAAAACATAAAAATTCTTACTATCTTTTACACGGAATAGGAATTCTGGTCCATCCCAATCATTATAATAAACACTTTTTATTGATGTCTCTGCTTCAAATGTATAATTCTGCCATGTAGTGTCACCGGTTAATAGCATACAACCCCAATCTGCTTTTTGATTAAGTATTCCATTCTCTACGCTCCACTCCCCAACTCCATTACTCCAGTCATTGCGGTCAACTACTGTCCATCCATTATAATTTCCATCATTAAAATCGTCGGAGAATAATACATTATTATTATTATTTGGAGTTCCAGATACCTCACTTGACTCCGCACTTTCTCCATAGCTGTTTACTGCTGTTACAATGTAGTAATATGTTGTTCCATTTATTAGTCCGGTATTTGAATATGGGCTTGTTACGGTGCTTATTTTCATACCATTTGCTTTTGTTACTCCAGGTGTGATTGACCAGTAGATATTGTATGATGTTGCATTAGTTACAACATTCCAACTGATTGTTACTTGATTATTCCCTGTATTTACTGACACATTAGTAGGAGGGAAAGCAGGAACTTCTTGATAAAGTACTTTAATTTCTATATTACTTAAAGCACGATTATAAATACGGATGTCATCAATTATCCCATTAAAAAACTGCCAATTACCATAATCTACCGCACCAATTACGTTCCACATAGAAGAAGTAATATATTGTGACATCCCTGGCATATATTCTTCTATTCCCATGTTTCCGTCTATATATAACCGCATAATACCATTTGTTCTATCATAACTACCAACAAGTAGATGAAATATATTTATATCTAAATCCCCAATATTTTTCGTTATATTCTTAATATCATTCCCTGTCCCTGTATTTATATCCCTACGAAATCCTACATTATCAGCCAATACATAAAGTGAATATGGATCCTGAGCATATTGACTATCACCACGCCATAATATCTGAGAATAATTATTATTTGACAAATTATTAAACTTTACCCATGCTGCAATTGTAATATCTTCTTTAATATCTAAACTGGAGTTTGATGGAATCATAATATAATCATTTACTCCATCAAAACTATAAGCGCTATTAGCATTCCAAAACCTATCTGCTGTTAAAGTAGCTCCATAAACTGTACCATTATTACTATTTCCACTTCCATCGTTAGCATTGCCATTGAACGAATAATATGCAACAAGTCCATCAGTAGGAATTGTCAAAGTGGATGGAGTAGCATTTACTTGATTAGATTCCCCACTCTCTCCATAATCATTAATAGCCGTTACAACATAATAATATGTTGTGCCATTTGTTCTGCCTGTATGCGGATATGGACTTGTGACATTACTAATTTTTGTACCTTTAATCTTCGAGACCCCTGAAGTTGTATCCCAATAAATATTGTAACTCGTCGCACTTGAAGCAGTATCCCAATTAATAGTCACTTGTCCATTTCCAGCACTTGCAGATACTTCAGTAGGTGAATAAGGAATAACACCACTGCGCCAACCTGTATCATACGAACTATAGTTACTCGTCCCATTAGAATCTGTTGCTGTTACCCAATAATAATATGTGGTCCCAGCCAAAGCTGATGTATCTTCATAACTTGTACCTGTCGCTGTCCCAATATAAGTTTTAGTACCACTATTAGAAGTCGCACGATATATTGTATATGTTGCATTGGAAACTACACCCCATGTTATGCTTATCTTGTCTGTATATGTTCCGTCACTGGCTGATATATTAGTTGGTGGAAAAGGGATATTAATAATTATATTAAAATTTGCACTTATCATACGATTGGCTGTCACGTTCGTAAATGGGTATGTTGTAATTGCACCTTGTGAAACGCCATCAACTACTACATCGCTTATTTTATATCCATTATTTGGTGTTATGTTAAACGTCTGATTTGAGCCGTAATTCAATATTACATCACCAGATGGCGATATATTTCCTCCTGCTCCAGCATATGTTGAAATTGTATATGTATTTAAAGTATAATTTCCTGAGATAGGAGTTGTTTGGTTATTCTTAATACTGACAAACTGACTATTCGGTTTAATCCACCCTGGTATATCTTTAAAATCCACTATATGATTATCACCAACTGACAAATCATAAACAATATTTCCACTATTCTGATAATTTCCTCCATCAACTCGCCATTGCGCTCCTATTGCTCCTTGAGGACTCAAACTAACTTGTAATGAACCTACTTGTGGTTGACTATTTATTATAGTAACATTTTTAGTGTTAGTTTTTCCACCGGAAGTATAATCTGCTTTAACAACAACGGATGTATCTGTATCTACACTTCCAGCATTTAAAACTCCTGAACTTGATATGGTAGCAGCACTAGAATTTACAGACCAATTTGGGGTTACAGGTTCTATAGACCCATCGCTAAAAACTGCATCAGCAGAAAATTTTGCCGAATCATTTTCTTTGACAGCACTTGGACCATTAATATTTAATGAAATTAACGTCTTTGGATTAGGGACTTTAGCTGTAATACTAACATCATCTATTCGGAATGTTGTAGGATTAATACCATCTGTGGTAGCTAAAAAATTTAATCTAATTGTTTTCCCTATATAAGAATTCAAGTTAAATGGTATCTGTTGATAATCTTTAGGATTAATATTTGCATTAACATTTGAAAGAGCTCTTACAAGTTCTAATTTACCTAAAGAATCTTGTATCGCTATAGTTAACACATCTTTTGGAACATTACTTGTTTCTTTTGTAGTAATGCTAACCCAAACGCTAAGATTTACAGATGTTACTTCAGAAGGAATCATAATTGATTGATACATATTACCATATAAATTAATTCCAGGTGTCCCATCACTGTTTGCAACCCATGCATAACCATTTCCATTATAAGGATTGGGATATGTTATTTTATCGGTACTAATATAAAAACTGTTTGATAAAACCCAATTTCCATTGTTTCCCAATTCAAAACCACCATTTACAAGCAATTCTTTATCCTGAGTTCCAGAACTTCCACTATTAATTATAGTAATTTTCATTTCTGCTGTTTTGGTAGAATAATTAGCATATATAGTTATTTCTGTATCAGCACTAACTTCTTTAACAGTTAACAAACCTGAATTTAAAATAGATGCAACATTTAAATTGCTGGATGACCATGTTGTTGGTGTTACACTTTCTTTTGAGCCATCACTAAAAAAAGCTTGTGCTGTATATTGAGTTAATGGTGTGTTTTCAACAACTGAACTATTCCCTGTTATTGATAACAAAACTAAAGTTTTATTATTCACTGGTGGAGTTCAAGTAAAATTCTGAGTATCTTGATTTACATTAACATTAGTATAATTAATAGAGGATGGGGCAAATGAAAAATTAAGGTATGACGGTGTAGCACTACCACTCCAACCAATTGGCAAATCAATAGTATAATAACCACCACCACTGGTTACAACAGACCCTCCATTATTAGAAAAATAGATTGTAATTCCATCTATTCCAACACTACTATTAGATATGACTTGGCCGGAAATTGTTCTGTGCGTTTCATTCCAAAAAAATTGGTAAAGGGCGGCAATATAACCGATGGCTTTATTAAATGTATCTCTTCTATCAAATACACTTGTAGGGACAATGCTATAATCTGTACCTATAAGTGTATCTTCTAAATTATCAAATAAACTTGTTCTAGATATATTTTCTTCATCTATCCAATTCACTTCAAGTACATCATATTCTTCTTCAAAATAAGATTTTTCATCAAATTGTTGTGCTATATTGGGATACAAATAAATAGCAGGTTTTGTTATTTCGTAAACCGTTCCAACATCTCCTCTATCATATTCAAAATCTCTATCAATAAATAAAATTTGAGAAGTACCTGTTGATCTATTTCCATTTATTGTTTGTCTATACCATATAATAGATGATATACTCTTTAAACGAAACAATAATTCAACTCTACTCGCAAAACGATTATAATTTCCATTTTCTACTTCGCCAATTATATCATCTGAATCACAATTATCTGTAATTTCAGCAAGATTATAAAAAAGTCTTACTAATTCTCTTGGATAAAATTGAGGTACTTCTGTATCCCAATAATCAGGTAATTTTGTAACATCAGGGATAGAAAGATTTGAATTATTAGTATTGCTTTCTTTATAAATTGGAACTCCTGATAAAGGTACATATGCAGTATATAATTCATAGTTTTCTGGATTATCAGCTTTAAAAAATCCTTTCTCTAAATGTTGATCATTATGTACATGTGCTGGAACAGACATATCCATTAATAAATGAGCAGTTCTTCCTAACCAGTAATAAGCATTAGTTGGAAAAGTTTTATAATTTGCAATTGCTGAATCAAAACAACTTACAGCAGATTTAAGAGCGCTATCACTTAAAAGAATCCCATCATTATAACCTCCATCAGGATCCCAAAAATGATTAATTGGTCTAGTCCCTTCATCCTCTTCCCAAGTCCCTTCAATTAGAGCAGTATTAGTATTCGTAGGTAAATTAGTATTATTATTCCAACCATAATTATTTGGATTAAAATTAGGTGAATATAATAAAGATCCTGTACTCGTATCAAGAAATTTACCTATTTCATTTTTCAAGGAAGTTTTTTGTGTTAATTTATAAGCTTGTAATGCAATCCATTGATGTACAGGTGGCTCAGTAGCATACAAAACATACAATTTCCCATCTTCTCTTAAAAAAAACAACCTAGTTATTTTTGAATTATTAGCGTTATTAGAATCATCTTTATAAACAACCACAACTTCAAATTTAACACCATCTTTTACGCCATCAGGCTCCCAATCAAATACCACATCCAATTTATCACTTACAACAACATCCGTCTTTCTACCTATCTCTTTCTTTTCTTCCCCAATAATTTGATACAAAGCAACATTACATTTTTCAGCCCTATAAGTCCCAACATTCTCAATATCCGCCACAACATATGTCAGTTTGTCTTTATCAAACACCATCGGCTCTAAATAAACACTTCTCACAGCTATATCATGAAACAGTTTAACCTCCTGCCCAAACACTGATAAAGCATCAATCTCCCCACTTCCATAAACTTTATCTCTTCCTTTATCCCCAAGGTCTTTAGCAGATTGCATTATCAACTTTTCAATAACCGAACTAGACACATCAGGCTTTTCTGAAACAAGCATTGCTGCAAGAGCTGATATCATTGGAGCTGAAGCAGATGTGCCTGAAGCATAAACATAATTTTCATCTAATCCTAAAGATAATATATTCACCCCAGGCGCGCATACATCAATATGCTTTCCACTATTAGATTTATTCCAAATCTGTCCATTTTGATCCAGCGCTGAAACTCCAATTACATCAGCATAACCGGCAGGATAAATTTCTTGTTCAATTCCATCATTACCACCTGATGCAACAACTATACATCCTTTCGTAAGTGCATAATCAACAGCATCCAAAAGCATAAATGAATAAGCATAACCGCCAACACTTAAATTTATTACTTTTGCTCCATTATCCGCCGCATAAATTATACCTTTCGCCACATCCTCATACGTTCCAGCTCCATTTCCATCAATTGTTTTTATTGGAATAATTTTTGCTGAATCAAATAAGCCTTTAATCCCAATATTATTTGAAGCTCCTGCTATTATGCCAGCCACAAAAGTCCCATGTCCATTATCATCCAATGATGTTGAATCATTATTAACAAAATCAAATCCCTGCAATATTTTATTTTTTAAGTCAGGATGTTTGCTATTAACTCCTGTATCTATCACAGCAATTTTTACTACTTTTTTATTTTTAAGTTTAGGCCAGGCTTTATCAAAATTAGTATCCGGAATATACCACTGGTTTTCATATAAAGGATCTGTGATTGCAAAAACATTTGAAATATAATTTGGTTCCGAAGTTTTAAGTTTATATTCTTTGCTAATTTCTTTAATTACACTTTCAATATCTCTATCACCTAAAATTTCTGCTTTTACATATCCAATCTTTGATAATGTATTTTCTTCTTTTGAAACCAAATTGTATTTACCTAATATGTCTTTAATCTCTTGTTTTGTAACTCCACGATGGAATTTTAAAAAAATTTCATTTTTAACATATCTTATTAAAACTTTATTTTTGCCATAAGATTTACTTATAATACTTTTACCTTTAATATTGTCAATATCTTTGTCTTCTGTAAACTTTGCATTTCTAATTATTTCATTTCTTCTTACTATTTTCCCTTTTGTTGAATTGTTTACATTTTTATCTGTCGAAAGCATCCAGATTTCATAAGGATTACTTTCTTTATCATAATAAATAACAAAACTTTTAAGTTTCATTTTTTCAAATAAAACTTCTATTTTATTTAAAGGAATATCTTTTACATCCACCGAAACATTTGAATCTTCTACCTTTTCAAAAATTTTAACTTTAATCTCTGACTTTTTCTCTATTTCTTTTAAAATATCTTTAAAATTAACATTTTGGGCTTTAATGGTTATTTTTTTATTAATAATTTCAAGATGAAAAGGATTTAATGCAGGTTCTGTTTTTGCATAGGAATTATTAGAAATTAATATAAGAATAAAAAATAGTGAATAGGCTGTTTTAAATAGATTTTTTCCCATTTTTTTCTCTCTGTTTCTGGTAATGTCAAAACTTAAACACAGCACACAGATTTATTGGTAAACAATTTATTATCAAAAACGTATTATTTTTAATGATAATATTAAAAAAATGACAAAAAATATCTAGATAAAATTACATTTTAAAGGGATTAACTATTTTAAGTTTTCCTTCTACGATCTGTTCATTATGCATATCTTCTGTATAAAGGTAAAAACAATCATTTTCTAATGCTGAAGCAATTATCAGGCTGTCCCAATATGAATATTTCAACTTTTCTCTTACTTTCCATCCGTATTTGATAGTTTTTAATGTTATAATTTTCAATTCAGTATTTTCAATTATCTGATCCACTTTTTTTTGTATATCTGTATCAGAAATTTTATTTTTAATCAATATTGTATAAAATTCGTTTATTACTTGTGTGTTAATAACTATTTTTTTATCTATATCTTGAATTAATTTAATAGCTTTGTCTCTTTTATCAATATTTAACATATCTTCTAATGAAGCATATACAAATATATTCGTATCAATAAAAATTCTATCTTTCATAAAGATTTTCTCTTGATGGAATTATTATGTTATTAACTTTTATAGGGTTTGAAATCAATCTCTTGAATTTATTCCCTTTTTTATCTTTTTTTACTCCATATCTATTAACTAAAAATAAATAAAAATCTAGAAGCTCTTTTCTAGCTTCATCTGTCAAAATTGATAAATCTATATCTTGAGTTGCGGATTTCATTAGGCAATACCTCCTTATATAACTACTTTCAACGTAAAATTACAAAATGAGAAATTATGGTTTAAATAAAAACTAATTAAAGTCCGAATATTCTTCAATCATTTGAATAATATTTCTCTAATTTGATTGACTATTTTTTTATAGCAAACTCCTATTGACTTGATGTCAAGAAATATTTGCGATTTATTATTTTATTATTATTAAACATTATTTTTTCATAACAATCTCCACCTGATTGCTATCTATATCCACTTATGACTCCAAATTGGTTTTATCAATTAAGATATTTTACTCTTTAAAATATATACTGTCAAAATATTTTCATATATCTAATCTTTGATATTTCACTACTACTGATTTGCGTTAGATTATATTTTTAAAATCTCATTAATTTTTTCTTTTGAAATTGCAGAAATGAATAAAAATAGAGATTTAGTCCCGGTAAACCCTATATCAGGAATATTTTTAGGTTTGATTTCAATTATAAGCATGTGAATATCTCCCTTAAGCAGACACTAACTCTACTATAGGTTTTACTAATCTGAATTTTCTCACTGGAGCAAGTCTTTTAATCCTTACAAAAACTATTGGTTGTTTTTTTTCTTTCATTTCCTTTGCCAGTTTAAGATTTTCCTCTGCCAATTTCTTATCATATTCAGGTAAAACAACAATTACTGCATCCTTAGGTATTCCCTTTGCAACTTCAGGATGCTCCAAAACATATCTGCTGAATTCTGCGGTCAATACTAAATTTTTCTCAAATAGTTCCTTCTTATTCATCTTCTAATCTCCTTAACCCGCCTTAATGCTGAAGTGATAATGCCTAATTCTATCATCAGAAGTTAAAAATGATACGAAACTCGTCTCTCCCACTTTTTATTTTCCTCTAAAATTATTATTTTATTATCTTTTCCTTTTTATCAATATAAATATGCATTAACTTTATTAACCTCTCAAAATTAGTTATTTGTGTAAATTCTTTATTGATATTTTTTAAATACTATATAATATATGTTTTTTTTTGTCAATAAAAAGTGCCATTAGTGAATAACCTTTTTCCCTTTTATTGAATTGTTTACATTTTTATCTGTCGAAAGCATCCAAATTTCATAAGGATTACTTTCTTTATCATACTTTATAAATAACAAAACTTTTAAGTTTCATTTTTTCAAATAAAACTTCTATTTTATTTAAAGGAATATCTTTTACATCCACCGAAACATTTGAATCTTCTACCTTTTCAAAAATTTTAACTTTAATCTCTGACTTTTTCTCTATTTCTTTTAAAATATCTTTAAAATTAACATTTTGGGCTTTAATGGTTATTTTTTTATTAATAATTTCAACCAGATTTCCGCTAAAAGATTGCGGGAATGACAAACATACTAAAGCCTTAACTAAAGGCAAAGGATTTCGATCCCATTTATGAGATATTAAATTATTTAAATTGAAAAATTAGTATAAGCTTTTTCGCAGTGTTATTTTATTTAACAATTTTAGGAGTTAGAGTACATGTATTTCGAGGTTTTAATCTAATGGTGTATTTATAGTAAATAATTAATTTAATAATACTTTATTTAACAACTATCCCTGTCCTCAATGCTTCGTTGAGAATACTTATTGGATTAACGTTTTTAATTTCTTCAGGGGTATAACCCAGTGCTTCAACTGGTTCGAGTATTCTTCCACCTGCTAACCCAAGAATTTCAAGTCTTTCTCTTAAATTTAATTTTTTAAAATCATCAGAAATAACCACAAGATCTATGTCGCTATCTTCTCTTGCTTTTCCCCTGGCATAAGAACCAAATAAAACAATTTTTTGAGGGTTAATATTCAATTTTTTAAGTTCACTTTCAAAGCGGATGATTATATTTCTAATTTTTTGTTTTTGATAAGCCAATTTATAACCTCCTTAGATTTATTTAGATAATCCATTGCTATTTCTTTAGGATACACCGTTATTAACTTCGAAAAATCTTCCGGATACCTTATTACATATGTTCTGCTGTTTTAATATCATATTCAGCTGATTGCTTAAAATTTTCAATAATTTTTTGCATTCGCATTTCCTTATATATCAAATTTATTATATCGATTATTTCAACTAAGTCAAATTATATTTCTTTAAATTCAAAATGCACCTTGCCATTCCATTTAAATGTAATTACAATGTGATTATAAGTTTAAAAGGGAATTTTCACGAAAACTAATATAATGAAGAACCTCGCAGCAAGCTGTGAGGTATCTTCTGTCTCTGATAGGAATTATTTATCTGGGAGTGCCAAAGGCACTAATTATAATAATTATTTACCTTTCAGAGACTTTATTTATATTTGTGCCAATTCATCCCTGCAGTAAACTGCAGGGTATTCTTGGCACTTCCAGATAAAAATAGGTAATTCACAAGGGATTCGTATTCCTAAAGTAGCTTTAAAACAAACCCATTTAGGTGGAGAAGTTGAGTTAGAAGTACTAAAAGAACGAATAGTTATTCATAAGATATCACATGTACGTAAAGGGAATCTAAATTTAAGTTCTAAAATTTTCTCATATTCGCTATCCGCTGAATAAGCGGTGGATGTGAATAATGTAAAAAAACATAAAATGGATGCGGTGTAAGATTTGCCAGATTTGTCACTGCCAGTTTTTTAAGCGAAGTAATAAGTGATTCTGCATCATGTGTGGTTTCTATAGCAAAGTTGTCTGCTTTATCTTCATTTTGTCTTGAATAAAATTGTGTAAATAATGATAAAATAAATGATATTGGTGAATATAATATTACAAATAAAAGAAGTCCGGTATAAATTGACATATTTTCAATAAAAAAAGCAGAATAAATTTTTGGTTCATTGATAAAAAATGAAAATAGGAAGAAAAATATCCCCATTTCAGCAATACTTATTATCATGCTTTTTAGAATATGCTTTTTTTTATAATGTCCAATCTCATGAGCTAATATTGTAACCAGTTCTTTTACTGTATGTTTTTCAATAAGAGTATCAAATAATGCAATTCGTTTATTTTTTCCAAATCCTGTAAAAAACGCGTTTGATTTGGAGGAACGTTTTGACCCATCAATAACAAAAAGTCCTTGAAGCGGAAATTGAACAGAATTAGTATAATTCAAAATAGCAGTTTTAAGTTCACCGTCATCCAGAGGAATGAATTTATTAAAGAGCGGCATAATCCAGATAGGGGCAACAAATTGAAGAATAATGGCAAATATTGTCACTGCACACCAGCCGTATAACCATGCAAAGGGGCCAGCCCATAAAAAAAATGCTAAAAGACCTGTAATAACTATACCGCCAAGTAAAATTATTAAAAAAATTGATTTAATTCTATCAATGACAAACGTTTTAATAGTTGTTTTATTAAAACCAAATTTTTCTTCAATAACAAATGTGGAATAAATATCAAATGGTATTGAAAAAATCATTTTAATAATTAATAACATACCAAAATATATAAGACCATTTACAATCTGATGATACCCAAAGCTGCGGATCCAGATATCCAGCCAATTAAAACCTTTTACTAACCAAAAAACCAGCAATAAAACCAAATCAAAAGAAGAGTCAATAATTTCAAATTTAATTTGGATTTGAGTATATTCTTTTGAACGTTTATATTCAGATGGATCATAAACTCCAATAAATTCTTCAGGCAGATCAGATGTAATAGATTTAAGATTCAAAAATTGCGATATAGTATCAATTAAATGAATTACAATAAGTGCTATTAATATTACCCAAAAATATATATTCATTATGCTCCCAAAAAGTAAGCGTTCAGCCATCAGCTTTCAGCATTCAGTTAGAAAATAATCTAATGATACACATACTTACCTTTATCTTTAAAAAGATAGCTGACTGCTGATAGCTGAACACTTACCCATAAAACTACAATCCGGCTTCAGCTAAAATATTTAATACTTTATCTTCAGCTCCAATTGCCATTACATGTACACCATCGCAATATGGCTTAAGTTCTTTTATAAGTCTGCCGGCGATTTTTATTCCAGTTTCAAGAGGAGCTGTGCTTGCTTCCATCTCTTTAATAAGTTCTTCAGGTACACTTATCCCGGGGACAAAATTATTTAAATATTTAGCCATTCCCGCTGATTTCAAGAGCAAAATTCCGACAAGAATTTTCACATTAAACTTACGGGCGTGTTCCATGAAAAATTTAAATTTTTCCACGTTATATACTGCTTGTGTCTGGAAAAATTTTGCTCCAGCTTTAACTTTTTTTTCAAATTTTATAAGCTGCGGACCTAATGGATCTGCTTCAGGTGTTACTGTTGAACCTGGAAATAAATCAGTTTTACCTTTAAGTTCTATCCCGTCTTCCAGAACTTTACCTTTTGGACCTTTCGTAGATAAATCACGTCCGCGGTTAAGTCTTTCTATTATCTGCAGTAATTGTACGGAATCAATATCAAATACCGGTTTTGTTTCAGGATGATCTCCTGCCATTACATGATCACCAGTTAAAGAAAGAACACTTCTAATCCCCAAAACATGCGCGCTTAGCAGGTCTGATTGAAGTGCCAATCTATTTCTATCACGACATGTAAGCTGAAATATTGGATCTAATCCTTCATTAATAAGCAGATGACTGCCTGCAAGTGAGCCAAGACGCATTACTGAACTTTGATTATCAGTTACATTTACCGCATGAACTTTCCCTTTCAAGGAACGTGCATTATGCAGCATTTCCGTTACATCTGTCCCTTTTGGTGGACCTGCTTCTGCTGTAATTAAAAATTCGCCTGCTTCAAAAGCTTCTTTAAATGTTTTCATAATTTTTCCTTTCACTGGATTTTATCTCCAACTGTATCGTTCCCTTATCAATTTCTAAACTTTCAATTATTATAATTTCTTTAAATTTATATCGATTTTTTAAACGAATTATATTACTGCGCTTCTGCCCGCGTATATACGAAGCATCATTTTTATTAATTTGAATATACAAAATTTTATTTTTATAGATTTTTTTGTCAAGTTTTGCTGTGATTAACCTGTAAAACTTTTCACTTTCAACAATATCTCTCAATGCCGGATGAAATGGACCGGCAATTACAACTCCATTTATTAGTAATTCAGGAGAAGGGTATAATCCTAAACGGGTAACTTTTATGTTTTCCTTCTGCATTTCTTCAAGATAAATTAAACATCTATTTATTGTCTGGCGCATGGTAAGCGGTTTATATTTACCATCTGCGTATAATTTTTCCAACTCAGTTTCTTTTAATACTAAAGTTGGATGAATACGAACAAAATCCGGTTTAAGTTTGCATACTTTTTTTATACTTTTTTTTAACGTATAAATACTTTCACCAGGTAGTCCAATCATCATCTGCAATCCAACCTGCATACCATTTTCTTTTAATAATCTAACAGCAAAAGATACATCCTTGACTGTATATCCTCGTTCAATATTTTTCAAAACTTTATTACTTAGAGATTGAATACCTAATTCTATTGTTTTTACATAATATGATTTTAGCAATTGAATCTCTGAAGAATTTATGGCATCAGGTCTTGTTGAAATACGAATTCCATATATCTTACTATTTTTAATATAAGGAATTACCTGTTTTAATAATTCTTCCTGATAATTAATATCCAGCCCTGTAAAAGTTCCGCCATAAAAAGCCACTTCTACTTTTTTCACTGATTGTGGAATTGATGATAAATATTCCTCTATTTTATTAGAAATATTTAATTCTGTTTCTTTTTGAACTATATTGTTCTGGCTGCAAAATATACATTTATATTTACATCCCTGAAATGGAAGGAAAATTGGAATTATGTAATTCTGTTTCATTTTTTATTATAAGGGGTCAATCTTCTTTAAACTTACTAAAGTATAATAGGCTGCTTTTTGTTCTGCTTCTTTTTTGCTATGCCCTTCTCCTGTACCGTATTTAATATTATCTATAGATACCTGTACTTTAAATTCTTTAATATGATCAGGCCCTTTTTCCTGTATCACTTCATATAAAGGTTTCTGCTTAAACATCGACTGGGTATATTCCTGCAATATGCTTTTATAATCTTTTTTGAATTTTTCTTCACAAGCAAGATCTATTTTTTCTTTTAATTCTCTAAGTACAAAATTCCTGGTCTTTATAAGATCGCTATCAAGATAAATAGCACCAATTATTGCTTCAATTGTATTCGCTGTTATTGATTCACGGAAACGCCCGCCTGTAACTTTCTCGCCTTTACCCAGCAGCAGATATTTTCCAACACCTATTTCTTTGCCGCAATTTGCAAGCAGACTTCGGCTCACAATTACAGATTTAAGCTTGGATAAATCACCTTCAGTATAATCAGGAAATTCCCGATATATATATTCCGAAATAATTAATCCCAGAACAGCATCACCTAAAAATTCCAAATTCTCATTATCCAGTACATTGCTGTCCTTAAATTCATTTGCATAAGAACGATGGGTCAAAGCTTGATCTAAAAGATTTAAATTATTGAACTGCACATTTATTTTTTTCTGAATTTCATCAAGTTGGTTTATTCTTTCGTCAGTTAAAAACATGGTTTTACCTATTGTTAGGCTTATAACTTGAAGCTTGCAACTTGAAGGATTTAATCCCTCAAGTTTCAAGTTTAAAGTTTCAAGCAATTTATGATTTTATAAATCAAACTTTCTTTAAAATTAATGTTGCATTATGTCCGCCAAATCCAAGTGAATTGTTTAATGCTACAGATATATTTTTCACGCGTGCAGTATTTGGAACATAGTCTAAATCACATTCAGGATCAGGATTCTCATAATTAATTGTGGGAGGAATAACTCCATTTTTAATCGCTAAAGCGCATATAATTGTTTCCACACTGCCTGCAGCGCCAAGAAGATGACCCATCATAGATTTTGTTGAACTTACTGGAATATTATATGAAAAATCGCCAAATACTTTTTTTATGGCTCCTGTTTCACCTGAATCATTTATTTTGGTCGATGTACCGTGAGCATTAATATAATCTACATCCGCAGAATTAAGCTCAGCATCTTTTAAAGCTGCTTTCATTGCCAGTGCAGCACCTTCTCCATCAGGAGACGGACAGGTAATATGATATGCATCTCCGCTCATTCCATAACCAGCAATCTCAGCATAAATATTTGCATTACGTTTTACAGCACTTTCCAAAGTTTCAAGGAGAACAACACCTGCTCCTTCTCCCATTAAAAATCCGTCTCTATCTCTGTCAAAAGGACGGCTTGCTTTTTCAGGGGTATCATTTCTGCATGTTGTTAATGCACGAGCAGCACAAAAACCACCGAACGCCAGTGGTGTAATTGCGCTTTCTGTTCCTCCGGCTATCATCATATCTGCATCTCCATGCTGAATTATACGTACAGCATTCCCAATAGCATGAGCACCGGATGCACATGCTGTTGAAATACAGATATTTGGTCCTTTTACTCCATGATGGATTGCAACCTGCCCTGCAGCCATATCTACAATAATAAGAGGAACAATAAACGGACTGATTCTGCCTGGGCCTTTTTCTCTTAAAACTTTTGCCTGTTCTTCAGTGAAACAAATTCCACCTATCCCAGAACCTATTGCCACACCTATTCTAGTTCTATCAAGGAGATTAAAATCCAGTCCGCTGTCATTAACTGCTTGCACACTGGCGGCAACTGCAAATTTGATAAAATTCACCAATCGCCCGTCATCTTTTTTGCTTATCCCATATAAAGAAGCATCAAATCCCTTAACCTGGGCTGCAATTTTACTGGAATATCCTGAAACATCAAAATAGAAAACAGGACTTGCTCCACTTTTCCCTTTGCATAAAGCATTCCACATTTCATCTTTAGAATTTCCCAGTGGAGTAATAACTCCAACTCCTGTTATAACAACTCTTTTTTTCAAAATAAAATAAACTCCTTCCACAAGAAAATAATAGAGCCAAAGAGTCAGAGAATCAAAAAATCAAAGTTTAAAAATTTTAGTATTTTTACTCTGACTCTTTGACTCTCCGACTCTTTGACTCTTATTCATTATAACAATCATGATTAGTACTACAGCGCTACAGTGCGATAGTACGACAGTTTTATGTAAGTCAGCCTGTGTCTATTGTCGGTTCTGGCATCTCTCACATACTTAGGCTGTCGCTCTATCGCACTACCTCACTATAGCACTATAGTATTAAATACTAATTTTTAGTTAATTTCCCTGATATAAAATTAACAGCATCTCCAACTGTTTTAATAGTTTCTGCATCTTCATCAGATATTTCAAAACCAAATTCTTCTTCAAAAGCCATAACAAGTTCTACATTATCTAATGAATCTGCTCCTAAATCTTCAATAAAAGAAGCTTCTAATGTCACTTCTTTGGGTTGTACTCCTAGTTGTTCCACAACAATTTTTTTAACTCGTTCTTCAACTGTCTGTTCTGCCATATAATTATTTCACCCCCCTTATTTATGTTAAAAATTACATAATCATTCCACCATCAACTCTGATAACCTCTCCAGTAATATAATCTGCATGCGGAGACGCTAAAAATATTATTAAATTAGCGACATCTAAAGGACTGCCAAATCTTCCAAGCGGAATATCCTGTGTTACTTTTTCTTTAATATCTGATGGTAAATCTTTAGTCATATCTGTTTCAATAAATCCTGGTGCAACTGCATTAACCGTAATTCCTCTTGCTGCAACTTCTCTGGCAGTTGTTTTTGTTAATCCAATTATACCAGCTTTTGCGGCTGAATAGTTTGCCTGACCGATATTTCCTGCTATACCAACGACTGATGCAATGTTTATTATTTTACCACTCTGTTGTTTCATCATTGGTCTTAATACTGCTTTAGTACATAAAAAAACACCTTTTAAATTAACATGTAAAACACTGTCCCAATCTTCTTCTTTCATTCTGACAATTAAACCATCTCGAGTGATACCTGCATTATTGACTAATATATCAATTTTACCAAAAGTGTCAAGCACCTTTTTTATCGCGTTATCAACTTCACCGCTATTTGTCACATTCACTTTTAATCCAAGCGATTTTCTGCCTAATTGCTGAATTTCTTCAGCAGTTTGAACTAAAAGAACTTCATTCGTATTAACAACAACTACATCAGCACCTTCTTTTGCTAATGCAAGTGCAGTAACTTTTCCAATTCCACGTGCACCGCCTGTAACAAAAGCAACTTTCCCTTCAAGTAGCATTTTTCTTTTCCTCCTATACTCAAATTTTAAAATTTTGAGCAGATTCAAAATTATTTATATTAAAACATTTAACATCTTTATTTATTCGTTTTAAAAGTCCAGTAAGCACATTACCTGGTCCAATTTCTATAAAAATATCATATCCATCAGCTATTAATTTTTTCATGGATTGTTCCCACTTTACAGGATTAATTATCTGTTGAATTAATAATTCTTTTATTTCATCCGGATTATCTTCGTATTTAGCAGTAACATTGCTTATATATTTACATTGAGGTATTTTAAAATTAATACCATTTAATTCTTTCTGAAGATTATTGGAAGCATCTCGCATAAGCACAGAATGAAAAGGTCCGCTTACTTTTAATTCAACAGTTCTCTTTGCGCCGCATTCTTTTGTAAATAAGCTTGCCTGAATCACTGCATTTCGCTGTCCGGAGATTACTATTTGTCCGGGACAATTATAATTAGCAGGAGACACAATTCCAATATTCGATGCTCGTTCACAGCAATTTTCAACCATTTTATTATCTAAACCAAGAATTGCCGCCATAAGCCCATAACCCTGCGGAACTGCATTTTGCATATATTCGGCTCTTTTTCGGATTAATCTTATGGAATCAGAAAAATCCAGAATCCCTGAAGCTGTATAGGCAGCATACTCACCAACACTATGTCCGGCAACTGCTTCAGGTAAAATACCTTTTCTTTTTAATGTTTCACTTAAAAGGGTACTTATAAGAAGCATTGCAGGTTGTGTATTTATTGTTTGATTTAAATCTTCCTGGGGTCCTGAAAAAAGTATTTGAAGCCATTTTTCTCCAAATAATTTTTTTACCATATCAAAATATTCGACTGTCCAGGGAACAGAATCATAGAAATCTTTCCCCATCCCTATTTCCTGACTTCCCTGCCCCGGAAACAAAAATACTATTTTACTCATTTTAATTTACACTTTCAATTTATTTATTCTATCCAATGTTTTTTCTGCTTCATTTATTATTCCTTCAATAACATCTTTAACAAAAATAATATTTTTTACAAGTCCAGCAATCTGCCCGCACATTACAGATCCTTCATCAAGATCACCATCAATAGCTGCTCTTCTCAGTCGTCCTCGTCCAAAATTTTCTAATTGTTCTTGACTTGCATTCTCACGTTCAAGACGTTCAAAATCTTTAGCTAATTTATTTTTTATAATCCTCACCGGATGTCCAGTGGTTCTTCCTGTAATACAAGTAGATCGATCATCAGCTTCGACAATTGCTCTTTTAAAATTATCATGTACCGGACATTCAACTGTAGCGACAAATCTTGTCCCTATCTGAACACCTTTTGCGCCTAAAGCAAAAGCCGCTGCCAATCCCCTTCCATCTGCTATTCCGCCAGCAGCTATAACAGGAATATGTACGACATCAACAATCTGCGGTACTAATGACATTGTAGTGGTGTCACCAATATGTCCTCCGGATTCCATCCCTTCAGCTATTACAGCATCTACCCCCTGTTTTTCCATTCTTCTTGCAAGTGCAACTGAAGCTACAACCGGAATTACTTTTATTCCTGCTTCTTTAAATAAAGGGATATATTTACCCGGATTACCTGCACCTGTTGTAACCATACATACTTTTTCTTCGATAACAACTTTTACCATTTCTTCTGTGGCATTAGACATAAGCATTAAATTCACTCCAAAAGAATTTTTGGTAAGTTTTCTTGTTTCTCTTATTTCTTTACGCAGTGTATCAGGATCCATAAAACCAGAAGCAATAATCCCAAGACCACCTGCATTTGAAACTGCGGATACTAATTGATGCATGGAAATCCACGCCATACCTCCCTGAATTATTGGATATTTAATATTAAGTAAATCACAAATCTCTGTATGTATCAAAAAATTCAACCCCTTTCTTTGTAAGGCAATAAATCACCATCTCATTACACATGCTCCCCATGTAAGCCCTGCACCAAAAGCATTCATTACAACTATATTACCTTTTTTTAATCTTTTGCTATGCACAAGTTCATCAAGAGCAATAGGAATTGATGCAGCAGAAGTATTGCCATATTTTTCAATATTTATAAATATTTTGTCATTTTCAATTTTCAGCTTTTTTGCTAATACTTCAATAATTCTAAGATTAGCCTGATGCGGAACTATAAAATCCACATCTTCTGATTTCAAATGAGATTTTGCAAGAACTTTACGTGTTGTTTTTACGAGACATGTAACAGCATGTTTAAAAACCTCATTGCCTTTCATTTTAACAAAAGGCAGACGTTCTTCAATTATTTTTGTAGAAATCGGATATTTAGATCCGCCCCCAGGTACCATTAAAAGATCAGCGGTATTCCCGTTTGATTCAAGATCAAAAGATAAAATACCTTCACCTTGATGTGTTGGTTCAAGTATTACTGCTCCAGCTCCATCTCCAAACAATACACATGTATTTCTGTCTTTCCAATCAACAATTCTAGAATAAATTTCAGCACCTATTACAAGCACAGTATTATACATCCCGCTTGCAATAAATTGGGAACCGACGGATAAAGCATAAATAAATCCACAGCAAGCAGCGCTGACATCAAAAGCAGCCGCATGTTTAGCCCCAAGTCCGCGCTGTACAAAACAAGCGGTAGCCGGGAAAATCATATCAGGAGTAACAGTTGCAACTATTATTAAATCAATATCTTCAGATTTTTTATGAGCGCTTTTAATCGCTTTATTAGCTGCTTCTATTGCCAGATCTGAAGTTATAGTTTTTTCATCCGCTATCCGGCGTTCAGTTATACCTGTGCGCGTTCTTATCCATTCATCAGATGTATCAACCATTTTTTCCAGATCATGATTACTTAATTTATGAGACGGCAAAAATGAACCTGTTCCAGAAATCTTTACACCTCTAAGCAACTCATCTTCTCCTCATATAATTTAAAGCTTTCATTGATATGTTCATTGCCTTTTTCAATAGCAAACTTATATGCGATTCGAATAGCATTCTTTATTGCTTTTGGTGAAGAAGATCCATGGCATATAATACATAAGCCATTTAATCCTAATAAAGGCGCACCGCCATATTCTGAGTAATCAACTCTTTTTTTAAACTTATTAAAAGCCGGAGATAAAAGAAGCGCTCCGAATTTGGAAAGAATTCCGCTTGTCAGTTCTTTCTTTAATAAGGTCATAATCATTTCAGCAAGTCCTTCGCCAAATTTTAAAATAGTATTACCGGTAAAACCATCGCAAATTATGACATCTGCTTCTCCATTAACTATGTCTCTTCCTTCAACATTACCTATAAAATTAAGATCAGCATTTTTAATTAATTCAAATGCCTGCTTAACCACATCATTACCTTTTGATTCTTCTTCCCCAACACTTAACAAACCGACTTTTGGATCTTTTTTACCAATTACATAACGGGCATAGGCATCACCCATAATAGCAAATTCCAAAAGGTGTCTGGGTTTACAATCCATATTAGCACCTGCATCCATTAAAATCGACTGCTCACCTTTAATAGTGGGCATTGGCGCTGCTATTGCCGGACGGGAAATATCAGGCAAACGGCCCATCCCTAAAAGGGAATGCGCCATTACAGCACCGGTACTTCCTGCAGAAACTACGGCTACAGCTTTATGTTCTTTTACTAATTTTACTGAAACAGCAATAGATGAATCTTTTTTACGCAGAGCTTTTGATGGTATTTCATGCATTTCTATAACTTCTTCAGCATGAACTACTTCAATTGGAAGCCCTGCTGTTTTATATTTTTTAAGTTCTTTTGCTATTTTTTCTTTATTTCCAACTAAAACTACTGGAATACTATACTGCCTTACAGCTTCTATAGCACCCTGAACTTCAACCTGCGGGGCATTATCTCCACCCATGGCATCAACTACAATTTTATATTTCACATTACTCTCTTTTACCATTAATTCACTCCGAAAAAATGAACACTGCTATTTCTCTTTTTTCTCTTCAGTCTTTTCTTTTTCTTTTATTACTTCTTTACCATTATAATATCCACAATTTGGACATACATGATGTGGAAGTCGTTTTTCTTTACATTGAGGACAACTAACAAGAGTAGGCGCTGTAACTTTAATATGCATCCTCTTCATTCCTCTTCGTGATCTACTCGGTTTTCTCTTTGGTACTGCCATTATGATAACTCCTTTCTTTTTCTATTATCTGCAATGGTTCACCTTTTATATATCTATCCATTGATCTTGCCGCAATTTTTCCGGCTCCCATTGCTTTTATTACTGTAGCTGCACCGGTTGCCACATCCCCGCCTGCAAAAACACCGGGAATATTTGACATCCCTATACTTTCATCAATTACAATATTTCCATGTTTACCTATTTTTAGTTCTTTAGTAGTTTGAGGGATAAGCGGATTGGGTCCCTGTCCTATTGCTATTATAATTGTATCCAGTTGTATTTTAAATTCTGATCCCGCAACAGGCACCGGTTGTCTTCTGCCTGAAGCATCAGGTTCACCAAGTTCCATTTTTAAACATTCAATTTCTTTAACATTACCTTCATTATCCCCTATTATTCTTAAAGGATTGGTTAAAAGACGGAATATGATTCCTTCTTCATGCGCATGAAGAACTTCTTCGCTTCGTGCAGGAAGCTCTTTCTCGCTTCTTCGATAAATTATGTAAACTTCTTCCGCTCCCAGTCTTAAAGCCACACGGGCAGAATCCATTGCCACATTCCCGCCTCCGATAACTCCGATCCGTTTTCCCATAGCTACCGGTGTATCGTATTGAGGAAATTTATAAGCTTTCATTAAATTTACTCTGGTTAAAAATTCATTAGCAGAATAAACACCTTTTAGATTTTCACCCGGTATTCGTAAAAAATACGGCAGACCGGCTCCTGTCCCGATAAATACAGATTTATATTCCTGCATTAGTTCTGAAATCGTTGCAATCCTGCCGATTATCATATTATATTCAATTTCTACTCCAAGATTTTCAATATATTTAACTTCTCTGTCAACTATGGCTTTCGGCAGTCTAAACTCAGGTATCCCATACCTTAATACTCCTCCTGAATCATGGAGTGATTCAAAAATTTTAACACTATAACCCATTCTTGCCAGATCAGCTGCGCATGTTAACCCTGCTGGGCCAGCACCAACAACTGCAACTTTGGTTTTAGATGGTGTATTTAAAGAAGATATTTTTTTATCTTTTTGAACTTCAACTGATGAATTTGCTGCTTCACAATCAGCAGCAAAACGTTCCAGACGTCCAATCGCTATTGCTTCACCTTTTTTTCCAAGAGTACAAAAACTTTCACATTGTGTTTCCTGGGGACAAACCCGTCCGCAAATAGCCGGAAGATTATTCTTTTCTTTTATTTTATTTATTGCTTCTGTATATTTCCCTTTTGCAATAAAATCTATAAAAGCTGGTATATCAATTTCTACCGGACAACCTTTGCGGCATGGAGCTGTACGGCATTGTATACATCGCGCAGCTTCAAGCTGGGCAATATCTTTATCATATCCTAAAGCCACTTCATCAAAATTCTTTACTCGTATTTTCGGATCCTGTAAAGCCATTTTCTCACGATTATAATTTATTTTTTTTGCTTTACTCTGTCCGGTTGTGTTTTTTTCATTTGTATTATCTATTGACATATACAGGTGCTCCTTTTTCTGAAAAGTTCCATTGCATCTTTCTCCTGAGGAACAAATCTCTGCATTCGGACACTTAATTCTTTAAAATCAACTTTATGTCCATCAAAATCCGGACCATCAACACATGTGAATTTTATTTCATTTCCAATAGTAACTCTGCAGCAACCGCACATCCCTGTACCATCAACCATAATAGAATTCAGACTGACAAAAGTCGGAATATTTAATGGACGCGTTACTTCTGCTATTGCTCTCATCATTGGTATAGGTCCAATAGCTATAATTCTATTTATTTTTTCTTTCTCTTCAATCAACCGCTTTAAAATATCTGATACAAAACCATGATGTCCATAAGTACCATCATCTGTAGTTATATAAAGCTTATCGCTTACTTTTTGAATTTCATCTTCCCAGAACAAAATACTTTTGCTTCTTGCGCCTATTATAGAAATTATATGATTACCTGCTTGTCTTAACACTCGTGCCTGAGGAAATAGCGGAGCCACTCCAACGCCACCGCCAATACATATAACTTTCCCATAATTTTCAATATGAATTGGAATCCCTAACGGACCAAGAAAATCTTTTATACTATCACCGACATTTAAGGTTCCCAATTGAGTCGTGGTTTTTCCGATTTCCTGAAAAACCATTGTTATGGTTCCTTTTTCTCTGTTAAAATCAGCTATAGTCAGAGGAATTCTTTCCCCTTTTTCATCAATTCTTAAAATAATAAATTGTCCCTGCTGCGCTTTTTGAGCAACTTTTGGAGCCAATATCTCCATTAATTTAATATTTTGAGAAAAAATTTCTTTTCTTATTATTTTATACATATGCCTCTCTTTCTACTAATCTATATTAAAAAAGGGACATTTGATGAATAGCTTCCCATCATCTCGTCCCTGCAAATTAAAACTAATTTATCAATTCTTCCGGCTTAAAAAAATAATTAATTTCATAATCAGCTGATTTGGCTGAATCGGAACCATGAACTGCATTTTTTTCAATATCAGAAGCTAATTCTCTTCTAATAGTTCCTATTTCCGCATCTTTGGGATTAGTTGCACCCATAAGTTTTCGAAGACGTAAAATTGCATCTTCTGCTTCCAAAACCATAATAATTGAAGGACCTGAAGTCATAAATTTTACAAGGTCATTAAAAAAAGACCTTTCTTTATGTACCGCATAAAAACCTTCTGCGATTTTTTTATTCATATATAAAATTTTCATACCTACTATTTTAAAACCATTATTTTCATATCTATGAATAATTTCTCCGGCTAACTTTCTTGAAACTGCATCAGGTTTAATAATTGTAAATGTTCTTTCTACTGACATACTTTCCCCTTCTAAATTATTTCATATTTTTCCTTCTCACATTTAGCGAATTATGGTATCATATTGAGATTGCCATGTCAATTATTTTTTATATGGAGAAAATATGGATAAAAAAGTTTCAATTATTATACCCGCTTATAATGAAGAAAAAAGACTTGGTAACTATCTTAAAGAAATCATTGATTATACCAAAAAAACTGATATTACCTTTGAAATCTTAGTTGTAAATGATGGAAGCATTGATTCCACAAGTAAAATTGTTACCAATTTTAGAAATGACTATCCTGATAATAATATAATTTTAATAGAAAATACTCAGAATATGGGAAAAGGATATTCGGTTAAAAGAGGTATGCTGGAAGCAACCGGAAATTACTCATTATTTACTGATGCTGACGGTTCAACTCCTATTAAGGAGATTGAAAAATTACTGGATATTGTTCAGGATAAAAAATTTGAAATAGCTATTGGCTCAAGAACAATAAAAGGGGCAAATGTTGAAAAAAGACAGAATATCATACGTCAAAGCATGGGGAAAATATTCAACAAAATCATAAAATCTCTAACAGGACTTAAATTCGAAGATACTCAATGCGGATTTAAACTATTTACAAGTGCAGCAAAAAATAAAATATTTCCTCTCCAAAAACTTAATCATTTCAGTTTTGATGTGGAAATCCTATTTATTGCCAAAAAAAATCAAATACCTATAAAAGAAGTACCAATAAGATGGATAAATTCTCCTGATTCAAAAGTAAAAATAGTTAAGGATTCTTTAAAAATGTTTAGAGATGTATTTAAGATTAGATTGAATGATATTAGAGGATTGTATTAAACATGGATTTAATAACAATAATGTTTTTATTTTTTATTTTTACACAAAATATACATTGTGAAGAACTATCTTTAAACAGTGCAATAGAAATTGCTCTTAAAAATAATTCAGACTGGAAAATTAATCAAAAAAACAAGGAAAATGTAATATTACAAAAAGATAAAAATAAGACATTGTTATACCCTTCTGTTAATTTAGGAAGCAGTTATTCTCATCTTAAACCACAAGGAGCAGATGGTAGCAATACGTTTTTAAACTCAGTAAGTGTTAACCAAAGTATTTTCAATCGTAAAAATTATTTGCAAATTGATCAGTCTAATTTATCAATTGAACAAACTAAATATTTAGAAACTGAAATAAAACATAAAATTATATTAGAAGTAAAAACAGCATTTTTTAATATTTTACTTTTGGAATCAAAATTAAATTTTTATAAAGATTCATTTAATCGTGATGAAGAGCAGCTTAAATATGCTAAAAATTTATTAGAGATAGGAAAGGTAATTGAAACTGAGGTTTTACGCGCAGAAATTACTCTTGAAAAAACACGACAAAATTTAAATACAACTCAAAACGCATTAAAATCCGCAAAAATGATTTTAAATAATATTTTAAATGTTGAAATTGAAAATGATTTTAAATTTATTTCAAATGAAAGTATCGATGATGGAATAAAAAAAATATTTGTTGAAAGTTTAGTTTTAGAAGAATATACAAATAAAGCAATAAAAAATAATTATCAATTGAAAATAAAAAATTATGAGCAGGAAATTTCAAAAACAAATATTCAAATTGCTAAAACAGGATATTTGCCAATAGTATCAGGTTCAGGAAGTTATAATTGGAGCGATGATAAAATAAATTTTAAAGATAGAGATTGGAGAGCAGGGATCAGTTTATCATGGCAGATTTTCGATGCCGGTTTAACAAAAACAAATGTCAGGCAGGCGGAAACAGATAAAGACAGAATTAGTGAAGAACGGATTAAGCTTGAAAGAGAAATTATTTTAAATATAAAAAAAATATATAATGAATTAGAAAATTTAAAAATTTCTCTTGAAGTTTCAAAAAAGAATCTTGCATTATCTGAAAAAAATTACAATATAGTAAAAGTACAATATCAAAACGGACTTGTTTCAAACTTAAATTTGATTGATGCTGAAGTTGTCTACAATGAAGCAAAAATAAATATTTTCGATGCTTATTATAATTACAAAATAAAACAAGCTGAATGGGAGGATGCAATTGGTGATGAATTTTAAATCTAAAAAATTTATAATTATTTTGTTATCTTTGCTTGCTGCTTTATTTTTAGCAAGTAATCTTTTATTGAAAGATAAAACTAAAGGTTCGATTGAAGAAAATTATTTTACGGTGAAAAGAGGAAATATTGTTGTTTCTGTTAATGTTACGGGAACAATTGAGCCATGGGAAATTGTAGAAGTTAAATCAACTGCAAGCGGCAAAATTCTTAAAATGCCGGTTGAAAAAGGCGATTTCTTAAAAGACGGACAACTTATTGCTGAAGTTGAAAAAACTTATACACAACCTAACGTAGATCAGGCTGAAGCATATTTAAGATCTGCCAGAGCAAAATTAGAACAAGCAAAAATAAATATTGAATTACAAACAAAACAAAACGAGACAGAGATTGCTCTGAAACAAGAAGCATTGGCAACTGCAAAAAAAGAACTGGAAACATTGCAAAGTAAAATTGAAAACGAAAAAACAACAAATTTAAGAGATATTGAAAATGCAAAAAACAATTTGAATATTGCTAAACTAAAATTAAATAAATTAAAAATAGGTTCTCGTCCGGAAGAAATAAAAAGGGCTGAA
This sequence comes from uncultured bacterium, assembly GCA_964457585.1. GTDB lineage: Bacteria > JACRDZ01 > JACRDZ01 > JACRDZ01 > JACRDZ01 > CAYWFU01. Next base: position 41,084 of record CAYWFU010000004.1, on the reverse strand, counting down.
GCAACTTTAAATCAATCTAAATCAAATTTAGAACTAATGCAAAAACAATATGAAAGATTGAATAAACTCGGTGAACAAGGTTATGTTTCAAAAGAAAATTTAGATAATGCTAAAGCAAAATTTGAGGATGCAAAAGCTCAAAATGAATCTGCTGTACAGAATTTAGAAATAGTTAAAAACTCGGCTACAAAAGAAGATATTCAATTAGCTGAGCTTGAAGTAAAACAGGCGGAATATGCGCTTGAAGCCGCAAATCAAAAGTTAAAAGATGAAATAATCAGAGAAAATGATTTAGAAGTTGCAAAATCAAGTGTTAAAAACGCAGAAAACTCGCTAAGTTTAGCTATATCCAATAAATCTCAAATTGAAATAAAGAAAAAAGATTTGGATTCAAATGAAGCAGAAGTTGTACGTACTAAATCAGCTTTAAAAGAAGCAAATGATAGAAATAAAGATACATTGGTTACAGCACCTATCACTGGAACAATTCTTCAAAAACTTGTTCAAGAAGGAAATATAATATCATCCGGAATATCATCAGTAAACGGCGGGACAACACTTCTTACAATGGCTGATTTAACAAGAGTTTATGTTAAAGCAAATGTAGATGAAACTGATATAGGTAAAGTACTTTTAAATCAAAGGGTAAAAATTGTTGTTGATGCATTTCCAAAAGAAAATTTTAAAGGGAAGGTTCTTTTAATAGCTCCACAAGGAGCAGTGGTATCAAATGTTACAACCTTTGAAGTTACAATTGAGATTGAAAATCCTCGTTCAATTCTAAGACCGGGAATGAATGCATCTTTGGATATAATTTCAGAGGAACGAAAAAATGTTTTATTTATTCCAAATGATGCAATTAAAGAAAAAGGTAAAAACAAATTAGTGTTTGTTATGGAAAATGGAAAACAATTACCTCGTGAAATTACAACAGGAGTCAATAATTATGAGTACACTGAAGTAATTTCGGGAATAAATGAAGGTGAGGTAATCAATAAAACATTACCTAAAAAAGATGATAAAAACACTCCTAGACCAATGGGCTTATTTGGCAGTAGTAGTAGTGGTGGCGGTGGTGGTAGAAGATAATATTATTTCAGGGAAAAAAATGACAGTAATAGAAATAAAAAATTTAGCAAAAACTTATAGAACAGGCAAAGTTGAATTTAAGGCTCTTTGCGGAGTTGATTTAAAAATTGATGAAGGTGAATTTGTTGCCATTATGGGACCTTCCGGTTCAGGAAAATCAACCATGCTTCATTTATTAGGTTTTTTAGACAGACCTGATGAAGGAGAATATTTTTTTAACGGTAAAGATACTTCTAAATTCAGCGAAGATGATTTAGCAGTTCTACGAAATCAGTCCATAGGTTTCGTTTTTCAACAATTTCATTTACTTCCAAAATTAACAACAGTCGATAATGTTAAGCTTCCTTTAATATATGGCGGCCGTAAGCATTTATTTGAAAAAGCGGAAAGAAAATTAGAAGCAGTTGGTTTAAGAGACAAAAAAACAAATTATACTAATGAATTATCAGGCGGACAACAGCAGAGAGTTTCAATTGCTCGCGCACTGGTTAATGATCCGCTTGTAATATTTGCTGACGAACCAACAGGTAATCTTGATACAAAAAGTCAGGATGAAATAATGAAAATTCTGGAGAATCTTAACAAAGAAGGTAAAACTATTGTTATGATTACGCATGAAGAAGATGTTGCTAAACACGCTAAAAGGATTATCAAGATGCGCGATGGAAAAATTATTTCTGATCAGACAAAAATTCCTACTGTTTCGTCAAAAAAAATATTAGATTGCAAGCCCAATGAACAGGGAGAAAATTATGAACCTGCCAGTCCAATGGGTAAGGCTGAATTTTCTGATCATCTGCGTCAGGCAATGGATTCAATTTTTTCGCATAAAATGCGTTCTCTGCTTTCAATGTTAGGAATTTTCATTGGGGTTGCCGCTGTTATTGCAATGCTCGCTCTTGGTCAAGGAGCAAAAGAAAATATAGCTAAAAGTTTATCTGCTCTGGGATCTAACCTTTTAATAGTAATGCCTGGATCAACACAAATGCATGGGGTTTCTCTAGAAGCCGGTTCTGTAACACGTTTAACTATACAGGATGCAGATGCTTTAGCCAAAATACCTATTATAAAAAGAGTTGGACCTAATGCAAATGGCAGAGGACAAGTTGTTTATGAAAATAAAAATTGGAACACCAGAGTACAGGGAGTTGCTGAAAACTATCCTGACATCCGCGCGGCTGTTCCTGCAAAAGGACGTTTTTTTACAAAAGGAGAATTAATCGGAAGAGAAAAAGTTGCAGTAATTGGAAAAACTGTTATAAATCAACTTTTTGATGAAGGTGAAAATCCCCTTGAAGCAATCATAAAAATAAATAGTATGAATTTTAGAATTATTGGAATTCTACCTGAAAAAGGAGCAACAGGCTGGAGGGATAATGATGATGTTATCGTTATCCCATATACAACTGCAATGTATAGAGTGTTTGGAAAAGAATTTCTTGATTCAATTGATGTTGAAGTAAGCGAAATTCAACAAATGGAAGAAGCGCAAAAAGACATTAAAAAAGTAATTACTTATAGACATCACTTAAGTAAAAAAGATGAGAATTCATTTTCAATACGAAATATGGCAGACATACAAGAAGCAATGTCAAGCACTACAAAAACTCTTGCATGGCTTTTAGGTTCAATAGCTACTATTTCTCTCTTAGTAGGTGGAATTGGAATCATGAATATAATGCTTGTTTCTGTGACCGAAAGAACTAAAGAAATCGGACTTCGTAAAGCTATTGGAGCCAGAAAAAAAGATATAATGATTCAATTTCTTATTGAATCAATTGTTATGACCTCTCTTGGTGGAATATCCGGAATTTTTATGGGCGTTGGAATTTCAATGTTATTGGCAAGTCTTGCTGATTGGCCAACATCAATTTCATCCTTTTCTATCATTCTTGCTACTACATTTTCCATTGGAATTGGAATGGGTTTTGGAATTTGGCCGGCACGACAAGCTTCAAATTTAAATCCTGTTGAAGCATTAAGGTTTGAATAGGTATCCGGCTCAGTCAAAGTACTGCCTTCAATGCGATTGCTGTTATAAGTAAGTTTAAGCAGAAATGTGTCGCAAATATCCGGACTATTTAATATTTCGGCAATAACATTTTTATGATCTCTGGATTTTTTGACCAATATCTGCTTTTTGGCAGTCAAGAGTTCAACGGGAATAATCTTTTGCCCGGTTACTTCCAAAAATAACTCGTCAATAGCTGAGAGCATTTTCGGCCGTGGTGAAGATTTACCAGTCCACCAATTGTTGAAAGCAACGAAAGACACACCGAACTTTTCAGCCAATCTAGTCTGAGTCAATCCGGTTATTTTTTGAATAATTTGCAGTTTTTCTTGAATAGTCATATATTTTCCACTTGTTTGATATATTATCAAACTTTATAAAGTTTGTCAAAATAAATAAAATTTATAAAGTTTAAAATTGTATAAGACGATGCATATATGCTTTTGGTGCTTCACTTAGCACTTCTTTATCAAAGGATATCCATGAACATCCAAGGTTTTTTGCAAAAATAGAACCAAAACAGGCAAAGATAAACATGCCTGAAAGTATAGATGTATCTATTCCATTTTTTTTAAGCTCATTTAACTCATTCTCTCCAAATGAGCAATCGTTAAACATTAGTTTTCCATTATTTGTACCATGGCCCATATAGATAATAAGAGCAGAATTATGCTTTGACTTACTATGGAATTCTTTAAGTTTTTGTTTGAGAAGATTTATGTCTAAGTATTTCAAGTTCTTTTATTAAAGGACTCCAATATTTTTTATCTTCTTCTCTTTCTACCATTTCTTCCTTATGAAGTAATTTTTCTAATTTTAAAATATTTCCCTGCAATGCCACTTTTAGAAGGGGTCTCTTTTTTGCACATTTTTTAGCCAAATTTTTATTTTTGTTAGTTAATTCAATTAATTTGTTTTGATTACGACATTCATAAAGCCACCATTTAATTTTATTTTTAGAAGGAGTTAAAGTTAATATCATATCGTTTTCTATTAAACGATTTATCATTAACCAATCTTTATCTCTTTGTGTTTTTTTGCTTTTAATTAAATCTTCCAATCCTATAACTTCTATTTTTTTGTTTTTGGAAAATTCTACTGTAAACTTTCTCTCCCATAATATTTTGAAATCATCGCAACCTCTTAATTTTGAGAAAATATCTATTCTTAAATTTTCTACGGATTTATCATGACATCTAAAATGGCAAGCGTGTCCTTTTTCAAGAAATTCTTTTTTTAGTAAAGGCACATAAATATTTTTTGCATTAAGGAATTTTAATGCTTTTTTTAATTTAGTAAGATTTTCATAATCACAAAAAATAATAAAATCAGAATCTTTACTAAATTCTGCGGCACCGTAAATGATGCATGCTTGTCCGCCTATTAAAAGACTTTTTATCCCAAATTTCTGAAAAGTAAAAAGGACTTTGAGTATCGGGTTCTGCGTCAAGACTGCCTCCTAGAGATAAATATAATTTCCATAAATTACCTGACTCTTTTAATCTTTGTACAGGAGTCATTTTCAACCATTCTTCTGTTTCATCAATATATTTTTTCATAATGAATTTATTATATATAAAACATTATTATAAGACAATAAAAAAATATATAAAGACTATTTACAATTATTTTTCTTGATTTTGAACTTTTTTTTGTTAAAATAATGAAATGGACAAATTTAATCCCGTTACTGGCATTGTCCGGTTTCGGGATTTTTTTTCTTAAAATTAAATTGGAGTATACTTATGAATGATAAAGTGATTTTTTTTGATACTACTTTGAGAGATGGAGAACAGTCTCCCGGTGCAAGTTTAAACATAGATGAAAAATTAAAAATTGCACGTCAGCTGACAAAACTAAAAGTAGATATTATAGAAGCCGGATTTCCAATTGCTTCACCTGGTGATTTTGAAGCAGTTAAATTAATTGCAAAAGAAATAAAAGGTCCTATAATATGCGGGCTTGCCCGAACAACACAAATAGATATAGATAATGCGGGGGAAGCTCTTCGTGAAGCAGATAGACCAAGAATACATACTTTTATTGCCACCAGCGATATTCATCTTAAATATAAGCTGAAAATGTCGAAAGACGAAGTGATTAAAACAGCAAAAGAAGCTGTTGCATATGCAAAAAAATATGTTGATGATGTGGAATTTTCAGCAGAAGACGCCGGACGCAGTGATCCTGTTTTTCTTCATGAAGTAATCAAAGCGGCAATTAAAGCCGGAGCCACTACCATAAATATTCCTGATACAGTTGGTTATATTACTCCTGAAGAGTTTGGTGAGATAATACATAATATTAAAAAAAATGTTCCGGAAATTGAAAAAACTATTCTAAGTGTCCATTGTCATAATGACCTTGGACTTGCTGTTGCTAATTCAATTGCGGCAATAAAAAACGGCGCCAGACAGGTTGAATGTACTATAAATGGATTGGGAGAACGCGCTGGCAATGCTTCATTGGAAGAAATCGTAATGATCCTGGAAACCAGAAAAAATTTCTTCGGACTTGAAACAGGAATAAAACTGGATGAAATATACCGTACAAGCAGATTGGTCAGCAACCTGACCGGTATTTTGGTCCAGCCGAATAAAGCTATTATTGGTTCAAATGCATTTGCTCATGAAGCTGGAATTCATCAGGATGGAATTCTTAAAGAACGTTCAACATATGAAATTATGAGCGCTGAAACTATCGGGCTTGACCGCAATCGTCTTATTCTTGGGAAACATTCAGGCCGTCATGCTTTAAAATCAAGATTAAGCGAACTTGGATATGAATTAAAAGATGATGAACTTGAAAAATTTTTTAAAAATTTCAAAAAACTTGCTGACAAAAAAAAGGAAATATATGATGAAGATTTATTAGGGATAATAAGCGAAATTGAAGGAGTAAAAACTGTTCTTGAAAAATATAAATTAGTTTCGCTTGAAGTATGCTGCGGCACAACCGAAAAACCTAAAGCCAAAGTCTCACTTAATATCGAAGATAAAGTTATTTCTTTTGAAAATACCGGCGATGGGCCTGTTGATGCAGTTTATAATGCAATTTCAAAAATCACTAAAACAAAAAGCAAATTGCAGACTTATATTGTCAAAGCTATAACAGGCGGGACCGACGCTCAGGGTGATGTTTCGGTTGAACTTGAAGAAAATAATAATACAGTTCTGGGCAGAGGAATTGATACTGATATAATAGTTGCTAGTGCGAAAGCTTATATTAATGCTTTAAACAAACTGGAAAATATTAAAAGTAAATCTAAGGAGTGAAATAAAAAATTATATGGGAATGACTATTACAGAAAAAATTTTGGCTTTTCATGCAAAAAAGAAAAAAATTGTACCAGGTGAATTAATTATCGCGGATATAGATATCGCTCTGGGTAATGATGTAACTGCGCCTTTAGCTATACAGGAATTTGAAAATTTAAGACTAAAAAAAGTATTTAATCAAAATAAAGTTGTTCTTATTCCCGATCATTTTACTCCAAATAAGGATATTAAATCTGCTGAACAGGTAAAAATTTTGCGGGATTTTGCACGTAAATATAAAATCAAATATTATTTTGAAATTGGTCAGATGGGCGTAGAGCATGCTCTGCTTCCGGAAAAAGGGATTGTTGTTCCGGGTGATCTAGTAATCGGAGCGGACTCTCATACCTGCACTTATGGTGCACTGGGTGCCTTTTCAACCGGTGTTGGCAGTACAGATCTTGCAAGCATAATGGCAATAGGCAAACTATGGTTTAAAGTTCCTGAATCAATTAAATTTATTTATAAAGGAAAGATGCAAAAATGGGTATCAGGAAAAGATCTAATATTATATACAATTGGACTTATTGGAGTTGATGGTGCTTTATATAAATCAATGGAATTTACAGGACCGGTCATTGACAAGCTTTCAATTGATAATCGTTTGAGCATGGCAAATATGGCAATTGAAGCAGGTGCAAAAAATGGAATATTTTCACCTGATAAAATCACATTAGATTATGTAAAAGACCGCGCACAGCGTCCATATAAAGTTTATTCAAGTGATCCTGATGCTAAATATGCTGAAATAATAGAGATCGATGTGAATAAAATTGAACCTCAGGTAGCTTTCCCTCATTTACCTGAAAATGCAAAAGGAATAAGTAAGGTGGGAAAAGTTAACATTGATCAAGTAGTTATAGGGTCATGTACTAATGGAAGAATTGAGGATTTACGGATTGCTGCTAAAATATTAAAAGGACGCAAAGTCAATTCCAGCTTAAGAACAATTGTAATTCCAGCTACACAGGATATATATATGCAATCATTAAAAGAAGGACTTATTGAAATATTCATAAAAGCAGGTGCTGCTGTAAGTACTCCAACCTGCGGACCGTGTCTTGGCGGACATATGGGTATTCTTGCAAAAGGTGAAAAAGCCCTGGCAACTACTAACCGAAATTTTGTTGGCAGAATGGGACATCCTGAAAGTGAAGTTTATCTTGCAAGTCCTGCGATTGCTGCTGCTTCGGCAATATTGGGAAGAATAGGAAGTCCGGAAGAAGTAAAATAGGAGAGAAAAAAAATGGAAAAAATTAAAGGTAAAACATGGAAATACAGAGATGATGTAAACACAGATGAAATAATACCGGCAAGATATTTAAACACATCTGATCCAAAAGAACTTGCTAAACACTGCATGGAAGATATAGATAAAGATTTTATAAAAAATATTTCAACCGGAGATATTATTGTTGCAGGTAAAAATTTTGGCTGCGGTTCGTCACGTGAACATGCTCCAATATGTATAAAATCAGCAGGTATCTCATGTGTAATTGCAAAATCTTTTGCTAGAATATTTTATAGAAACGCTATTAATATAGGATTACCTATTCTGGAAATTCCTCAAGGGATTGATGAAATTAAAACAGAAGATTCACTGGAAGTAAATCTTGAAGAAGGAAAAATTTATAATCTCAGAACAAAAAAAGAATATAAAGCGCAATCTTTCCCTCCATTTATGCAGGAAATAATTTCCAGCGGCGGGCTTATGAATTGGGTAAAAAAGCAGATATAATTTAGGAATTAATAGGAGTACTAAAACGATGTCTTTTGATCCATTTTTAATAATTGAAATACCCGTACTAATTTTTGCAATTGTATTACATGAATCAAGTCACGGCTGGATGGCGGATAAATGCGGAGATCCAACTGCGAGATTAGCAGGAAGAATTACTTTAAATCCAATTCCTCATCTTGATTTATTTGGCTCAATACTTCTACCGCTATTTCTAATAATTGCTAAATCTCCAATTAAAATTGGTTATGCTAAACCTGTACCTGTAAACTATTTTAATTTACGTAAACCAAGAAGAGATGCAGCGCTTGTTGGATTTGCAGGACCTGCATCCAATTTGTTAGCAGCTTTTATTTCTCTTGTATTTATAAAAATTTTTTTCCCGTTAAATTTTTTTCAGCTTGAAGGATTAAAAGTGCTTCTTTTAACAAGTTTCACAATGAATCTTGGATTAGCGGCTTTTAATCTTATTCCAATACCGCCTTTAGATGGTTCAAGAATAGTAAGCGGATTGCTGCCTCTAAAGCTATCATATCAATATAACAAATTAGAGCCATATGGATTTATAATAATTATGATTCTATTATATACAGGATTACTGGATATATTTTTCGTTCCTATCATAAATTTAATCCAGTACATATTAAAATCAATGGTGTTTTAAACATGAAAATTTATAAAATTGAACTCGAAAATTTTGAAGGACCATTTGATCTTCTTCTCTATTTAATAAAAAAAGAAGAAATGGATATTTATGATATCCCTATTGCGCGTATTACAGATCAATATCTGGAATATATTAATACTGAAAAAACTCTGGATTTAAATAATGCCGGAGAATTTTTAATAATGGCAGCAACTTTAATGTATATTAAATCAAAAATGTTATTGCCAATTGAAAAGGTTTCAATTAATGAAGAACTATCAACTGATCCGCGTGATGAGCTTGTATCGCGGCTTCTGGAATATAAAAAATATAAAGAAATAGCTGTAAAATTGAAAAATAGAGAAAAAGAGCAGAGCAATTTATTCCCATGTAAAATTGTGCAAACTCAGGAAGAAAGCGAAAAAAAAGAAGAAATCTCTTTTGAAGCTACATTATTTGATCTTCTAACAGCATTTAATAATATATATAAAGATGGACTAAAAGAAAAAGTTTATGAAATCAATAGAATTGTCTATCGTATTGAAGAAAAAATTGATTTTATACTTGAAAAAATAAAAGAAAAAAAAGATATTAATCTTAATGTCTTATTTGAAAATTGTATTCATAAAATAGAAATTGTAGTAACTTTTTTAGCTTTATTGGAATTAATTAAACGTAAAGAAATTGTTGCATGGCAGCTAAAATTATTTGGAGAAATCTGGATATCAAATCCCATTAATCATTAGGAGCATATTATGTTAGAAATAAATGAAAACAAAAATATTAACGAAAACCAGTCTGAACAATTGCAGGATGAACAAAAAAATGAAAATATTTCTCCTGATTTAAAAGAGATTAAAAGAATTATTGAGGCTGTTCTTTTTGTATCTGATAAACCTATAACTATTCAAAGAATTAAAAATTTATTTAAAGAATCCTCAAATAATGAAGAAATCAGGAGTCAGGAGTCAGAAGTCAGTGATCTAAAGTCAGAAGATAAAACTCAAGATATATTATCAAATCAAAAAATCAATTCTGAAACCATACGAAATATCATTAATGAATTAAAAGAAGAATACAATAATACTGAAAGAAGTTTTCAAATTACTGAAATAGCAGGGGGGTATCAAATTTTTACACGTGATAAATACAGCCCTTGGATACAAAAATTTGTTCACTCAAAATACGAAAAGAAAATATCTCATTCACTTCTGGAAAATCTTGCAATTATTGCATATAAACAACCAATAACTCGTCTGGAAATAGAAGCTATACGCGGTGTCGGAGTGAGCAGCAGCTTAAAACTGCTTATGGAAAAAAAATTAATTCGTATTGTAGGTAAAAAAGAAGGTATTGGCAGAACATTTTTATATGGAACCACAAAAGAATTTCTTATTTATTTTGGATTGAATAGTCTTGATGAATTACCGCAAATAAATGAATTGAAAAAAATTATGAAAAATGACATAGATTCAAATTCTGATATAAAAGATGTAGGTATTTCAACCCCCTCATCCTGAGGAACAAAGCGACGAAGGATCTCCTAAAGTTCAAGGACTTGAAGAAGCTCCTATTTCAGATAATTAAAAAAAGAGAAATCAAAGAAAGCCAGGATAGCTAAAGGATAACGTTTTTGAGTTGTTTTTTGAGAATAAAAAAGTTCTGAACCATTAAATATCGTCGATATCGTTGAAAGATGGTTGAGTGTAAAGAGATTCAAAATTATTGAAATTAAAAGGTGGGATAAATTTAAAAAATTTATTGCTTATGCAGAAAAACTATGTTTTCGTGCAAGATTCATGTAATAAAAAAACATAAGGAGCGGTTTCAAATGAAAAAGAAAAAATGTTTTGTTATTATGAGTTTTGATCCAAAGTATGATTATATTTATAAAACTGTGATTAAGAGTTCAGTTGAGGAACTCAATCTTGAATGTTACAGAATTGATGATGATACTATTCCTAAAAATATTCCCGACAAAATAATCCGTGAAATTATACAGTCTGATTTAATTATAGCAGATATATCACAACAAAATCCTAATGTTTTTTATGAATTAGGTATAAGTCATGCAATAGGTAACAAAACCATAATTATTTCCCAGAAATTAGATAACTTGCCTTTCGACGTTAGAACTGAATACACAATTGGATACACTGACAATAAAAAGGGACTTCGTCTTTTATACTTTGAATTAAAAAATATTATTCCCAAAATACTAGACCGAACACATGAAGCATCGAATTTAGTACAGATTGCTGGTCGTGACTTTTTTGATTTTCGTAGTAAAATAAAAGAGAACCTACAACGGATAATAGAAGAAGGAAATCGAATTCAAGAATTTAAAAAATATCTTTTAGAAAATCGTAAGACGGACAACTTTCAAGTTATTAGGGAATTAGCAAATCATGTTTTAAAGATATACGCATTATCAAGTCGAATAATTTTTGTTGCTATTTGTGGTGCTGCAGGTTTAGGTAAAACAACACTAGCACAACATCTGCAACAAGAGTTATTTAAAATCAATTCGACGTTAAGGATAGGACTTATTCAAACTGATGCGTTCATGTTAAATAGGACTGAGCGTGAAGCACGTGATTTAAGTGGTTATGATCCTAAAGCTAACGATATAGAAAAGCTTAAAACAAGCATTAAAGATGTTAGTAATGGGGAAATTATTATGTATTCACCGTATAATCACAATACTGGTACGCATGAAGAGACTCAGGTAACGGTTGGACTATCAGATATTGTAATTCTTGATGGTATTCACTCATTCCATCCTCTTCTTGTGCCTTTGACACAAATAAGATTTTTCGTATATGCATCACCAACTGATTCAAAAGAACTAAGATTTATAGCCGATTTATTTGAGCGTAATTATACTGTCCATGCTGCTTTTCAGCATGCAGAAGTAGAATTTCAAAACTATGAAAAGCATATTCTTCATTATATAAAGTTTGCTGACAAAGTAATACAAATCGATAATTATTGGAGATATTATATATAATGTAAAAGTAGAGTATGATTATTTTAAAAAGAAACTTTTATTCACAAAATGCTGTTACTGTTGCGAAAGAATTATTAGGTAAATATCTGGTTCATAATTTAGACGGAGCCAAACTTTCCGGAAAAATTTTAGAAACCGAAGCATATGTGGGTGTTGAAGATCGTGCTTCGCATGAATTCGAGGGAAAAATAACAGAAAGAAATAAAGCTGAATTCACGATTGGCGGCCATATATATATGTATAGTAAGATCGAAATGGAATATATAAATTAGGCTCGATAAATCGAGCAACTACCGTTGACTTGTAGTTGTCTCATCTATGAGGCTCAATAATTAAACTTTCAAATTCCTATACTTAAATTTAGCTGGATAAAAGGATTTTTTATATGAAAAAACTTATTTTTATTCTAATATTATTTATTACTTTTCAAACAGCAATTACTGCAAACCAATCTGTTCCCAAAAAATTCACCATACTTTTCACAGGAGAAACTCATGGCATGATTTATCCTTGTGATTGCAAGATTGAACCTGATGGAGGTGTTTCAAGAAGAAGCACTGTTATTAAAAAAATAAGAAAAAAAAACACAGTATTTTTACTCGATGCAGGAGGTTTCTTTGCCGGTACAAAATATGATGTATATACAGAAGGCGAAATAAAAGATAAAGCTCGCACATTAACCATGATTCAAGCTATGCGTCTCATGAATTATGACGCAGTAGCACTTGGAGATGATGAATTTACCTGGGGATTTGATTTTGCAAAAAATCATTTGATACATAAACTCCCCACCCTGTCATGCAATCTTTTTTATCTTGATAAAAAAAATATTACTGCTTCATACAGAATAATAAACAGAAATGGTATTAATTTAGGAATTATTGGTGTCACAACTCCTGAACTTCTTGAAAACAAACCCGAACTGACAAATACAATTAAAATTGAAGATCCTATCAAAAGTGTTGAAAATATAGTAAAAATAATACGCTCAAATGTTGATTATGTTGTAATTTTAAGTCATCTGGGGGAAGATTTAAACGTAGAATTAGCTAAAAAAATTAAAAATATTGACTTAATAATTAATTCACACAAAAAAACTTCCGTAGGAATGTTTGCAAATATTGACGATACTCTTGTTGTTCAATTTGATTTTCAGGGAAAAAAAATAGGCAGGATTGATGTTCATATAGAAAACCAAACTCATAAACCTTCTTCATCTTTTAAAGAAATTCGTATTTCACAGGAAATTGAAGATGATAATGAAATTAAAGAATTGCTGATTAAACATGAAAAGCAGACAAAAGAATTAGGCTCCAGCATTAAAAGTAAAGATACCAATGTTATTGTCAAAATCCTGTATTCTTCTACTTCAATCTATCCTGATTATTATCAAGTGATGAATTATTTAAACCCTCTTCTCCCCGGATTAAAAGCTGATTTTATTCCAATAAATTCTGACACAGGTAAAAATCTTGCAGAACTTCATAAAATAGATTCAATCCCATCTTTTATTTTTAACAAAGAAATCGAACAAACTCGCAATTTTTCAACAGTATCAGCTTATCTTAAAAAGACAAATGACGAATATCTATTGAATACAGAAAACATTAAATTTTCTGAATTGTTTATTCAGCAGGAAAAGATTGAAAATCAAATTGATATTTTCATCTCCCCTTTTGCTCCTCAATCTTATTTAATAATTGACGCTTTTAATAAAATACACGAGCGTTTTCCAAAAATAAAATTAGAAATACATTATATAATTTATCAAAATTCTTCTGAAAATTTTTCATCAAAACGCGGACAGATGGAGCTTGAGGAAATACAGAGACAATTAGCTATAAAAAAATATGCCCCGGAAAAAATCATGGAATATTTACAGATACGTTCTAAAAGTTTAACTTCATCATATTGGGAAGAACCAATAAAAGCTGTAAATATGGACCCGCAGATAATCAAAACTTTAAGCCAGAGTGAAGATATAAAATCTTTGATGATAGAAGATGCAAAAAAAGTTAAAACATATCGTATAAATTCAGAAGTGGCAGTTATTTCTAATAATCAGGAAAGAATTCCTTTGATTAATCCAAAGCAATTGAATGAACTGGTGGAAAAAATTATAAATAAACTCTAGTAAGGGCTTGCGACGAAATAACTGTAACAAATTTATTATAAAAAAAATCATATAGGAACGCATGAAAATATTTAAATTGTTACAGTTATTTCGTCGCAAGCCCTAAGAGTAAAATTCTTCATCTCCCAACTATCTGTTCAACAGCTAAATCCAGATTTGCTCTGACTTTCATTTCAACTTTATCATTATTTGAAAGCTCAATTAATCTACTAAGTAATTTTATATCTCCCATTTCCTTGCACATATTTACAATTATCAATTGGTTTTCAGAAGAATAACTATTGAAATCTTTCAAGAAAATTGGTATCGATTTTTTAACTTTCATTTCATAAAGTCCCTCAAAAGCTCTTTTATGACCAAGTTCAGCTAAAAAAATAAGAGAATCAATAGAAGTTGAATCCTGGATTTGTCCTAATGCAAATGAAATTTCATCCAGAACTTTTTCACTTGGATCATTTTGTATTGCTGTTATAAGCAAGGGAACAACCTGTTTTTCTTTTAATATACCAAGTGTATGAATAACCACTGATTTAAGATATTTTTCCTGCGCAGCAAACGTATTTTCATTTTCTACTGCTGATGTAAAAAAACTCCCATTGTTAATATCTTTCATAGTATTAACTAAGTATTTTCCGCTTGTTCTGTCATTGATTTCAGCCAAAGCCATGCATACAAAAATAGTTTTCGATATACTTTTCTGCTTCAAAATATCAACAAGAGGATTAATTGCAGATGAACCAATAAAACTATAACATCTGGCTAATTCTTCAAAAAATTGCAAATCGATTTCTTCGGTTTTTTTATTTGTAAATTCTATAAGAATAGGGATCCCTATATCCCCTATTTTACCTATTATTTCAAATATCTGTTTACTGAATTTTGAATTTGCTTCTATTTCTTTCAATAAATACGGAATTGCATCTTTTCCTGCTTTTATTAATTCAATTTGAGCATTTTGTGATATATTCCAATAATTAAATTTTAGTTTTGTAATCAAATTTTTTATTTTATTATCAGTAGAGTCTTCCAAAAGAAATTCATAACTATTCTCGTTTGAAATATTCTGTTCTGTTAATTTTATATTTAATGTTTTATCTAAAAGAAAAAAGGATAATCCCGGCAGGATCAAATATTTCAGATTTTCATTTTCTTTATTTATTACTTCCAGTATCATATTATCAAAAGATAATAAATCTATTTTTGAAATTGGAGGGATATCTAATGCAATTTCAGTTGGAAAATCTTTTACAACCCATCCTGTTTTAAGCATCAGGTTCTGTTTTTTTTCTTCTAAATCAGAAAGCTTCAATTCAATTTCCGCCGGATTAAAAAATAAATTTGCCTTTTTTTTCAAATACAATCTATATTCTTCCGTTGTATTATTACTCCCCCGTATTGAGTTTGCAATAAATGTAAACATTGATAACGAACGAAAATAATATTGATTATGATGGGAAAAATTTATATAATTATTATATATTCCTTGAATTTCTATTTTTTCTATTTTTTGAGTATCTTTTTTTGAATCTGATAAAATAACAAATATCCCAGGATTTGTATATATTTTGTATATATCTTTATCTTCCAGATTTTTAGGTATTCCTATAAAAGTCACCTCATTAAGAGTTGAAGGTTCCAGAATAAGTTCTAAACTTGAAATAGGTTCAACACCAAATGTTCCATCATTATCTTTCCATCCATAACCTAAAATAAGATCTACTCCAATGTTAGAATTACCTTTGCAAGCTATAGCAACTTTAACATCATTTTGACTTAACCATGCTATTCCTAAAATTTTATCTATTTTTTCCGGGAATTTTAAATCAGTATTACTTTCAAAATTTTCAGATGAATAAAATCCTTCATTTGCGATGTAGTTGTTAAATTCTTTTTTTAATTTTAAAATATCGGATTTCTGACTATTATTTATTTTTTCTTTATTTATATTCTCTAATGACTGCAATTTTAATAAAATCGATTCATATAAATTTATTGATTCCATGAAATTACCTTTAAAATGCAATTGTGCAGCATTATCTTTTTCTTTTTTAATTTGAGATAGGTTTTTTTCGAGGTCTATCTTATTATTTTCATCACTTCTGATTAAGATTAAAGAAGAAAATAAAATAGCTAAAATCAAAGATATTAATATTATACCTTTATCTGGGTATAAAGATTTGTTTAACATATTTTAATCCTTGATTATACAATTTGTTCAAATATGTAGTAGAGATACACAATTTCTTTAATATTATTTTATTATATTGCTTTTATTAAGTCAACTTATTAATTTTCCACTTATTAATTTTACATATATTTAAAATCCATAGTTTCTTTTTTTAGTAAAATATATTATAATAACATAGTCAATCATATTTAATAATTTATGGGAGTGATTTTAGAATGAATGTAAAGTATAATATTATTATTTTTAATGTACTTCTATCTTTATTATTTATTTATGTAATAGTAGATACAGGAATAGTCTATTTTTCTTCCAGATTAAATACAGTTAAAAAATATGCTGTTAATCGTATATTTACAAAAGATGATAAATCTATTGATAACAAATTTAATTTTTATAAAATCATAGAAGAACGAAATTTATTTTGTTCTTCAGTTGAAGAAATCAAAGAAGTTCCTCAGCCAAAAACAGTTCAACCGCCACCTAAACCAGAAATAAAAGTTGAAAGCAAACCTGTTCCTCCTCCAAAACCATTAAATCTCAAACTTAAAGGAACTATAGTAGGGATCTCTGAAAATTCTTTTGCAATTATTGAAAATACAGCCAGGAGAATTGATGAATTTTATAGAATAAATGACATTATTAAAGATTCAGATGCCAAAATTATTGATATTGCTCGTAATATTGTAACATTGCAAATAGGTGACAGAATTGAATATCTTACAATATACGAAGAAGATAAAAAGAATATAGGCACAATGTCTCAAAGATCGGATAAAAAAACTGATTTATCTGGCAAAAAACCACATCCTACAAGAGAGGAAGCTGCTTTAGCACATGAACAGGGAAAAACTTTTGTAGTTAATCGTTCTGAAATGTTAGGTAATATGGGCGGAGATGTTGATCAGGTTATTGAAAAAATTATGGCTTCAGTTGATATAAATCCATATATTGAAAATGGAAAATTTGTAGGATATAGTTTAAATAATCTGGAAAGCGTTGGAAATATTTTAACAGGACAGGGATTTCAGAATGGAGATATTATTAAGGAAATAAATGGGATTAAGCTTGAAAGTCCGGAGAAATTGTTCGAATTATATCAAGTACTTTACCCTGAACTGCAATCAATACCATCGATTCAGGTTGTACTGGATCGCGGGGGAAGTGACATTACTTTAAATTATCAAATTAATCAATGAAGAACCCTGTGGCCACAGGGTATCTTCTGTCTCTGATAGGAATATTTTATTATTTATATTTGTGCCAATTCATCCCTGCAGTAAACTGCAGGGTATTCTTGGCACTTCCAGATAAAGATATACTCATGAAAGGAAGGCATAGAGATCCTATGAATATCAAAAAATTTATTATTTATATTTTTTTAATGAAGATACCTCGAGGTAGAGCCTTGAGGTATCTTCTGTCTCTGATAGGAATTATTTATTGTTTATATTTGTGCCAATTCATTGGCACTTCCAGATTAAACTGTATAATGCTTAAATTCAATACTGATATTTATGCTGCGGATAAAACTCCGCAGGAAGAAATGATTCAGCTTGATTTTAATAATACAGATGTGAAA
Organism: uncultured bacterium; assembly: GCA_964457585.1. Classification (GTDB taxonomy): domain Bacteria; phylum JACRDZ01; class JACRDZ01; order JACRDZ01; family JACRDZ01; genus CAYWFU01. The sequence goes on along the minus strand of CAYWFU010000004.1, from coordinate 23,372 downwards.
TTAGTTATTAAAACTTTAAGTGAATTAACCGGACAAAATTTTGTAATTGATGAAAGCGGCGGAGTTCGCGGCGCCATTACAGTCATTTCTCCGAAAAAAATACTAAGAAAAGATGCTGCCAAAGTAATAGAATCAATACTTGAACTAAATGGTTTTAGTCTTGTTCAATCAGACAAAATAGTAAGAGTCGTAAATAAACGCAGAGCAAGGGAACAAAATATTTCTACCGAAGTGGGGCGAGAAACAAGCAAAATAACTGATGAAGACCGTATTATCACACAACTCATTCCCCTTAATTATGCTAAGGCTGGTGATATTGAAAAAGCTATTGTCCCATTAATTTCCAAAGACAGCAATATAACTGTTTATATACCAACAAATTTATTGATTATAACAGAAGTAGCATCCAATATTCATAGATTGTTAAAAGTAATAGAGAATCTTGATATTCCAGGCGCTGAAATTAAAACAACGCTTATTCAGATAAAATATGCTTCAGCAAAAACGATTGCAGGTCATATAACATCTGTTTTTGGAGACCCGGCTGCTCAACAGCAAATGCAGATGGTGCACAGACAGGCAGGAGTAAATATTCCTCAAGCTGATAAACGTATTCTTAAAGCTATGGCTGATGATAGAACAAATACAGTAATTGTACTTGCTAATGAAGGAGATACAAAAACAATAATAGAATTTGTAAATTCTCTGGATAAAGACATGGCAATCAGCCGCGATGATATTCACGTATATTATCTTGAAAATTCTGATGCTGAAGAATTGGCAAAGGTTCTGGCAAATGTTCCTCTGGTAGAAAAAAAACCTGAACCAGGGCAGCCCCCTCCTCCTCAAAGACCTGGAACTGGAATAAAACCAAATATAGTAGCTGATAAATTTACCAATGCATTAATTATAAATGAACCGCCTGAGAATTATGCAACAATTAAAAAAATTATAAGCCAGCTCGATATCCCCCGCTCACAGGTTCTAGTTGAAGCTGCCATTGTTGAAATGAGTCTGGATAAAAGCCTTCAGTTAGGTGTTGAATGGCGTTCATTAAATAAACCCGGCGAGGGAGCAGTATCTGGATTTGGCGGAACAAATTTTGGATTAAGTGCTGAAGCTCCTGGAATGGGATTCAGTGTAGGACTTATGAAAGGAAAAGGGATTGACGAAAATACCGGTCTTCCAAAATTATCAAGTGTTGGAGCATTAATAAATATGTTCAAAGCTGACTCTGATTTTAATATTCTGTCAACTCCTCAAATCGTTACAATGGATAATCAAGAAGCAGAAATCGTAATAAGCGATGTAATACCATTTGTTACCAATAGCCGCGTTACTGATACAAATAATGTTATTAAAACATATGATTATAAAGATGTTGGCATAACTCTTAAAATAACACCGCATATAAATAAACAGACAAAAATGGTGCGTATGGAAATTTTACAGGAAATAAGTAAAGTTGTTGATGCTAGTGTTACAGATGCTCCAAGAACATCAAAAAGAAAAGCAAAAACTTCTGTCATTGTTGAACATTCAAAAACAATTGTTATTGGCGGTTTAATAAGAAATGATAAAAGTACTGCAGAAAGCAAAATCCCGCTTTTAGGAGATATCCCGTATCTTGGAATATTATTTAAACGTAAAAAAGAAATAAATTCAAAAACGAATTTAATGATTTTTATAACTCCTCATATTATTGCAAATAGTAAAGATTTTGATAAAGTTACTGAAGATAAAAAAACTCAATTTCAAACTTTTATAGATGAAAACAAAGGGATAAAAACTCTTTCCAATACTTCGCCTAAAAGAGAACCATTTGTTATAGATACAACCAGTGTTCATTATGATAGTTTAATAATTGAAAAATAAGGAGATGGTATAAAAGATTGAGGTTGAGGTTAAGGTTGAAGAAAAATTTAAATCATTCAGTTTTATCTTTTCCTTAACCTAACCCTTAACCTTAACCTGATTTATCATAGGAATTATATGCAAGGAATTAGAAAACTGATTGGTGAAATTATTGTTCAGGAAATACATTTAAGTGAAGATAAAATTAAAGAAGCATTAGAAATACAAAAAAAAGAGAAAGTACATAAGCGTATTGGCGAGATTTTGATAGATTTGGGTTATTTAAAAGAAGAAGATTTCTTACGCTGTCTTGGCAAGCAACTTGGCATACCAGTAATATTAGACCTTTCTGAATATAAAATAAAAAAAGAAATCATATCGCAAATCCCATTAAATTTTGTTAAAAAACATAGCTTAATACCTATTGAGATAAATCAAAAAACTCTAACAGTAGCAATGACTGACCCGCTTGATTTGCAGCCTCTGGATGATATTAATCTTTTATTGGGATATATTGTTGAACCAGTAATATGCACAGATGAAGAAATCAAAAAAGCAATTAACAAAATATACGGCGGAGAAACTGATTCAACACAAAAAATGTTAAGCGATTTAAAAAAAGCTGACGATGAACTGCCTGTTATTCATATAGAAGAGCAGGAAGATCTGCTTGATCTGGCAAATAAAGCTCCAATTATTAAATTTGTTAATCTTATTCTTACAAGAGCTATAAATGAGCGCGCAAGTGATATCCATATAGAACCTTTTGAAAAAGATTTAAAAGTAAGATATCGCGTGGATGGAATGCTTTATGAAGCTTTAAGCCCGCCAAAACAATATCAGGCTGCTATAACTTCACGTATAAAAATTATGGGGAATCTTAATATTGCCGAACGCCGTCTGCCTCAGGATGGAAGAATTAAAATAAAAATTCTTAACCATGAAATAGATATTCGTCTATCAACTATTCCTGTTAATTATGGAGAAAGAATTGTAATGCGCTTGCTTGATAGGGGTAATTTACTTCTGGATTTAAGGCAATTAGGATTTTCTTCAAGTATTTATTCGAAAATAGAAAAAATAATACATAGTTTTAATGGTATTATTTTAGTTACAGGACCAACAGGCAGCGGGAAAACTACTACTTTATATGCTGCATTAAGTCATATTAATTCCGTTGAAAAAAATATCATTACTATTGAAGACCCTGTCGAATATCAATTAGATGGAATTGGACAAATACAGATTAATCCCAAAATTGAATTGACATTTGCAAATGGGCTGCGCTCAATTCTGCGTCAGGATCCAGATATTATAATGGTTGGAGAAATACGTGATTATGAAACAGCGGAAATAGCGATTCACGCATCTTTAACAGGACATCTGGTATTTAGCACATTACATACTAATGATGCGTCCGGTGCAATTACCCGTTTAATTGATATGGGCGTAGAGCCTTATCTTGTTTCATCTTCAGTCATAGCAGTACTTGCTCAACGACTGGTAAGAGTAATATGCAATAATTGTAAAGAACCTTACACCCCTTCAACTGATTTACTTAAGGAAATTGGACTCACAGTTAAAAATTTAGAAAATGGATTTGTATTTCGCGGAAAAGGATGTTCTAAATGCTTGAATACAGGGTATCTGGGTAGACTGGGTATTTATGAACTCCTGATTATAGATGGAGATATACGTGATTCTATTTTAAATAAAATAGATTCTTCTTCAATTAAAAAAATTGCTCGCAAAAAAGGCATGCTTACTTTAAGAGAAGATGGCGCGCAAAAAGTTATCAATGGAATAACAACAATTGAGGAAGTTTTGCGAGTTACGCAGGAAGATATATTTTAATAGGAGAATTTTTTATGTCCCAGCAATCATTAGAATTTAAGTGTTTAGCAACAGCAATCGGCAGCCTTCCATATACAGAGTCAGAGCCAGCATGTAATCTGGTTTTGAAATATTTATCTTCAATTCCAGCTTCACCTGAATTACCTAAATTAGGATATAAACATACTTTTTGCGGACCACTCTTGGAAAATTTGCCAGGACTTATTTCAGATGATAAGAAAGAAACATTTTATTTTAATACATCGGATGATTTTTCTGATGATATGGCGCTATTTTATGAAAATTATTTTGCAGATAACGTGGATTTTTTTAAGATAAGTAATAAAAGAGTTAAAGGATTTTATCATTTACTGGAATTACTAAAAAAAACCACATCTATAAAACCAGAATATTTTAAATGTCAATTGCCTGGACCAATAACAGCAGGTTTAACTTTAAAAGATGAAAAAGGGAAAAGTATAATCTATAATGAAGAATTTATGTCTATGCTTACCAAAGCGATAATAATGAAGGCTCGCTGGCAGATAAAAGAAATAATGAAGGTTTGTCCTCAAATTATTTTTTTCTTTGATGAGCCCGGGCTTGTAAGTTATGGATCAAGCTATTTTAATATTGAAAAAGATTTTATAATAAATTGTCTCAATGAAGTTTTTACATCTGTTAATGTTATTACAGGATCTCATTGCTGCGGGAATACAGACTGGAGTCTATTTATGGATACAAATGTTAATATTATAAATTTTGATGCTTATAAATATAGCGGTGCTATGGCTTTATATCCTGAGAAATTGAACGATTTTCTAAACCGGGATGGAGCTCTGGCATGGGGGATTATCCCAAATTCAGAAGAAATCAATAAATTCTCTGAGGAAAAAATAATTAACAAGTTTGAAAAAGAGATTGATATTCTAGTTGAAAAAGGATTTGAAAAAAAGAAGCTTCTTAATTCTTCTTTAATTACACCTTCCTGCGGATTAGGGAATTCAACAATTGAAATTGCAGAAAAAGTCCTTTCTACTGCTAAAAATGTATCTTTATCCTTAAGGGAAAAATATTTTGATTTTAAAAAATAATTTTAAAATATTTTTAGTATTTTTCATAATAATTTCAGGATGCAGTAATCCTCAAATTCAAAAAACCCAAAATACCGGCAAAACTGTCATCAACGATGCTTTTATTACTCAGGACACAATATGGCAGAATGAAATTGAAATTAATGGTACTGTAACAATTATGAAAAGCGTTACGCTCACTATACTGCCAGGATCAATAATAAAATTCGCTCCTTTTAGAAAAAAAAGCAATGACCCGCATGAACCAACGAATGGAATTATTACAGAAGGTAGATTAATTGCCAAAGGTATACATGATCAAAAGATTGTTTTCACTTCATCGTCACCAAATCCAAATCCCGGTGACTGGGGTAAAATATTAATTAAATACAGCAAAGATAATATTTTCAAATACTGTAAATTCGAATATTCAGAATTCGCTCTGCATGCGCATTTCTCAACAGGTGAAATAACCAACTGTGAATTTGTGAATAATATTGAAGGTATGCGTTTGGGTATGTCAAAATTCATTATAAAAAATAATACAATTATCAATAATGTCTCAAGAGGAATAAATTTTCGCCAGAGTGCAAATATAATTGAATTTAATGATATAACTAACAATGGTACTGGAATATTTTTGTACGAAAAAAATTCCAGATCCAGAATAACTAAAAATAATATATACAATAACAAAAATTTTAATTTTCAATTGGGAGAATTCTACTCTGATGATATTTCTCTGGAAGAAAATTGGTGGGGAGTTTTTGATTTAAAAGAAATATATAATTTAATTTATGATAAAAATGATAATCCAAATTTAGGAAGGGTATTGATAATTAATCCTTCTGATAAAAAAATTGAAAATACAGGGATTCAGTAGTATAATTACGAAAGGAGATTTAAATGTATAAAAATTTTAGTAAAAAATTAAATATAAGAAAACTTTTTCTTATTCTCTCAATGATAACAATTATAATTAGTATGCTGTCAACCAATTCATATTCAATACTATATGTTCCCGGTACAAAAGTAATTAGAAAAATAATCGCAGGCTCTGATAATGTAATTGCTACATCCAGAAAAGGAGGAGGGGATTTTGTATTTAAAATGGAGATACTGAAACCCTATTTTATAATTGAAGAAGAAGATGAATATTATAAAATTGCGGATAAAAAACAACAAAATAAGCATGCTTTTGTCAAAAAGTCTCTTGTTTTAGATTGGAATACTAGAGAAGGGTTACATTTCAAACCATCTATAACAACAAATGAACGAACTGATGTTATGATATGGGATGAAAATACCATTGAGCAGTTTGCTATGACCAAAGATATAAAAAAATTTTCACCATCGTATATTGAAGATACTAAAATGTCTAAATCATTACCTAAAAAATTGCTATCATTCCCTGTAGTAGATAAAAAATCTATCTATGCTGGAGTAGAAGCAAGAACAGAAATTCATAAAAAAATTTATAAAGTTTATATCCCAGCATATGTACCTGAAACTAAAATAAAAATAAATACTACTCCTGGAGAACTCGAAAAAATTCTCAGTAAAGTTACTTTTTGTATAGTATTTGATGCAACTGGTTCTATGTCAAAATACGGGACAAAAATGGCAGAAACAATTGAAGAACTATTGAAATCTCTTGAAATTAATCGTAAAAATATTAATATTGGTTTTGTCTTTTTTAGAGATGATATGGATGAAGAACGAATAAAAATAGTTTTGCCTACTACAATGGAAAATGGGATTGCCATACTTCGTAAAGAGTCTACACCTGAAAATATGATTGGCGGGGGTGATGCGGCTGAACCTATTCTTGATGCAATGGTATTATCAGCAAAGGATTTCAAATGGAATGGAATCAGTGATCAATCAGGTGGTGAAAAAAAAATAGTCATTGCAGTACTTAACAGTGATGCTAAACCTGAAACGATTGGTCTTGTAAAATCAATTGCAAAAAAACAGACACCTGAAGAAGTTGTTTCCTTACTGCGCAATAAAGATATCTCTGTATTTTCATTTCAGGCAGATACGGTTGATCGTGGCTTATTGGTTAAAACTCTATCACAATTATCAAGTCTTACAGGCGGAGAATTCTATCCCTGGATAGAAGATTCTACTTCAAAAGAAAAAAAAAATTTTTCAAACAAAATAAAAGAACTTATGACAAGAACCGTATATGCAACAAAAACAGAAGCAGAAAAAATTGCTCATGAAACTATTTCTTCTAATCAAGTAGATTCTATTCTGCCGCTTAAAGCAATCAATTCTGAAGTTATTACCCGCCTGCAAGGAGCTGCGATTAAATTTAGTATTGAAAATGGCGGATTTATTGTTCGTGAAGGGTGGATGTTTGAAAATGAAAAAATGTATCAGGAAAAAATTCTGGTTGAAAAAGATTTTCTTGAAAAACTTATACGTATGTTCAATTATCTTGTAGAAGTAGGAGGTATTGAAGATGAAATCTCCGGTAGTGACATGGCTAAAGCAGTTACAGAAAATTTAAAAGCTATTTTAGGGGAAGACATACCTGAAGATACTGAATTGCAGGAAATCGTTGAAAAAAAAATGGGCATTCACTTTAATACTAATTTACTCGCTTATTCAATGGAATCTCTTTTCAATCTTCCACGCGAAGAGCGGTTAATAATTGTTAAACAAATTAAAACTGCTGAACAAAAAATAGAAAATTTTCTTGAAGCTGCTGCGTCTGAATTTAATATAAACGAACAGGTATGGATGGAATTATCTTATCTGCCATAATTAGTAAAGGGTTAATATGATGCCGTTTATAAATCCAATAATTCAACTAAAAAATATAAAAAAAAATTATAAAGAAAACGAAAATGCATTTATATTAAATGGGATAGATCTTAATGTATATTCTGGTGATTTCATAGTTATTCGCGGTGAAAGTGGTTCAGGTAAAACCACACTGCTTCGTATTTTAGGTCTTATTGATAAAGAATACTTTGGCAATTATTGCTTAAATGGAATTGATATTCATACCGACAAAAAATCATTGTCATGGAATATTCAGGAAGAAATCAGAGCCAAATCAATTGGTTTTGTTTTTCAAGAAGCATACCTTTTTGAGTATATTAATATTGAAGAAAATATTTTTCTGCCAATGAAAATTCATAATATTGAAAGTCAGGAAACCAGACAAAATTTTTTTTCTCTTATTGATTCCATGTATACTTCTCGAATTCTAAATGAAGAGAATCCCGAATTATCAAAAAAAAAGTTGAATGACCTTCTGATTCGATATCCAGGCAATATAAGCATCGGGGAAAAACAGCGTTTTTCAATACTCAGAGCTTTGTCTCATAATCCTATTTTTATACTTGCTGATGAACCTACAGCAAATCTCGATAAAAATCGTAAAAAAAATATTTTTGACATTTTATTAAAATTATCCAAGTCCGGCAAAACAATCATTGTTGTTTCTCATGATGAAGTATTCTTAAATGCTCCTACTGTTTATGAATTACAAAATGGTAAATTGAAATTAATTAATAAACAATATCTGGAAGAAAAAAATAATGATATATTTAAAAATCAAAATAAAGATGCAATAAAAGAACCTACTGCAAATGATAATATTTTTTTTTCACCGATTAATGATCAAAATGAAAATAATATTAGTTCTCAAAAAAAATTACTTGTCAGTCAATATGGAAAAAAAATCTTATCTAAAAAAAATATTTGGTTTGGATTCAAGCCCAGAACTAATCTTCTCTTTCAGATTAACTTTGCGATAAAAGATCTTTACCATAATATGCTTTTTACTATTCTTACAATAGGCGCTCTGCTACTAGGCAGTTTTCAGTTTATTGTCATGAAATCATTACGTTCAGGGACTGATGCACTTCTTGATGAGACAATTCAGCGTGGTTCCCGATTAACAAGAATAGATATTAAACCTAAAAACCTATCAGATAACGAGCGTTTTCCCGATAAAAATAGGATTTTAATAATTCCCAATGTATCACATTTTATTGAGCGCAGGGAAGGAATTTATAGAATCAAAGATTGGCGCAATCGAGTAAGAAAAGAAACAATATATGGGATTGAAACCAATGATCCAGAGCTTGAACAATTAATATTTATCGCTGGAGGGAAATTCACTTCAGATAGTGCACTGGAAATTATAATTTCTGAACGCAGTATAAAAAAATTATTCAATTTAGAAAATGATATGATAACTGATGAATTCCGCAATCATATAATCGGGAAAAAATTGCTATTCAGTGTAGCAAGGGCTAACTCAAATACAACTTTAGACACTGCCCCTGATAAAATGCAATTTGAAGAATTTTCCATATCTCTCACCATTGTCGGGATAGTTGCAAGAGCAGAAGCCGGACGAAATTTTTATCTTCCTTTAAAAACTCAACTTATACTTGAAAAATGGCGTTTGGATAAGCAAAATGCATTTTCCATACCTTACGATCCACGTACTGAAAAATGGAAAGTATCTGCTTCTCTACTTACAGAAAAAGCAAAATTCAATTATTCTGAAAAAGCTCATATATATGTAAATAATATTAAAGAAGTTATTCCGGTTTTTAAAAAATTATCATCTTTAGGATATAATCCTGAAGCAAAAATTTTTGATTACAAATGGGTACTTGATATTAGAAAATTAGCAGAACTATTTTTGCTGGGCATTGTAATAGTTGTCGCTATTATAGCCTGTTTAATAATTTTTGGAAATATTCATATAAGTGTTAAACTGAGAAAAAAAGATATAGTTTATTTTAAACTTCTGGGAATGCGTGATGGAGATATAAGTCTTATTTTTATATGGAGTGCTTTTATCGCAGCTTTGATGGGAATTATAACAGGATTTATAATCGGATGTTTAGGAATTTCATTTTTAACTAACTATTTAAAGCACTCTTATCCTAATACTCAATTCTTTAAGTTATTTGGTAATCCATGGCAATTTTTTCCAGAAATAGTATTGATTGGAATATGCCTTGCTATTTTTGCTGCTGTTATTCCTGCATATCAAGCAGGGAAAACAAATCCTGCAGAAGGGTTTAAAAATAACTTGTGATTTATTGTGTCAATGATTTGGCAATATTGTCAATTCTGGAAATAGCATCATCAACATTTTTATTATCAGGACAGTTTTCTATAAGTTTCTTATATTCATTCAATGCGTCAGTAATTTCATTTAAAGCTTCATAACTTCTGCCAATTTTATATTGAGCATTACATGAAATTTTCCCTTCACTGTCAAACAGCTTTACGCGCTGGTATTCTTTTATTGCCTGTTTATAATCTTTTATGTTAAAATAATATTCTGCAATTCTAAATTGAGCTTCTGCGCTAACTATATGAGTATTATATTTTTCAATAATTATTTTATACTTCTCTATTGCTTTTTCCTGTTTACCCGTTTCTTCATAAACATTACCCAATTCAAATAAAGTTCCAACTGTAACTGCCATATCAGGATGTTTTGTTACATTCTCATATGCTTCTTTTGCTTTTTTGTATTTAACCAGCGAATCCTGTGCAAAATCGCTTTTTGGATATTTTTCTATTACATCACTAAAGTCTTTCATTGCATCACCATATTTTTCCTGGTAAAGAAGTATATTTGCAAGGAAATACTGTACTTTAGGCACCAATTCTGAGGATGGATAGTCTTTTAAAAATTGATTATAATATTTATTTGCTTCATCATATTTATTAAGTTTGGTAAAATTTTGCCCAAGTCCAACAAGAGATTTATCAACAAAATTACTATTTGAGAATTCATTAATAACCTTCAAATAAACTTCTTGAGCGCGTTCAAAATCACCTATTGTACGATAACATTCACCAGCCTGATAGAGTGATTCAGGAACATATTCACTTTTAGGATATTTATTTACAAGTCCTTGAAACCATACTGCTGCGCGTTTAAAATCTTCCTTACCAAAATAGCTCCACCCCAGCCAGTATTGCGCATCGTCACCAAAATCACTATCCGAATACTGTTCAGCAACAATTGCATAAGCTTCAGCTGCTTTTTCCAGATTTCCAAGCGCATAATATGCATCTCCGACAGTAAATTGCGCTTCTGCTGCAAGCGTGCTTTGCGGATATTTTTCTATTAATTTATGAAAATTGGATATAGCCCGCTCATAATCTTTTTGTTCCATATATGACCAGCCCGTGCCATAATATGCTTTTTCCACTAATTCATGCTGAGGATAGCTTTCAATAAAACCTTCATATTCATTTCGCGCTTTATTAAAATCTTTCAAATTATAATATGATTCACCTAACATATATTTAGCTTTTGCTGTAAATTCATCTTTAAGAGCACTATTGTTAACTATATTCTGATAATTAATGATCGCGGTATCAAACTTTTTAATATCAAAATAATTCTGCGCTACAAAATACTGAGCTGAATTTGCAACTTTGCTTTTAGGATAAACAACAATTAACTTTTTATAAGTTTCAATGGATTCCCCATTTTTTCCCTGTTCTAAATATATTCTGGCTATACCTGCCATTGCTTCTGCAGCAACCATATTTTGAGGATATTTATCTATAATACTTTTATATACCTTATAAGCATCATCAAATTGCTGTAATTTATAATATGCATCTGCAACAACAAAAATACTGGAAGCTTTAAAATCTATATCTGATGAATAAGCTTCAATTGCTTTTAAATATTCATCTACTGTTTTTGGAAACCATCCTAAAAATAGTTCTCTTTCTTCTTCTGATTTAGGTTTAGTAACTTTATCAATAATAACTGAAAATGAATCTATTGCATCCATATAATCTTTTTGTTCTAAAGCAATAGATCCCAGTTTAAAGGTGGTTTCTGGTATTAATTCACTATTAACATATTCATTAATTATATGTTTTAAATTATCTTTTGCCTTTGTATAATCCTTTTTTCTATAATAAACTTCAGCAATTAAAAAATAAGTGTCATCCAGAAGACCGCTTTTTGTTTCCCCATAATTAGCAAGTATTTTATTCAGATTCAATAAAGCTAGATCAAAATCATTTTTATCCAGATAGATTTTACCCAGCCAGAATTGAGCATGAATTGCATATTCGCTGGTTGGAAAATTTTGAATTGTTCTATTAAAAGTATCTTTAGCTTCATCAAATTCACCGTTATAAAAATAAGCTATTCCGAGATTAAGATTAGCTTCATCCAATCTTTCCCAACTGGCATATTCATTAATTAAATTTTTATATGAACGAATTGCTTCTCTGTATTTCTTATCCTGATAATAAGCATCTGCCATTTTAAAATCACCTAAAGGAGCAAATTTGCTGTTTGGAAATTTAACTGAGATTTTATAGTAAGAATCAGCTGCTTTATCAAATTCTTTGCGAAAAAAATATATATCTCCTATTCTCAGCTGAGATTCTATGCTTTCATCTGTAAGAGAAAAATTCTGAGTTATATACATATATCCTTCTAATGACGCGACATAATCTTTTTTTTGAAAATAAACATTGGAAAGAGCAAAATATGTTCTTCTTGTTATATCAGGATAATTAGAGTAATTACGAATAATATCTTTATAAATTTCAATTGCTTTATCAGGATCATTTTTATATCTGTAACATTCTGCCTGATAAAATAATGCGTAAGAAATATTTTTATCTTTTGGGAAATCTTTTAAAAATTTTGTTAATTCCTGCAAAGCTAAATCATATTTCTTATCATCAAAAAATTCCTTACCGCTTTTGAATAATTGATCAGCTGTTATGTCCGCAAAAATTATTTGTGGCATAAACAATAAGATTAAAATGAAATATTTCAATTTTAGTTTCATTTTCATCACCTTCATTTTGGATTCTATTTAATCTGACTGAATTCTATTTCAACATCAAAAATTCTCATTTTTTCTTCATCACCCGGTTTTAAACTCAAAGGTTCATAATTTGTAGCTTTAGCATTTTCAAGAGCTAGGTTATCTAATTCCACAAACCCGGAAGATTTTAAAAGATCCACTCTATCTACAGATCCATCTAATAAAACAAATACTCTAACAGTAGTTTTAATTATTCGTTCTGATTTAATAACAGCGTCTATTTCACCTCCGACATATGATCCTCCGCCCTGCCATCCAGATCCTACACCACTGCCTATCCCTCCGCCATGCCCTCCACCCCAGCCGCCGCCGCTTCCAGGTCCATATCCTGGTCCTGTACCTGAACCAATACCATCTCCTATCCCGGTTGGTTTCCCAAATAGACCGTTTCTTAATGCGCTTTCAAATGAACGTATTGTTCCTTTGCCGCCTTTTATTCCAAATCTATAGCCTTTTCCTATCTTAACAACAGGAGCGGATAATGATGTTTTAGTGCGTTTCACTTCTTTTTCTTTTACTTTAAATTCATCTTCTGCATTTGGTTTATGTAATAAATCTTCATCCCCTTTTTCTGGTAAGATTTTTTGTAAATCCTCAAGTGACATATCTTTAAGTTTATGTGAATTATCTACTTTTATTTCTTCGATAAGTTTTTCATCTATATATGCCCTGCCGCCACCGCCACCGCCTGCATTTTGAACATTACCCATACGAGCCATTACTTGAGATATCGGTTTAGGAGTATCTATTTTTGTTTCTGGAGCAGGAGGTAAAGTTTTTATAAGTATGAGCGTTTCTTCTTTTTTTCCCCCTTCTGTCATTGTAAGTTTTCCAATAACTATATTATTTAATATTATTAGAATACTTAAATGAACAAAAATGGCTATTAGATAATAAAAAGTATTTAAACGTAAATCACCTTTTATTTCTTTACTAGAAATATAAGTAGTTGACACAAAAATTACCTCATGAAAAAGAAGTTAAAAATAGAATTATGTTTTTAAAAACAATCAATCTTCAAATTTACTTGCATCTGCATCGAGTAAAGCAGCAAATCCTATATTTGCTAAACCTTCTTTTTTGCACAAACCCATTACTTTAATAACTGTTCCATGAGAAACACGCTTATCAGCTTTAATAATAATAACCTCATCAGGATCTGTATTAGCTAATTTTTGTAATTCCCCATCTAACTCTTGATAACTTTTTAAAAGACCATTGAAAAGTACTCTATTATCAACAGTAATATCTATAATATTTTTCTTTTCTGTTTGTTTGGTGGTTACTACTGCCCTAGGGAGTTGTATTTCAAGTTTATCATCCATTTTTGCCATATCAAAAGTACCGGTAAGCATAAAAAAAGATAAAAGTAAAAAAACCATGTCTGTCATAGAAGTAAGTTCCAAATCTACTTCTTCCATTTCAATGCCACGTTTTTTAAACTGCATCTGTACCACCCCCATAACCTAATTCTGATACAATATCCAGAGAAATTTCCTGTAATTGCAAAATAATTGCATCAACACGCCCTTTAAACCATTGATAAATAAACATAAAAGGAACTGATACAATTAGACCATAAGCAGTAGTTATTAACGCTTCTGCTATGCCGCTTGCAATTAAGTCCGGACGAGAAGAACCCATTGTAGCAATAGTATTAAATGATGCAATCATACCTGTAACTGTCCCAAGGAACCCAAGCATTGGAGCCATAGTAATAGCTGTTCTTAATATACCAAAATTTGTTGTAAGATAAGCTATCTCAAGTGAACCAGCGGTTTCTATCGCTCTTTCCACTTCACTTATTCCCTGATGATGTTTTAATAAACCTGCTTTAATAATTCTTGCTATTGGGAATTCTTTCCCTTCACATAAAGAAATAGCTTTAGTAATGTTACCTGTAGGTATTTCTGCTTTTATTGCTTCAACAAAATCCGGCGGGATAACTTTTTTTACTTGCAACTTAATTCCACGTTCAATTACAATTGCAAATCCAACTATGGAACATATTAATATTCCCCACATTACATCTCCACCTTTATCAAAATATTCAAACATTAAAGTAGTTGTCCCTTTATCCTCTGATGGAGCAGCATCTGCAATGGAATGTGATGTTTTATCGTCAGTTTTTTCTTCTGCTTTTGTTCTGACTTGCTTGCTTAATATTAATATTACAAAACATAATAAACCTGTTAAAATAAATATTTTTCCCTTTTTATTAACCAATTTCATGGAAACTGGTCCCCCTTTCTTTTCTAGAACACTTATTTTTAAAATAATTTTGAATTCTTCTTTAATTTACGAATTATAAGGCTTTTTGGAAAATATTGTCAAGGAAAAACAGTGAATTGCAGAAATTCCCCAAAAAATTAATACAATGAAAATCTAAATCCCACTATTTCCCCCTTTAAAAAATTTAACGTTAACCACATCTTTTGATGATTTTATTGACAATTGAGCATTTACAATTGAGCATTGAGCATTAATATCTTTTTTAATAATTTTATTCATAAATTACATTTAAAAGCATATTTTTAATTCTCAATTGTCAATGCTCAATGCTCAATTCCCAATTCTTAACCTTAGCTCCAAAAGCATAAAAAACTCTTTATTCCCATCCATCCCTAAAATTGGGGATTCAATAACTTTTTTAGGTGTTAATTTTATCAATGAAGAAAATTCTTTAATTCTTTCTATAACTTCCTCGTGTACTTTTAAATCACGTACAATACCGCCTTTACCAACTTTTTCCCTTCCTGCTTCAAATTGAGGTTTAATTAATGCTATTATTTCACCTTTTGGGGATAAAAGATTAACAACTGAAGGTAATATCTTAGTTAATGATATAAATGAAACATCTATTACAATAATATCGAATTTTACAGAGAAATCATCTGCTTTTAAATATCTGGCATTTACCCTGTCAATAACTTTTACTTTTGGATTATTTTTTAGCTCCCAGGCAATTTGCCCGTATCCAACATCTACCGCATATACTAAAGAACAATTATGTTTTAATAAACAATCAGTGAATCCCCCTGTTGAAGCGCCGATATCCAGAGCAATTTTATCTCTCACATCAATATTAAATTCTTCCAGAGCCTTTTCTAATTTTAAACCGCCTCTGCTTACATAAGGGATAGATTTATTTTTTATTTCAATTTTTGATTCATTGAAAATTGCTGTACCGGGTTTATCAATACGTTTTCCTTCAACAAATACATTCCCGGCCATAATTTCTCTTCTGGCTTTTTCTCTTGATGTAAAAAAATTTTTTTCAAATAAAATTTTATCCAAACGTTCTTTGGATTCTTTTTTATCTTTCAATATAGCTTTCATAGTTTTGTTTTAATTCTCTTAAACTATCTCCGCCGAATTTATCCAGAAAAAAATCTGCTATTTCAATAGCTACTACAGATTCACCTACAACAGATGCGGCAGGTACTGCACAGATATCAGATCGCTCGACAGACGCTTTAAAAGGCTTTTTTGTCCGCATATCAACTGATTTTAAAGGTTGATACAAAGTTGGAATAGGTTTCATAACAGCTCTGACAACAAGCATTTCCCCGTTTGACATCCCGCCTTCTATACCTCCGGCATTGTTTGTTTTACGATAATAACCAAATTTTAAAGATTTTTTAAGTTTAGCAGAATAAAATATTTCATCATGTACTTCGCTGCCAGGCAATGAAGCCATTTTAAATCCAAGACCAAATTCAACACCTTTTATTGCCTGTATGCTAATCAGTGCACCGGCAATAGCTGCATCCAGTTTACGTTTATAATGCACATGACTTCCCAGACCAACAGGTAAATTTTGAACCAGTATTTCAAAAATCCCGCCTAAACTATTTCCTTCTTTTTTAGCTCTGTCTATTTTATTCTTCATTTCTTTTTCAGCTTTTTCATCCGCACAGCGCAGTTCTGATTTTAAAATTTTTTTTAGTATTAAATCAAAATTTATATGATCAAAGGATACTTCAATTCCACCGATATTTATTATATGCCCTAAAAGCTTTATTTTAAATTCATTCAAGAGACACTTGCATACTGCACCTGCGGCAACTCTTACTGCTGTTTCTCTGGCGCTTGCACGTTCAAGGATATTTCTTATATCATTATGATTATATTTAGTTATTCCTGCTAAATCTGCATGGCCTGGACGCGGACGTGTGACATTTATAGAAGAATCATTCATTATAACATTTGGATCAATACTCATTATATTCTTCCAGTTTTCCCAATCACGATTATAAATATTTATGCATATTGGACTGCCAATCGTTTTTCCAAAACGAACACCTGACGTAATTTCAGCTCTGTCATTCTCAATTTTCATCCTGTTGCCGCGCCCATATCCTGACTGGCGGGCTTTCAAATCAGTATTTATCAAATCAATATCAATTGGGATATTGGATGGAATTCCTTCAATTATTACTGTTAATTGCTTACCATGAGATTCACCTGCTGTTAAGTATGTTATTTTAGACATTATTATATTCCTATTGCCCTACATATGGAGTAATAAATATCATTAATTCATGTTTCTCTTTAGGCTGCTGTGTTTTATCAGAAAATAAACTGCCAAATAGCGGTATACGTTTAAAAATCGGTACTCCGGAATCTGTTTTACTCTCTTCCCTATGCAGTAATCCTCCAATAACTATAGTTTGTCCGTTTTTAACTTCAATATTTGTTTCAATTTCATTTGTCGAAACTTCAAGATTTATTCCTTCAACATTGGATTTTTTTACTCCGCTTATTTCATGATTTATTTTCATAATAATATTGCCATTTGCCAGACTATCAGGTTTTACTTTTAATTTAATTCCCAAAGGAACTAATTGAGTAGTTTGATTATTATTATCAATAAACTGTATCGGCACCTGATTTTCCAGCAAAATTTTCGCTTCTTCATTATCTAATGTGGCAATTTTTAAATTGGATAATATGTTTACATCCTTTTCTTCAGTCTGGTTGGATATCATATCTCTTAATTCCTGTGTATTTGATAAAACTCCAGATGCCAAAATCTTTGTTTCGGAAGTGCTTAAATCTGCTAAATTTTCTTTTGTTTTACCAACAATCCACTGAATTCCAAGTTGATTTATCTTAGTTGCATTTATATCCACCAGCATTGATTCGATAATAATCTGCGGAGTTGGAGAATCTAATTTTTTTAATATTTTTTTAATTTCTTCAATATTGTTTGACATATCAGAAATAATAAAAGAATTTGTGCGTTCATCAATATCAATTTTACCGCGTGCTGACAACAATTTCGATACCAGGTTAATCAATGAATTTGCTTTAATATAATTTAAAGTTACTATTTCAGAAATTAAAGAAAATACTGGTTTGGATGTTTCCCCGGTTTGAGTTTTATCATTCACTGTTTTAAAAGTTTCTTTTTTGGCAACATAAATAACATTTCCCTTTTTCTGATAAGCCAATCCATTTACTTCTAAGATATTAGTAAGAGCTGTTTCCCATGGAACCTTGTCAATTCTTATTGTCATAGTTCCTTTCACTTCAGAACTGGTTACTATATTTATATTACTTGCAAATGAAAGCATTCTAAGCAAATTCCCGATTTCAGCATCTTTAAAATCAAGAGAAATTAATTTTTCTAAATCGCGTTCATCCATTACTTCTTGAGAAGGAACATCTTTTGTTTCTTCAATTCTTGTCGATTGAGGAACTGCTATAGTTTCAGGCACTTGAGCAATCTGTTTTTCTTTTTTAGCTGGAACAATCTCTTCTTTTTGTACTGGGAAAGCAGCAATCTTTTCTGAAATTTTCTCCTCTTGAGGAATCTGTTTAGAAACTATAGGTTTTTGTTCCTGCTCTTTTGGTTTATCTGAAACTGTGATCGGCATAGGAGTTTCTCTATCGATTATCACAGAAATTTCAGAATCTTTTTTATTTGTAAAATATGGCCTGTTTTCTTTAAGTTCAATTACTATTCTTACTATTTTAAAAGGTTCCTTCTGATATTGACCGCTGCGGATACGATTAATTATTGGGCCATTTACTTCCAGCTCTTTGTCCTTTATTTTATTATCAGCAAAAGGGATATCCAGCACTAAAAAATGTTTGGCAGGAAGTTCCAGCATCTTGTAATCAACAGGTTCTGAAGAATATATTTTAATTATAGACTGCCCTTCTTTTTCTTCAATTTTTATTTCATTTATTTCAGGTATAATAACTTTTTTTTCTTCGATTTTTTGTTCAACTATTTCATTTTTTTCAACAACTTTTACTCCTTCATTGGATACAGCAGGAATAGCCGATTGATCAGGAATTTTAGCAACTATAGAGAGAGGGGAAGGAGTTTTAATAGGTATTTCAGGTTTAGATTCGATTTTAGGTTCTGTTTTTATTTCTGCTTTAATTTCCGGTTTAGGTTCTTTATTTTGCTCTACTTTAGGTTCTATTTTTATCTCAGCTTTAGTTTCTAGTTCAGGTTCCTTCTTTTGCTCTACTTTAGGAGGTTCTGTTTTTATCTCTGCTTTGGTTTCCAGTTCTTTCTTTTCTAATATTGAGACTTCTTTTACCTCTGCTATATTTTCTATTTTATCAGCTTTAGCAACAACTGCAGTTGCTTTTTTTAATGCTTTTTTAGGGATTGTAATCTGTTTTGAATTTTCAAATTGCAATGAAATTGTACCTTCATCTTCAATAACATAATAAGGTGAGAATTCTGCAACTTCAATAATTATCTCAGCAAAGTTTCCTTTTTTATCCTGTAATTCTCTAATTTTGATATTTTTTATAATCCCCTGATTTATTTGTGAATTTTTATCTAAATCTCCAATTCCAATCTCCTTAAAATCAATAATTAATCTGTTTGGAGAAGGATACCTATCAATTTTATAATCCAGTTTTGCTTTTTTGGAGATAAATATTGAAACTTTGGTTATATCACCTGTACTTTCTATTTCGATATCCTCAATTTTACTTGCATACCACTTTGCATATAAAAACTGTAAGTTGAAAAACATTATTAATAAAACTAAAACAGTCTTCTTAGGGAACTGCATGATTTTCCCTCCTGATTTTTGATTTATTATCATTCTCCATGAATTCCTATCTTTTTAGTTACAGTGATACCTGATTCGGTTTTTTCCAGAATAATACTATCATTATCGATTTTTCGTATGAGAATTGTTTTTTCAGAATCAATAAACATTCCTTCTTTAAAAATACGATCATTATTTTTTAGCATTAAAAGCGGTTCACTTGGATTCCATAAAATCCCCTGTATTTGATAATCCGGAATTTTAATCGGAACTTGAGGTTTTGGTTTTTGATATTCTTTTTTTACCTGTACAGTTTTTTCTTCTTTTTTTGGTAAATATATTTCTTTCTTTATTTCGGGTTTTTGCACTTTTACTTCAGGAATAATTAAGGATTTAAATGGATCTCTGCGTCCTTCAACTTTATAATCAAAACTTTTTAAATAATTTTCTATATTACTGGTATTTTCTAATACTTTTTCATTTCCTTTTGCAATAACCAGATCAGATAGAAAAGTAGACTCAGAGAATTCGATTTCATTTATTTCATCTGATTTCTTTTGACTTTTAATATATACAAATGCATGTATTTTCGCATTATTTGTTATTTCAGGATTATTTTTATTATTAATAGTATTTATATTTATATCATCTATATTTATTATCCATGGAGCGCGTCTTAATAAATTAGTAAATTTTTCTAAGTTGTGATATCCAGACTGAATATTAATTTCTAAAGGAATTTCCATATAATTTTCTTTAATCTGCTGTTCACCACGGTTAATTGAGATAACTTCAATTTTATTTTCTTTACATAAAACATTTATATCATTAATCAAATTTGGGATATCTTCTTCAGATATTAATTTTTTTCTAAAAACTACAATTTTTTCAGTTATATCATTTATATCTTTTTTATAAATATCTATTTCCTTTATTTTATTTTTTGTATAATTTAAAACTTTCTCTTTTAATTTTTTTTCTTTATTTAGACTGGAATATAACTTTTTCTGAGGAAAAAAAATCCAGTAGAAAAACGATAAAAAAATAATTATAGTAATAAGCATATAAATTAATATTTTTTTTAAAGAAAAATCTTCGAAATTCATGTGTTCCCTTTATTCACTGTTTTATCTTAAATTTTCCGTCAATCTCAAATGTTGAAACTTTTTTATTGTCAATAGTGCTTTGATCCGTATTACACAAATTTATTTCAGTAAAAAAACTGCTCTGCTTTAATTTTATAATAAATTCATCAATACTTTCTCTAGATAAAGCATTTCCCTTTAAAATTATATTTTCACCAAAATTTCTAAACAAAACAAGCCAAATATCCTGCGGTAACAATTTATATATTTCATCCAATATTAATACAAGCTTACCATTGTTATCAGAATTTTTCTTAAAATCATTTAATTGTAAAATTAAATCTTCTTTGTCTTTTTTTATTAAATCTATTTGTTTTAGAGACTTCTTGTAATTTTGAATATCCAGATTCAATATGTAATTTTTTTCCTTTATAAAAGAAATCTGTTTTTTCTGATAATAATATACCCATCCCATACTAACAGACGCTAAAATAAAGATAGTAATTCCAATAAAAAAATTTATATTAAAAATTACTATTTCTTTTTGTGCTTTTGGCAGTAAATTTATTTTTATCATTTTCTTATATCTCTTCTTAAAGCTAACCCCACTGATACCGTAAACAATGGAGAAATAGATTGTATATATTTTAAATCAAACTTATTCTCATTTATAATAATATTTTTAAAAGGATTATTTACTTCCAATTTTAACCCAAGTTTTTGAGATAAAAATTGATCAAATTTATATGTTTTTGCAGTTCCTCCGCTTAAAATCACTGAATTAACTTTTTTGTTTTCTGAAGTAGAATGATAATAATCAAAGGAATGTGATATTTCCAATGCAAATTCATTCATCACTTTTTCCATAATTTCTTCCACTTCTTTATCAACTGTACTATTAAGCACTCCATTGTTTTGCAGTAAAGGAGTTTCTTCTTTACCAAAACCAATTTTCATTTGTTCTGCCTCTTCAAAATTGAGCAGCAGTTCTTTTTGCAAAGCTTTAGTAAAATTATTTCCACCCATGGAAATATCTCTGGTAAAAAGCGGTATCCCGCCGGATACAATATTTATATTAGTAATAGAACACCCGATATTAACAAGTGCTGTTACAAGTTCAGGATTGGGCTCTATACCGGATTCATAAGCATTTTCTAATGCAAAAGCATCGGTATCTATAATTACCGGATTAAGTCCTGCAGTATGGAGAAGATTCATATGATTATTAATCTTTTCTTTTTTAACTGCAGCTAATAATACGTCCATATTTTTATCTTTAGGATTAGACGATAAAATCTGAAAATCAAGTATTACATCATCCATATCAAAAGGAATAAATTGCTCTGCTTCCCAGTGAATAGTTTCATTTAATTCTTTTTCAGTCATAAAAGGCAATTTAACCTTTTTGACTATAACAGCTTTACCTGCAACAGCAGTATTTACATCTAAATTTTTGATATCCAGTTGTTTGAGAAGTTTTTGAATTACTTTAACTACCGGTTCAAAATCCATTACAGTTCCATCAACAATTATCTCAGGAGGTATAGTATCCATTCCTAAATTTATTAATTCTATACCTTTAGGAGTATGATGAAATTGTATCAATTTTACATAGCGTGAACCAATATCCAGTCCTAAAGTAATATCAGGTTTAAATAATTTTGACATTAAATTTCTCCAAAATAGAAAAATAGAATTCAGAAACCAGAAGTCAGAAGTCAGAATAAATTCCAAAAAACATCAACTTTTTTATTATATAACTTATCGGTAAAAATATCTATAAATTTAAGCGGTTATAAAAATATATTTATTCAAACTGCTTTTTAAATAAGTTAAATTGTTCTTTCAATTCATTTATTTCTTTGCGCAGGGATGTAACTTCATTTTCAAGCAGTTCAATACGTTCATTTTCAGATCGAACTTCAAGCGCTGCTTGTTCCATTGGAGGATTTAAATTGACTTTTACCTCCCCGCAAAAAAGATGCGCATAACGGCGTTCTCTTCGGCCAGATTCGCGCGGAAGATGTACTACATATGGTCCTGCTTCTGATTTCATCAGTTTATCAAGCACTTCTTCTATTTCAGTCAGATCATTAAACTTATTAAGCCGTTCAGTATGTACCCGCAATTCACCTAATGTCTGGGGACCGCGTAGAAATAGCTCGCATAATACTGCTATCTCAGCTAAAGTAAAATTAAAAATACCTATATTATGTTTATATTTAGGGACACGGCTTTCCATACTGCTTGTCTGCCAGATTAATTGCTTAAATCTAAGTTCTTCAAGCGCTCTGACAATCGTTTTTTCATCAAGATTCATAACAGGATCTCTGTTTGATTTCTGGTTGCATGAGGCTGTTAAAGCATTTAATGTTAGAGGATAATAATCTGGTGTTGTAATTTCTTTTTCAATAAGTGAACCAATTATGCGTATTTCAATTGGACTGAGAATATTTTCCATCTATGGTACCTCCTGTTTAATGGCATTGACACTAAATCTATTATTAAATTGAGCATTGAGCATTGACAATTGAGCATTGAGCATTGAGCATTAAATCATCCTTTTGCCTATTGTTTTTATGCTGCTATTAATAATTTTACATAGTTCATTACATTCATTCATAGTATCATCTATTA
>CAYWFU010000003.1:89376-104788 GCA_964457585.1 uncultured bacterium | reverse complement strand
GGAGTTTTTCAAATTTAAATATCATTTTCTTTAAGTGTTGTGTTTTGGTTTCAATATCATCTTCTAAAATTTTATTCATTTTTTTTGACATAAATAAAACATAAAACGCACAAAAAACTAAAATAAAAATACTCAAACTAATGAATATTTGTGATTTATGATATTCTATTTGCAATATTAGTTGAACTTCTTCTTTCGCTGATTTTTTAGTGGCATTAAAGGTTTGATCACCAAAAATTAAAATAATGACAACCATTAGCAAAGTAAAAATAAAGATTGCCCATTGTTTTTTATAAATTGTATTTTTTTTATTTATGTCCATTTTCCCCTCTTTATCTCGAGGACTAACTTATTTTATTAACAATTATGATTATATATAATATATAATAGTATATATATGAAAGAAAAACCAATTAGTTTAGAAAATTGTAACTATTCAGCACATTTATTTCACGGTTTAGGAGAGCCTGTCATTCCCGCAGTGTTTAAGCGGGAATCCAGATTTTATATTTAAACAGAAAAATGGATTCGTCCCCGACATTATTTATCGGGGATTAAACATCGGGAATGACAAACCAAAGGTGCATGCCAATACAGTATTTTATGCATTATCCACTAATTTAAGAGCTAACTTTATGTATAGGAAATTGAAAGTAGGGCTAGAGTCTAAATCACAAATTTGATTTTGACTTAAAATTATATCGGATTTAAAATATAGTTGTCAGCTAATATCTGCCATTTCCCCTGCTGTTTAACTATAAATTCTATTGCTTCTCTTAATGCACCTTCTCCCCCGGGTTTTGTAGTTATCAAATGCGCAATTTTTTTAATCTCTTCCGGAGCTTCAGGCACTGCTATTTTTAAACCAGAGGATTTAAAAAAACTTAAACTTTCAATATTGCTTGCTACCCAGGCAGTTTCATCTTCGCCAGCATTGAATTCTTCTAAAATTTTCTTATATTCATACATATTATTTATAACTGTTTGTTTTGCTGTTTTTAAGCTCTTTGCTCTGCGTAAACTAGATGGATATGGGTTATCAATAGCTACAATTACTTTCAGTCCTGCCTGATAAGCTAATGTGACACCCATTCCATCCTGTATATCTGAACAAAATAATTTATTTTTGTTATTTTGAATTACATTTGATGAACCCAATACACCATGAAGGTTTATAAATAGAAGTTTGATTTTCCTGCAAATTTTTTTATGAAGAACCCTGCAGCAGAGACTGCAGGGTATCTTCTCTGATAGGAATTCTTTATATTTATATTTGCACCAATTCATTGGTGCTTCCAGATGGTTTACTTTCAATCTCCAAGCTCCTGTACAATACTATCTATTTTTTTCAGTTGTATTAATAATTCTTTTAAGCGTGATAAAGGCAGCATGCTTGACGCATCACATAAAGCTTTTGACGGACATGGATGAGTTTCAATAAATATCGCATTAATTTTACATGCAACTGCCGCACGGGATAATGGAAAAATGAATTCCGGATTACCGCCGCGAGGATCACTTGATGGAAAACCGGGATTGCGTACGATATGGGTAACATCATAAACAACAGGATAGCCTATATTACGCATAATTGTTAATCCGCGTAAATCAGAAACCAAATTATTGTAACCAAAAGATGTACCGCGTTCTGTTAATAAAATCTGCTTATTCCCTGTACTTTCTATTTTTTCTGCAAGGGTTTTCATTCCCTGAGGAGCTAAAAACTGCCCCTTCTTAATATTTATAATTTTACCAGACCTACCCGCTGCCAGTGCTAGATCCGTTTGAAGGCATAAATAAGCAGGTATCTGAATAATATCCAGCACTTCTTCTAAAGCTTTTATTTCTGTTCTGCACTGGACATCTGAAAGCACCGGTATATTAAATTCATCTTTTACTTTTTGAAGTATTGCCAATCCTTTTTTAATTCCCGGACCATTAAAAGATTTCTCGCTTGCTCTGTTCCCCTTATCATATGAAGCTTTAAAAATATATGGGACTTTAAGTTCTACAGCTATTACTTTTATTTTTTCTGCAATTTCCAGAGTACTCTTTTCATCCTCAATTACACACGGCCCTGCAATGAGCGCCAGGGGATATCCATCACCAATAGTTATATCTTTAATTTTAACGTTTTGCATGTTTTTTCTCCAATAGTTATCTATGATGGGCAAGCCTATCCACAACTTTATTTATCCTAAGGGCTTGTACGCCTCACGACCAATGGCATTGACAGTAATTATGCTATAAAGTTGAAAATTGAGCATTGACAATTGAGCATTGAGCATTAAAAGATTCTTTTACCTATTGTTTTTATGCTGCTATTAATAATTTTACACAATTCGTTACATTCATTCATAGTATCATCTATAAAACTATTTTAGCTCTTAATGCTCAATTGTCAATGCTCAATGCTCAATTGTCAATTTAGTGTCAATGCCATTGGCCTCACGACTTATGACTTACGACTTGTTACTTGTTGTGACTCGTGACTTCCTAATGCCGCTTTAATAAATGCTTTAAACAACGGATGCGGTGCTGTTGGTTTTGATTTGAATTCAGGATGAAATTGAACTGCAATAAAAAAAGGATTTCCTGGCAATTCTATAACTTCAACCAATAAACCATCAGGTGAAATACCTGAAAATATAATTCCTTTGCCGTTTAATATTTCTCGGTATTTATTATTTACTTCGTATCTGTGTCTATGTCTTTCATTTATCAAATCGCTTCTATAAATCTTTTTAAGAAGTGTATTATTTTTTACTTTACATGGATATGCTCCAAGACGCATAGTTCCGCCTTTATTCTGGATATTTTTCTGGTCTGGTAAAATATCAATAACCGGATGCAAAGTTTTTGAATTGCACTCAAAACTATTAGCATTAGTTAATCCGCATACATTACGGGCGAATTCAATTACCGCGCACTGCATGCCAAGACAAATACCTAAATAAGGAATTTTATTTTCTCTGACGTATTGTATGGCTCTTATTTTTCCTTCAACACCCCGTTCTCCAAATCCTCCTGGGACAAGCACTCCGGAAACATCATTCAAATACTTATCAGGTCCATCACGCATAAGCATTTCCGCATCAATCCATTTAATATTTACCTTGCAATTATTCCCGATTCCGCCATGGTGCAGAGCTTCATTTATACTTTTATAAGAATCCTGAAGTTCAATATATTTTCCAACCACTCCAATATTTACGGAGTGTTTAGGATTTTTCACTTTATTCACTATTTCTTTCCATTGTTTAAAATTCTGGCTGGAAGCTCTTATATGAAGCAACCTCAAAATATTCTTATCCAATCCTCCCTTATAAAAAATAAAAGGAATTTCATAAACAGTTTCAACATCAATTGCCTGGACAACACATTCCTTGTCAACATTACAAAATTGTGCTATTTTTTGCCTTATTTCAGGAGCCAGTTCTTTCTCTGTACGGCATAATAAAATATCAGGCTGAATTCCGATTTCCTGAAGGTTTCTAACACTATGCTGTGTCGGTTTGGTTTTAATCTCTCCGGCAGCTTTTATAAATGGAACTAAAGTAAGATGAATATATATAACATTATTTCTTCCCACTTCATATTTAAACTGTCTGATTGCTTCTAAAAATGGCAGACTCTCAATGTCGCCTACTGTACCCCCGATTTCCACAATCACAACATCCGCGCCAGATTCATCTGCAACTTTAATTACTCTTCTTTTTATTTCATCAGTGATATGAGGAATAACCTGTACTGTTCCGCCAAGATAATCCCCGCGCCGTTCTTTATTGATTACTGAATAATATATTTGTCCAGTTGTAACATTATTATTTTTAGTAAGTTTTGCATTTGTATATCTTTCATAATGCCCTAAATCAAGGTCTGTCTCTGCTCCGTCATCAGTCACAAAAACTTCCCCATGCTGAAAAGGATTCATAGTGCCAGGATCAACATTAATATACGGGTCAAACTTCATTAACGAAATATTCAATCCATGACTTTCAAGCAAACATCCGATAGAAGCAGCAGCAATCCCTTTACCTAAAGAAGAAACAACACCACCGGTAATAAATATAAACTTTACATTTTTCCTAATCTTTTCATTATCCATTTTATTGTTCCTTTATTGAATATATTATATATTGGGTATATTATAATTTTTTCTTCTATTTTTTTTACTTTTATGATATTTTAACTTAAAGTGCTATATATTTTCAAGAATTATCTTTTTTAAATTTAATTAGGGCGATTAGCTCAGCGGGAGAGCACTGCCTTCACACGGCGATATAGGTAATTTTCAAATGGGCCTTCTACTGCCTATATTCTCTTGTCTTTGCTGTGTTTTCAATGAGTTTAGACAAATTTTATCCTTTGCAATATTTTCTATCCTTTAATGACTTTTCAGATGAATTTGGTTACGTTTTGGTTACGTTTTTAAGTATTATTTTTTTCATCTTGATAAATATTAAATGAAAAATAAAAACAATTTATATAGCAAAAAGCTAAACTTTTTGCTATGCTGTGAGGTATATTAAATGAAATAGATATCCTTTAAATATTTTTATACTAATAATTTTTAGTTGATTATTATAAAAAACGGTGCTATTATTATTACTATTATACTATTATAGAATAGCCGTATATTTTTTAAATTTAAATAATAAATAAGGAAAATGTTTCAATGCAATCACTTGCCGCTTTAAAAGATGTAAAAATTGATGATTCTATAATAACCATCCATAAAACCATGAGACTCGAAGGAATAATTAAAGCACCATCTTCAAAATCGTACACTCATCGAGCAATAATAATCGGTAGTATGAACTCAAGTGCTAAGGTAGTTAATCCTTTAATATGTGATGATACTTTAGCAACAATTAAAACATGGAGACAATTAGGAGCAGAAATTGTTCAAAAAGATAATTATTTAGATATAAAAGGATTTAATAGTAAGCCTCATCTCATTTCAAATGAATTAAATGTCAATGAATCAGGAACTCTTCTTAGATTTCTTTTGTCAATACTCTCTTATGCTGAAGGGGAAATACTAATACGAGGGAAAGGGACTTTACTTAACAGAACAAATAAAGTGCTTGTTGAAGCTTTGAAAAAAATTGGGGTTGAGGTTGAGGGACAGGGAAACGAACATACTTTGCCTATAAAAATAAAAGCAAACGGAAAAATTAATGGTGGAGAAATTGAAATCAGTGGAAAAACAAGTTCCCAAGTAATTTCATCTTTGTTAATAGCTGCCCCATTGGCAAGTCAGGACACCACTATAATTGTAAAAGATGATTTGGTGTCTAAACCATATATTGATATTACTATTGATGTATTGAGATGGGCAGGTATTGAAATAATTAACGATAATTATAAATTTTTCAAAATTAAATGTGGGCAGAAATTTCAACCAAAGAATGATTATATAATTCATGGGGATTACTCCTCGTCTGCGTTTTTGATGGCTGCTGCTTGCTTGGTTGATTCCGATGTTACCATAGTTGATTTAGTAGACGATAAACAAGGTGATAAAAAAATTATAAATATTTTAGAAAAAATGGGTGCAAAAATAACTCGTAATGAAAATAGTATTAATATTAAAGGACCTTTTGATTTGCAGGGAACTGAAATTGATGGACACGACATTCCTGATTTAGTACCTGTTTTAACTGTTTTGGGAACTTTTGCAAAGGGAAAAACGCGGATTTACAACATTAATCATTTAGTGCACAAAGAAAGCAATAGAATAACGGATCCCGCAGGAGAGTTGAAAAAATTAGGGGCTAAAATTGATATAACAGCCAATAATGAGATAATTATTTACGAATCAATCCTTAAAAGTGGAAAGAATGTTTCTTCACGCAAAGATCATCGCATAGCCATGTCTTTATCTTTAATAGGATTAAAATTTGATAATATAATTATTGAAGGTGCTAATTGTATTTCAAAATCATATCCTGATTTTTTTAATCACTTGAATCAATTGGGAGCTAAGATTGGATGATTTTGGAGAATGCCAAAAATGTAGTAAATGTTGTAATCTTAAGGAATATCCTATTATCATTCATTTAACAAGCGATTGTTTAAATATAAATATTTCTGCAGATTGTCCTCGATTTTTTCAAGTAATCAACTTATTTGCCACTAATATAATTAAGGTCATTTTTGTCATCGTAAATATCATGTGTTAATATTTACTATATAAAGATATATTGAATTATTTTAATTATACTTCAAAAATAATATAAAGGAACCGCGGTAATGCAAAGCGTGGAATGGAAGAACAAATTAGTTTCAAATTTATTAAAGACCTCCAGAAAAATTCCTATGAACAACATTGACAGCGCAAATGAATTTTTAAATAAAATTTTGGAATTCACGCCGTATCCTTTTTATATTATAGACGCCAATAATTATGAAGTGATCGTGGCGAATTCAGCCGCCTGCAAAGACAAATTGCCCCAAAACATCAAATGCTACACCCTTACCCACCGGAGAAGCAGTCCTTGTAGCGCAGAGAATATGTCCTGCACTCTCGAAGAAGTGAAGAAAAACAAAAAACCCGTCAAAATAGAGCATATTCATTATGACCGAAATGGAAATCCGAGATATTTTGAAGTGCACGGCTTTCCCATTTTTGACAACAATGGGAAGATCATCCAAATGATAGAATATTCGGTTGATATCACTGAACGCAAACAAGCCGAAGCCGCTTTATTGGAAAATGTGAGTAATTTTAAAAGTATTGTTACGACAAATGCCGATGCCATTCTTATTATCGGCAGCAGCAATATAATCCATTATCTCAACTCTACCACTGAAATTTTTCTTGGAAAAAATGCGGACAGCCTGTTAAACTCCAAGTTCCCATTTTCTTTTTCCGAAGATAAACTGACAGAGATTGAAATTACCTGCCGAAATGGAAAGCCGGGCATAGGGGAAATTAATTCAGTAAAAACAAACTGGGGAGGCAAGGGTTCTTTTGTTGTCACGATCAGGGATGTTACTGGACGCAGGCAGGTGGAAACAAAATTGAAGCAAAGCCTTGAAAAATTGGAAAAGACATTAGAAGGAGCGGTTTGCGCATTGGCATTGGAAGCGGAAAAAAGAGATCCGTATACAGCAGGACATCAAAGAAGAGTGACGCATCTGGCATGCGCTATCGCAAAAGAGATGGGATTAAATGAAGAACAAATTAAAATTCTTCGCATTGCCGGTATTCTTCACGATGTGGGGAAAATTCACATTCCTGCGGAAATTCTCAGCAAGCCCAGCCGTTTAACCGATAAAGAATTTGCTTTGATAAAAGACCATCCCAAAGTGGGATACGATATTGTAAAAATAATAGAGTACTTTTTCCCTGTTGCCCAAATAGTGCTTCAACATCAAGAAAGAATAAATGGGCAGGGCTATCCTTACGGTCTTTCCGGAGAAAATATCGTCCTTGAAGCGAGAATTTTAGCGGTAGCGGATGTAGTGGAAGCGATGTCCTCTCATCGCCCGTATCGTCCCGCCTTAGGTATAGAGAAAGCCCTGGAAGAAATAATAAAAAATAAAGGCATTCTTTATGATGCCAAAGTAGTTGAAATTTGTGTATTGCTTTTTCAAGAAAAAGGGTTTAAATTTGAAGAAATAAAACAGGATGAGGGGGAGTAGTTGATTATTTGTTTAAGCGTTGAATAATTCATAGTGCATAATTTTCCTTAATTTTATGCATTATAAATGCATAATTTTAAAATGTTAAGGATTATAGTTTTATCCGTATTTATAGCGTTCGGAATAAAAAAAAATTTTAATATTGTTCCGTTAAAAACTTTTGAATTAATAATTTCACCTCAAATTATTGAAGAAATGAGGCGGGTTCTGTTTTCTGAAAAAATACTAAATACCGATTTGTTTTAGATGAAGAAGTTAATGTCTTTTTATCAGAATTTCATAATATTAAGGGCTTTATTAATCCGAAAATAAATCTGAAAGTAATAAAAGACGATCCTGATGACGATAAATTTCTAATTGCTGGAGTTGAAGGCAATGCCGATTATATTGTTTCCGGCGATTATCATTTAACAAGTTTAAAATGTTATCAAGAAATCAAGATAGCTTCCCCATCGGAATTTTTGAAAATTATCTAATTTCTAATACTTTATCCTCCCGCTAAATCCCTAACTATTACCCACAAGTTTAGGTAAGCAGCATTGACAATTGAAAATTGAGCATTGAGAATTGATAATTAAGGTTTAAATCTTTTGAAAACATTAGACATTATTAAATATAAATTGAATTATAATGCTCAATTGTCAATGCTCAATGCTCAATCGTCAATGAAATATTTACAAATTTCAGCTTACTCCCACAAGCATTTTCAGAGATGTGGGTAATAGTTAGCGCTAAATCCTGTACTTGTTACGCCATCCACCATAATCCGAATATAGAAATGAAAATAAGGCAGATTGACAAAATCTGTTTGCGCAAATTCAGGATAAAATTCTTGAGTCAAATATTCAGCGTCTTCCGCCCCTATTCTGAAAGAAATGATTGTCCCGACATTGCCGAATATCGCCCCTCTCGTTTTATCATCTATCTGTTGCAGGAATTGATTTACTAATGTCAGGCATAATCTATATTTTCGCGCTTCGCTCAATACCGAAGAATTTGAGATTTTCAGAAAAAAAAATTTTTAATTGGATAAAAACTTGCAAAAAGCCCGAAGATGGATATAATATAAAACCATTACTATAACCATGAGATATGCGCATCATAATCCCGAATCTTTGCGATACGGAGTGGAGGTTCTTGATAAAAATGGTTACGTTTTGGCTACGTTTAATAAAAAAACAGAAAATTGCATTTCACAGAATATTCTATAAGTCATTGATAAATAAGGATTTTTACATTTTATGGGCGATTAGCTCAGCGGGAGAGCACTGCCTTCACACGGCAGGGGCCACAGGTTCGAAACCTGTATCGCCCACCAAAAAAAATACATATGAAAAAAAAAATATCTATTTTAGTAACAACTTTTAATTGTGAAGATATCATTGAAAAATGCGTACAAAATATTCAATGGGCAGATGAATTACTTATTGTTGATTCATACAGCACAGATAAAACTTTAGAAATTTGCCGTAAATATACCTCAAATATTATTCAGCACAAATTTGAAAGTTATGGCAACCAGATTAACTGGGCTGTTCCGCAATTAAAAAACGAATGGGTTTTAGTAGTTGATTCTGATGAAATAGTTACACCTCTTCTGCGTCATAGTATTGAAAATATACTTGATAATGATGATAAATCATACGATGGATACTTTGTTTATAGACGCACTCATTTTTTAGGGAAAAGCATAAATTTTTGCGGAGAGAGAAAAGACAAAGATCTACGTTTTTTTAAACGGGATAAAGGACGTCATGAAAATAAATTAATACATTCTGATATAAAGATAGAAGGAAAAGCAGGTTATATAAAAAAAGGGTATTTTATACATTACCAGCAAAGAAATCTAGAGCAGTACTTTAGTAAATTTAACAGATATACTTCATGGTCAGCAGAAGATTTATATAATAAAGGAAAACGTCCGCACTGGTATCATTTTACAATAAGACCTGTATTTAAATTTATTCAGACTTTTTTTCTGCAATTAGGATTTCTGGATGGTATTCATGGTTTTTTTTGGTGTATTTTAGCTTCAATTTATGTTTTTACTAAATATTTAAAGTTATGGGAATTGTGCAGAAAAGATAAATAAACCTAATTTAATTTTTTCAACCAATCATAAATTATTTCAAATACTTTTGTACGCTCAGAATTTTCAATAGTAATCAAAGCATGAGGCCCTTTTTCCAGTAAAACCAATTTTTTATTTTTTGAATCTATATAATCATAAATATATTCCGCGCTTCTTGGTTTAATAACCTGATCCGTTTTTGATTGTATAATCAATACTGGCTGAGTAATTTCATAAAGATTTCTTTGTAATTTTTTAGCTATTATGTAAACTTTGCTAATTGCTGATATTGCTCTTTTTTCATAATAATAGGGTTCGAATTTTGAAGATAATTTAAGAACAATATATTTTGAAAAAAATTTAGCAATATCTGAAAATACTATCTTATTATCCTGAAAAAAAAGCGCGCTTGAAATTGATATAACCGCATAAACATTACATTTTTTTTCTGCGGCAAAAGAAAGGGCTAAACTTCCTCCTGAAGATAAACCAGCAAAAACAACTTTTTCTCCTAACAATCTTGTTATCTCATAACCTTCTTCAATTGATTTATGCCAATCATCTAGAGATATATCGAGCAAATCTTCCGGAGTTGTCCCATGTCCTGCTAATCGCAATCCATATACATTAAATCCTTTTTGATATAGATATTTTCCCAGTTCTTTAGTTTCCCATGGACTGGCAGAAAAATCATGTATTAACAAGATTGCAATTTTTGTCTTTTTATCATGCGAAAAGAGGAAGGGTTCATTTCCTTTGCGTAAATAAGGTTTATCTTTTATTAATT
This sequence comes from uncultured bacterium, assembly GCA_964457585.1. Lineage (GTDB taxonomy): Bacteria > JACRDZ01 > JACRDZ01 > JACRDZ01 > JACRDZ01 > CAYWFU01. The sequence continues at coordinate 94,277 of CAYWFU010000003.1, read as the reverse complement.
CAAGCTCGTACTTTTCTCTGGCATATTTTATATCTGAATCGATGAGTGAATCTGCGTTAGAATTTCTATTTAAAAATATTAATAGAAAAAAAAGTGAAATTAATATATATTGTTGTTTAATTATATGCTTATTGTTTTTCATAATAAATATTATAAATTAATTATTTAAATTTAGCAACATTTTTTATAATTATAGGTGGTTAGACTGAAGGAGGAAGGTATTAGGTACGAATGCGTGATGACTAATATACTTCAGCCTTCAGCCTAAATACCTGTTAGAATATGCAAAAAAATATACATCTGATACTTTTCATATTAGCATTTTTAGCCATATTTGGAAGTATTCATTATTATACATATTTTAGAATCCGCCAACTAATAAATTTATCTTCCTTATCAAAGTCAGTCCTTTTTTATTTTCTTCTTTTTATGGCAATATCTTATCCTTTAAGCAATTTATTAGAACGTAATTACCCCTGCTTTTTTAATAAATATTTAGTAATAATTTCTTCCTTCTGGATTGGATGATTGATGATCTAACAATAAAAGTATTAAATAAAAATATTTATAGCAAAGACCTTTTACAGCTAACAGCAGAGATTGATAAAGAACTTTTTACTTTATTTTTACAGCATCAACCACCTGGAGATTTAAAAGAAAATAAAATGTATAATATAGATTTGGAATTATGCGGACATACACATAATGGACAGCTATTTCCATTTAATTTTTTAGTAAAAAATTTTTTTCCTTATATAACAGGTTTACATAAAATAGATAATAATTTTTTATATATCAGTAAAGGCACAGGTACATGGGGACCTCCTATGCGTCTTTTTGCTCCTCCAGAGGTTACATGGATAAAAGTAAAGAACTAAATGTGAATTGCTGGTTTGCCCTGTTTTACACTTGACAGCTAAAGTATTTTGCTATAATATATTACAAATTAAATAATACTTAAATTTTCCATTTCTATCGCACTGTAGCACTACCGCTCTATAGCACTAAAGTAATAGGAAGGAATATGTTTAAAAAATCAAAAAAATTGATTTCTCTGCAATTTTTTTCAATATTAATTATCTTCTCCCTGCTTTTTTCTACTAATTCTCTTTATGCTGAACAGGTTTCAGGTAAAATCATCTGGGTCTCACCTTTTTTTGGGTTTGTATATATCAGATTAGATGATCAAAAAATCGCAAGCCTTAATAGCAACCTAGAAGTATATTTAAAAGCTAATGGTAAAAATGGAAAAATAAATTCCATTACTTCTTATCAGGATGTAACTATCTGCAAAATTGAACCACTTGAACTTGTAAGAGAAATAAAAAAGGGAGATACTGTATCTGGTAATATTAAATTGGAACAACAGCATCAAAAGACCAAAAGATTAATAGATACAGATATTATTCGAGAATTTGAACGTAAACAAATTATTGAAAAAGAAATAGAAGAAGAAATCGTTACGTCCTCATCCCAACTACCTCCTGGAAGCACAGCTATATCAGTAGATGTATTAAAAAATCAAAAAATTGAAGAAAAATATAAAGAAGAGAAAGAAAAAAATCGTGTGCAAAATCTTTGGGAGGAATCAAAACGCAAAGAAGAAGAACGGAAAAAAAATGAAGAAGAAGAAAAGAAAAAATACCTGCACAGTTTAACTGCCGAGCAATGGATAGAAAAAGCAAAAATAACTGCTGATTCTAGAGCAAAAATTGACTGTTTTCAAAATGCTTTAACAATGAAAAGAGATTCAGCAGAAGCTCATTATGGATTAGGATTAGCATATCAGGAAACAGGAAGATTAGATGATGCTTTGATTGAATATATTGAAGTTAAGAAATTGGAAAAAGGCAATGCAAATGTGTTAAATAACATGGCTGATATATGCAATCGTCTTGGATTAAGAGAACAAGCTCTTGAATATATAAATACTGCATTAATAATCAACCCTTTACTTACAATAGCATGGGTTACATTAGGTGAGATATATGAAGCAATGGGAGATAAAAATAAAGCTATTGACGCTTATTCTCGTGCAATAGATGATCCTAAATGGAAATCCCATGTAACAAAAAAAATCGCAGAATTACAGCGATAATATCACATTATTTAATCCATATATGATAAAGCCTCAATAAATATAATTCCACTGCGCTTAAAATTATTCCACCTGCAAAAAAAATAAAAATTCTAGTTATCTTTTTAAAAGTCTGTTCTTTTTTAAAAATCATTATTAAAAATATTGTATTTACATTTAAATACAACGCTATTATTCCTAATATTGAAAATAAAGCAAGAAACCAATATAACAATCCTGCATTTAGGATTATTAAAACATAAAATATTAATAAAAAACCCGATAACAATCCCAGATCAATAAAATTTGAAAGAAATGAACTATCATCCTGCTTTTCCCATAAAATATAATTGGAGATAGGATATAAAAAACTTATTAATGACGATCCTACAAATAATCCAATAAATAGACGTATATAATTATTTCCCTGTCTAAGTTCCAAAATTGCAGTACCAACATCTATTCCCATTAAAATTATAAAAGAAATTAATACATATATAATTTTTTTATCCGGCAATCCGCTTGATTTACGTTTTTTTGAAAATAACATATAAATAAATGTTAAAAAACTGCCAAGATATATTCCTGTGCAACGCGAACATAATGGTAAATATTGTCCACCTAAAGCAAAAGACCGCGATATACTCTGGTGGCATACGGAAGTGCCTATTTCATGCAAGATCATTGAATTTTCCTATTTATATCCAAAATAATTTATCATTGAAGGATTTTTTCTCCAATTTTTTTTAACTTTTACCTGTAAATCAAGAAAAACATGCGTCCCTAATAATTCCTCAATATCTTTACGCGCATTTATTCCAATTTGTTTTAGCATTTTTGCCTGATTGCCGATAATAATACCACGCTGAGAATCACGTTCACAATATAATATCGCTCTGACATAAAATAAATCAGCTTTTCTTTCCTTTACATCTTCAACCTTCACAGCTATTGCATAAGGGACTTCCTGTTTAGTCATTTCAATTACTTTCTCTCTAATAAATTCAGCAATAATAAATCTCTCCGGATGTTCAGTTACTAAATCAGAAGAAAAATATTTTGGGCCAAAAGGCAGCATATCAACAATTATAAAAATCAATTTATCAATATTTATATTATTTAAAGCAGAAATATTAACAATCTGCGCAAAATTATAAATCTTTTTATACTCTTCTTCCAGCTTATTAATTTTATCTTTTTCAATTTTATCTATTTTATTTATTACCAATATTACAGGTTTCTTGCAATTATTTAGTTTATTTAAAATCATTTTATTGGCATCTAAAATTATCTCTTTGTTATCCACCATATAAAGAATAGCATCAACATCCTTTGGAACAGAAAAAGATACATTTACCATATATTCATCCAGCTTATTATTTGTATTTGTCATAATACCCGGAGTATCAATAAAAACACATTGAAAATCTTTCTCAGTAAGAATACCCATAATTCGATTTCGTGTTGTTTGAGGTTTGGATGAAGTGATAGTTATTTTTTGTTTGAGCAGAGTATTCATTAAAGTAGATTTTCCAACATTAGGTCTTCCGATTATTCCCACAAAACCACTTTTAAAATTTAACTGATTTTCATCTTCTGTATCATTCATTATAAGTAATATCCTTTTTATTTCAAAGATAATCATGGAAAATAGCATACTAAAGGAGAACATTGATGCCCAAAAATTTCCTGATAAGTATCATGCGCTTTAATTATAAAATTTTCTTCATTCTCTATTTTTGAAGATATATCAATCATCTTTTTCAATCCTTTTACAGCTTTTATTTTACGTTCAAGGCTTGCTCCTCTTCCAACTATTTTAAATCCATGAACTTTTAATTCAATTAACCTTTTTATCTGACATAAACCACAAGCATCTGTTCTCTTTACCCCTGCCCAAATATTTGCGTCTTCTGTCCGCTGTCTTCCGTCTTCTGTCTTCTGTCTTCTATTTATTATTTCTTCCATCTTATAATTTTCCACACAATGCCATATTCTATCCGGAGAATCATGTAAAAAAGTACATAATCCTTCAATATTAGGACATTTTCCAATCAGCATAAAAATATCAAATTCAACATTTGTACTACTGTTTATAATTTTTTCAATTTCATCCAGCTTTAACTGCCTATCCAGTATTATTCTTGATATTTCAAAATTACTATAAAATTTAACTGCATAATGATTTAATACAGTACCACCAGTACCAAGATGTAAAAAAAGCGGATATTTTTTTCCCCTAATAGATAATAAAAGTCCTAAATCTGCAATAATTACATGCTGTCCTCCTATATCCATATATTCCTCGATTAACTTAAAAATTAATGGATATTGAAGAGGAAGATAAAGAGGAGCATTCAATGTTAATGAAAAATCAATATTATGATTCTTACAATAATTTAAAATGTTTTTTAAATTATTAATAGTATCTATATCAGCTTCATTAAATGTTCTGCCATTAATCGAACACCAGGAAGAAAATCTTTCTTTCCAATAGATAGGAGTATACCCGCCATAGAATTCTAACGCACCGGAATTATGTAAAATTTCTATTTCTTCAATATTATTGATTGGAGCAATTATTTTAGGCATATTGTTTTTCTATAGCGTTCAGCTATCAGCTGTTAGCATTCAGCTTTTGAATGAAAGATGTAAGCATGCGCTTTATTTCCACTACCTTATCTGTAAGGCACAGGAAATCAGAATGGCTCAGCAACTTAAGATCATGAGCAAGCAGAAGGTGATATTCTAACTCGCTTGCTGAACCCATTGCAATCTGAAAGAAACGAGATAGCTCAGATTCTCCCTTTCTTCCACAACCTTC
>CAYWFU010000003.1:0-89366 GCA_964457585.1 uncultured bacterium | reverse complement strand
AGCTGGTATGGAAACGCAGGAACGACGGATCTGGCTTGTCAAACTATATAACTCATTCCTTGGAAACTTTGTAGTAGCTTTGTAGATAGCCAAAGTTAACTCATGAGACTTCTCCCACACTTTCTGTTCTCTGAAATCTTTCAACTTAAACTGTTCCTTTCTTTAAGCTAAAAAAAATATAGAATCAAAGATTGTGTTTTTGCCTTAATTTTCCTTTTGTTAGCTGAATGCTGACTGCTGATGGCTGAACGCTTGCCCTATTTCACCGATTCAATTTTCTGATCAGGAATCTTATCATCTAACTTCTGAGTAAAAGGTGCAGCAACAATTAAAATATTTTCTACCCCATTTTCACTTTTTATTTCTAAACTATGATCCGAGTTCCCATTATAGGTTCCAACAAGTTCTCCAATTACAGGCGGTTTTTTAAATACCTGTTTTGCAGCCAAATAATATTTCCCAATACTGCTTACATTAAGAACAAATTCACCATTTATATTAGATGGTTGAGAAATAAAATCTGGTCTGCCCTGCATAGTTGGGTTTACATAAGCCATAATATATATTCCATGTAGTAATTTACCTGCTGCATCCTTTACTATTCCTTTTATCAGAATACGATTTTTTGAAGCATGCATTGGACTAAACAACATTAATCCTTCAATTTTTTTTGCAACTATTTCAATTTTTACCGTTTTCCCATTTACTATTTTAACTGGATTATTTTCATATTCACCATTGTAATCCCCAGCCATAAGCGGTCCAGTGACCGTTCCACCGACTCTTTTCCTGGCAACTAAAAAATATACTCCATCTGATAAATTTTTAATACTAAAAATACCATCTTTTCTTGTAAAATTAGAACTAAAATTATCCGGACCATGAAATAAATTAGCATTTGAAAGATACACTGATACAACAGCATTTTCTAATGGTACTCCACTTTCATCATAAATTATACCAGAAATTGAAGGGCCCGGTTCTTTTACAACTTCCATTTTTGCTGCGGAACAAGACACTAAAATAAAAGCTGTAATTCCAACAAATAATGATAATATTAATTTTTTCATTTTAGAATTCCTCCTTTTTTATAAAATCTTCTTAATCTCTCTCTCAATAATAAATCTATTTTTTAAGCAAGTACCACCGATTATAATTTGATTTTTTTCTTTTAATACCAATATTTTTTTATGATAAACAAAAAAAGAAAGTATTGCTCCGCTAATCATTAAAATGAAGCTAATCCATACTAGTATTAATCCGGGATCGTTTGTAATCTGCAATCCTAAATTAATATTTCTATAGTCATCCTGTCCATATTCAACTATATAGAATGTTATTCCTTTATAATTAACAGGATTATTAATTGCAAGTTTTTCTCTTTTTAATGTATTATTTTTTACTTTCTTATCTAAAAAAACCAAATCTGCTTTTACTTCTTTTTCTATAATTTTAAAATTTTTAATTAATAATTTAAAACCCAGTTTTTCTGTCGAATTTACATATATATTATCTTTAAATATAAAATTTGTTAATTCAAAATTATTTTTATTATATATTTTAAATGCAAAACAAATATTTGCTTTGACTTTTGAAATTTCATAAACTATGTTATCTCTGATCATTGCATCAGGGATAAACTGATAAAACTCAATAAGGTATGGTTCTGTTCCAATTATTACATCTATATTTTCTTTTTCACGCAATGTATATTCTCGTGTTTTACCGTTTTTTTCAGCAATTTCAATTAGAATATCTATTGGATAATAATTTATTTCAGTATTTTCAAGACGCACTTTATAATCAAAAAACTCATCTTTTTTATTGTACCAATTATAATATGAATCTGTATCAGTATCATTATAAATAATAAATGTGCCTAGCAATCCATAAAGCTTTCCAATCATATAGCCAATAATAAATAATAGAATACCCAGATGAATTAAATAAGAACCCCAGTGTCTTGATTTGCCTTTTTCTGCCCATATCCAATTATCTTTATTTATTATATAATAGTGCTTTCTTTTTAAATTATCAAGTATTTTTGTATATTTTTCGTCAGGAGAATCATTTAATACATATTTAACTGGATATGAATAGATTGTCTCTTTTGTTATAGGAACTATTTTTTTTTGTTTAAATAGTTTAAAAGTTGCGGGTAAACGGTTTAAGCTGCAAATTAACACATTTAAAAAAAAAGTGAGTAATATACTTATATACCACCATGAATGGTATATTTCCATTTCAAGCTGTTCTTTATTGCTTTCAATAGAAAGAAATGTGATAAAAATAGAAATTACACAAAGAGTAATTATTAAAAAAATTGCTAATTTTATTTTAGTAAAAAAATTCCAGATTGGATATATTTTGGTATGTTCAAATATTTTTTAGTATCCTTTTGCTCTTAAATCTTCTAATGCTTTTTCTGCATCGTCTACGAGTGAAATCTCATCTGTAGTTTTAAATCTATCAATAAGTTCCTGATAAGTTGATTTTGCCATTTCATAGTGTTCCAGGCGTTCATACATAACAGCCATTCGGAATAGAGCATTATCTATTAAATTATTTTTATAAACTTCCTTGCTTTCTAAAAGATATGCGTTGTCTATTAATTCCTGATATGCATCAATTGCTTTTGGGTAATCTGCCATTTTTTCATAAACCTGACCTACTCTATATAATGCATTATCAGCCCATGGTCCGCCAAAATAATATCGCACTACTTCAGTATAACTATTAATAGCATCATTATATGTTTTTTCAATTTCTTCGCAATTTCCCATTATATAATACACATCATCAGACCAATTATCCTGAGGATAATCAGCTATTGCTTTTTTGAAAAAGTCAATAGCTTCTTTATACTTTTTCTGATCATATGAAACCACTCCATCATCTATAGGAGTATTTGAAGTAACTGTGGCTTTAATAGTTATTTTAGCAGGTATTGTACCGGCAACATATTCAGCAGTTGCTTTTCCATCTTTGCCTGTAGTAACATTTTTACCGCTGCCTTCAAATCCTACAATACTTCCATATTCAGCAATTGGAGGATCAACCTTGATATCAACATTGATATTTTCACATGGATTTTTAAAACTATCCAGCGCTTCAACAGTAATAGTAGATCTGCTCTGTCCATCTGCATTAAGCAATGCTGGATCAGCAGTGATAGTTAAATATCTAACTTCGCCGGCAATTAATACAACACCAATAATTTCAGCAACAGCACCACCCTTATCAATTGACAGCGGCGCAGTAGCATTAATTATAACTAAACCTATCCTGGTTCCGGCAGTATAAATCGCTTTTGCTTCGCCATTTACATCTGTAACAGCAACACCTGCTTCAGAATCAGCATATTTTGGATGAATACGTATTTCACCCTGCGCGCCAGGAGGTCCGTCAACTATATTAAAATATACTTTTTCTCCCGGAATTCTTTCATCGTTGTTTTTATTTGTTTCTGTTTCTTCACTTTTTTTAGGACCGGGGACACCTGTTAGTCCAATCTTTCTTATTGTTGCAGTGATTATTGAAACACTATTTCCATCTGCTGTAATACGTTCAGGATGCGCTTCCATATCAATATACATCATACCATTTGAAGTCCTTAATCTGCGCTGTAATGCCTGCAAAGTAATCTCTACTTCCGCAGTCTTGGTCGTTCTTATGTATGTAATCCCTGCTATACCTGTTTCAACATCTTCTGCTGAAATATATGCGGTTTGCACAACAAGCCCTGCTTGATATCTGCCTTTTGCATTTCCATGACTGTCTGTAATTCCGTTTAGTGTTGTTACCGTTCCAAAATTGCTGACTAAAAGAAAATCTATTTTTCTGCCTTCAACCGGTGCATCATGCGCATTGGTTACAGAAGCAATAATATCAACAATACTTGTGCTGTCTGCAGGTAAATATTCCACTGATGATGGTTCTTTTGATAAAACAATTTTTACAGATGTATCAATAGTAATTGTATTTTCAGCATTTTTAGTAGATACATTACCGCTGTCATCAGACAAATAACCTATAATATTCGCACTTCCAATATTATCACCTGACTGTACAACATAAATACCTTCATATATACCTTTTGTCTCTGTCTGATAAAGTTTAATTCCTCTTTTCATTACTCCGATATCAAAAAAAGCAATGCAATCAGGTTCACCTTCAAGAGTTACTTTTATCGGTTCGCCTTCAATAAGCACATAATTTTCTCGATCATGAGAAATTTTTGTTATTTCAGGAGGTGTAGTATCTGTTGAACGAGTTTTGATTCCTATTTCTGTTTCTGTTTTTAATACTGCTTCATTTCCAAAAATATCTTTTAAATGTCCTGCTATCTGTACTTTATCAACATCATCATCCTGTTTAACAACATATTTACCGGAATATGTTCCTGTATGTATTGAACCAACAAGCACTTCTTCCATTGGCATATTAACTATTTTCGTACCAATATCATAAGAAGCTATACAGCTTGGTTCTCCGTATAAAACTACTTGAATTGTATTGCCGGCTTTCTGCGGTACACCATAAGTATCTTCAATAATCTTTGCAATTTTCGGCGGATAAATATCTGCGGCAACTTTGATTTCTGCATTCTGTCCAATTGCTATATTTTCTGCCAGATCCAGACTTCCAACTGCATAATAAAATGTTTTACCCGGTGTAGCTGTTAAATCTTTATAATATATTGTATCTTTTACAAGACGTTTAGCAACGATTGTTGCCTGTTTGATATTCTGATCATTAATTTGATTCTCTGCTCGATAAATCTTATAATATTCTGCTTCTTCATTCTTTGTCCATGATAGTTCAACTTTAGAGATAATATTAAATATACCTTTTGTACTTTTAATTGTAGTATCAAATCCAGTTGTTACTTCCAAATTTTTAACTTCTGCCGGAGGTAGCGTATCTATTGTAATTGCTGTCGGACAATTTTTTTCTATTTTGTTGCCAGCACTATCTGTCATAGTTACAGTAATCGGGATAGCGGTTCCATCATCACCTGATTTTACTTTATAAACAGCATAATATGTACCGGGTTTTGCTGTTTCAATCATTGGTTGATTTAATGCCAGGCTCCCAAGTGTATAAGTTGTAATAAGTTTTGATTCTCCAACTACCAATATATTAATTTCTTTCCCGATTTTTTGCGGTCTATTATTTGTATTTTCACTGATTGATTCAATTATTGGAACATTAGTATCAACTCCAGGGAATTTAATAACAACAACATTTGAACATTTGGATTCATTCCCGGATAAATCAACAGCAGTTACAGCATAATAAAAGAATGTTCCGGCTTGAGCTGAACAATCTGAAAAATTGAGTATTTCGCCGTCAACATTTGTTAAAGGCTGAATTAAGGATGGAATGCCTTTACGTGTACGCGACATATATTCATCTTTTAATTCAGTTAAAGCGCGATAAATATTATAATGATCTATTCCCTGATCATCATATGACGGGTTCCAGGAAACATCTACGCAATTACCATTTATAACAACGGTAATAAATGGAGCTTCTGGGGGACTGGTATCTCCTAAAGGTGTGGCTTCAGCAAAATCAGAGTATTCACTTGCATTACCAACATCATCAATAGCTTTTAATCTATAATAATAGGTAACGCCATTAACTTTTTGATCATCATGCCACCAGCGCTGAGTTGGCGGAAAAAGTTTGGGTGTAACCATAGTGAATGGGCCATCTTTATTTAAACTGCGAAAAAGATAAACACCGACAAGATCAAAACATTGAGTATCATCAGTATTATATTTAGGAATACCCCAATATAATTCTATTCCCCTATCTTTTGCAAGCGTAGTAATTACTCCACCAGCATAAACATTATCTAGAGGAATAAAAAATATCATATTAAACAATATCAGCATTATAATAGCATAATAAATCTTTTTCATGTTTTTAACCTCTTTTATATAATAACAAATAAAATATTAAAAATTAAATATCAAAATTACATATTAAAAATCAAATTTATTTTTTACCCTTTAATTTTAATATAAGTGTAAAGCTATATAAACGTTTCTTAAATTCAATTTTAAATTTTGATTTGTCATTTTGCATTTTAATTTTTGCATTTTAATTTTTATTAATATATATCTCTACTTTAATCTATCTGATAGTTATTTTTATGTTTCAAAAATTTTTAAATTAGGCTCGATAAATCGAGCAACTACATTACAATATGTTGTAGTTGCCCAATTCATTGGGCGCTTTCAATTTCCTATACATTAAATTAGATCCCCCGATACAACATGTCGGGGATGACACAAAAGAGGGTGTGTCATTCCCGCAGTGTTTTAGCGGGAATCTAGTTTTACTTTTAAAACTTTCAAATTCCTATACTTTTTCAAGTATTAAGTTTTCAGTTGATATATTAAAAATATCCTTCTGATTGTATCGTTCTTTTGCCCCAATTATTTCCAAGCCAATAATCTTATTTCTTTTATCTAAATCAATATTAATTCCTTCTTCTAATTCTTTAGTATGAAATACTTTTTTTTCTTGAATTCTTATATATAATGCGTCTACTTCACTATCATATTCTATTTTCATTATTTTTTACCCTTGCCAGTTTTACCCTTTCCTCTTGGTTTAGGATATTTCTTTATCCAGATGCCTTTTTCCTGGAAACGTTCTATAATTTCAGCATTAGTTAATGCTTTGCCATTATGGATATAAATCTCATCAATATGTCCTCTAAAATTACTGGTTGTACCATCCCCACTTCCTCCAACAATTAATTTATCATTTGAATTTTTTGCTGCTATACTCCTAGGAGATGCTCTTGTTCTGTTCACAGAGTTATAGGAATTAATACTTCTTACATATATATTGACAGGATTTACTGCCGAGCTCTCATATGTTGCAACAATATGATACCATTTTTTGGGAACTAATATTGCTCCTAATACTGCATCAAAAGTTGCAGAACCCTGTCCTATAGTTTTCAAGTAAAATCTAACTTGACTTCCATATAAAGCTAATTTCCATGGCATACTACCAGATGTATTATTCCATGATCCAACAATTACCTGCTCTAAACCATCCCATCCAGTAGTATCATAAGGATTTACCCATGCTTCTACAGTAAACTTTCTTCCTGTTTCATTAATACCATTAAAAGCAAGAATCCCATTAGGATAATAAGTATTTTCTGAAGTAGTAAAATCTACATATCCATTATTTGCTCCTCTATCAAGATTTAAAACTTTAGTATAAAAAGATTCTTTCTCAATTGTTGCAGGTGAATAAAGCGTACCATTAACCTTAGGATTTGCACTCCAGCTTGAATCATAAACAGCATTGCCAGCTCCTGTTGTTTCAAACATCCAGTAAGCTCTAGTATAATCGCCTACAAATTTAGGTCCTGACAGCCATCTCCAGCTTGGCGGCGTGTTATCAAGCATTACTGAAAAGCTTGTATCATAGGCGCTTGTATTATAAGCTTTATCTACAGCATAAACAGAGACTCTATATCCTCGAGTATTTGGGAATGCTGGCGGATTGCCTGGTCTTGGATAATTTGGATCTATGTCAGGTTCTGCTGTAATCATATGACTTATTCTATATCTGTAATTCTGCTGAGCATCTTTATCTATATAAACTCCTGTTTCTTCACCACTATCATCTACAGCGGTAAAAATAGCTTTAACTGTTTTTGCCCGTTCAGGTTCAAATTTATTTATTCTTACTTCAAAATTTATATAGTCACCCCATTTATATTTATTGCCAACTCCATATCCTGCTCCTGCATAAGAGGCTGGACTATTAAAATTTATATAATTATTTTCCATCCATACACCTATTCTGGTTGTATTATAATTATATACTGTTCGGGTTGTTCCATTAAGCAAAACTGAATCATAAATATATGTTGTCCCAAATATATCTTTAGGATTATTCCATGTGTAACTGTATGGATTATAAATATAATTATTCCACCATTTATTAATAGTTGTATCTGCATATCTCCAGTAATTGGCTCGAGGAATAAATGAACTATCAAACCTTGGCGGAGTAATATCTGTAAATACATAATCTTCAACACCTGATGATGTTTGCGATACACCAGTATAACCTATATTTTTTCCATTAGGTCTAATTGCTTCATCCTGCCCGCGTACACCATAATAATAAATTGCATTTTTCATAATTTTTGTTGTATCATCAACTGGTGCTTGAGCAAAAGTCTGACCACCTGAAGGATTTGGCACTATTGAATCATAAAAAACACCAACTGCCCCTGTTGCGCGTAATCTTGGGAAGCCATTATCTACGGAAACATTGTCATAGAAGATACGGGAAGCTGCATTAGCTGCACCGCCGGAAGAATTGCCAGAAGCCAAACCGGCGCGTGCTTCCCAATTACCTGCAAATGGCAATTTCGCACCTAAAGCTATTGTATTCCAGTTAACTCCAGGAGCTACTTCTGTAAAAATTTTTGATATATTCATACCCACAGTACCATTTCGTTTATTATCATAATGCCTTGTTATTGTTGGCGCATCTAATGCATAATTATAGACCGTCACCTCATCAATATCACCATTCCATCTGTATGATGATGACCAGTAAAATACAGCCATATATGTTGGTTGAGTATTATTTGGTATGTAATAACCAGAAGATAAAACTCTTGACTGCTTAAGTTGACCATTTACGTATATTCTTAATGTTCGAGAAGGATAATCAAATGATCCAACTACATGATACCATTTATTAATTTCTGGAACTTCTCCTGTAGCTACTCCTACCCATCCCCAGCTATTAAGATAAAAACCCGTACTAAAACCTCTTCTTCCATCTCCATAATAATTCGTCCCGCAATAACACAAACTAATAGGAACACTGCTCCCATCATAATTTTTTGAAACAATTGGATGCCATGTTTCAGAATTAATATATGTAGGTTGTACCCATGCTTCAACTGTATAAGAAGTAAAACTGTAAGAATCTCTAGAACCTAAAAGACTTATAGGCCCTATATAATTATTTCCATTAAAACGTAATGCATAATCACCTGCTACACCTCTTACCCCTGATGTCCATGTCGGGGAACCTTGAAGCTGACCATTAATACCATTACCTGAAGAATCATAAATATAGCTGCCTCCATTTTCATTGAAGGTCCAATATCCACGTACACCCGCTGCTACTGCATTTATTGACAATTTTGGTCTATCCGTACTAATTGGCGAATTATTATACACATGCGCTGATACCCGTACAGTTTCAAAATATTTACCATTTAGTCCAGATGTATCAAAATACGCCCATCTATTTGTTGAATTATATACTTCTCCTGTGCCCAGAACTAATAAAGATGTAGTCCCATAAAATCTTTGCGCTGTTGTTGTGTATGCTGTACCTGTGCCTAAATACCAACCCTGAAGCCTTCGCTCAAAACTACCCAATAAATATCCTGCTAATGTATCATATAACCTGTTCCCTACCCTATTTTCTCTTCTGCGATATACATAGTATTTATCAACAATTTTGGTAAATTGACCAAAATCATCATAATCATTAACATTCGTCCAGTATAATGTAATTTTATTATCAATTTTCTTAAATATTGGCTGCTGACTTAAATAAGCTGATTCTGGTTTTACATTATCTGATGGCGAACCAACAATAACATCATAAACTTTTGACATTGGTGATAAATTCAAATTTTTATCTCTGGCAACAACTCCAACATAATAAAGAGATCCAGGATTTAAGTTAAGTATCCGATATGTAGTATCCTGCGGTCTAAATTTTGGGTAATATCTATAAGTAGGAATTGTTACCGGATCAGTGGCTTCAGTAAAAGGGATATTAAGTGACAGGTATATTGTTGTGCTGTCAATATAATTGTATGGTATATCGCGTGGTCGGGACCAGCTTACATCAATATAATCTATATCATAACCAAATGTTGTTTTAGCTAAAAAATTGTTGATTTTATACGGTGGTGTATTATCATCAATATAAACAATTGTCGGATATTCTTTTAAAGCCGGATTATTCAAAAAATCTACGGGGAACATCTGAACATTATCATAACTTGTATTTCCCGTTGATACTCCAGGAATTGCAACTCTAATATAATCAACACTAGGATGAGCGGTAATAATTCCATCAGAAGTAACTTTTGGCAAAGGAACCCAAGCACCAGGAAGAGTATAAGATGAACTACTACTATCAGAAAGATATACATTATTCGTATCATATTGATAAAATTTTGTCTGCGAACTTGCTGGACCAAAAGCCATTGTTGAACAATAGTAACGTTTACCCGGAGTTATAGGAATATTTATATTAGTTGTAGCATATCCACCATTCGCTAAATTAAGTGAATATCTTGAACTTATATAATTTGAAGGATTCAACGAGGAAACCGCACCTTGTAAACCTGTATTCCCTACTCTCCAGCCATAAACATATGATAAATTTTGATTAATATTCTTTGCGATTCCATCAAAATTTCCGTTAATTATTTTATTCCCCATACCGCTGCCAGCGCCCGGAATACCGCCTGTAACTATACCGCTTACATTTTTCCTGTATCCTCTAATAGCAAAACTCCAATATTTACCCGAAGGAATACCAATAGCTAACTGCCCCTGATCATATAATTGAACACTATCAGGAAAAAAATCCGCAATAACTCTTGAACCAATACCCTTTCGTAAATATTCAAATTTACCTATACCGGTCAATCCTCCTTCAGGTACTGTTGTATCCCATGTTTTGACTGCCAATCCTCGTACAACAGTTGTATCATAACCTGCAGGTGTATTTTTAGTTCCGCCAAAACGTACTAGAACATTATAAGAATAGCTGGTTTCATAGTCAGGAGAAATAGGGGTATCAACCGCAGAACTTGTTAAAGGAACATTCCATGTTAATCTTGCGCGGCTTCCTTTTGGTCTTATTCTTCCCATAAGAGTTTCTATTTTTAAAGGTGTTGAATATATATCTGATGTATTATAATCATTTACATCAAAAGAATACGATGGATCACCCAGATTACCTACCGCATCCATTGCTCTTATCATAAAATAATATTTATTTCCATCACTTGGGGTATATTGCCATGATGTATTACTGGTAGAATCAATTAATATAAAAAGCTTTTTAATTGGAACATTACCTGTATCCAGCAGTGTATAATAACTATATTGCGACACAGGAAAAGCATATTTTGGTAAATAATCGCTCCAGTCATTAACATTGACATATATATAATATGGCATAGCTGCCAGCCCTTTAGTCCAATCAGAAAAACCGGGGTAATTACTGTCATATGCCTGTGTCCATGTAAGATTGAATCTATTTGTACCTTGATTATATACTGCCTTCATGGATCTAACTCTCGATGGACCCCTCGTATCTTCAACACGAATAACTTTTTCTGTTGACGGTGGAGACCAAAATGTGTTCCAAGGTGCATATGTCAAAGTAGATATACCAATTATACCAATAATAATAATAAGAAAATTTGTTATTTTTTTCATTTCAATCACCTTTGTTTAAAACAAATTTAAAATTCAAGATTTAAAATTTAAAATTCAAATTAAGCCTGATAAATCAGGCAACTACAAATAATTGATATGCTGTAGAGACGCAAAATTTTGCGTCTCTACTTTAAATTATTGCAATTCAGTTAATTTTGTTTCATAAATCATTTTATGCTACTAATTTATTTTTTATTTCCATTATATCATATTCTAGTTTTTGAACTCTCAATTGTAAGCTTTGATGTTCGTCACGTCTAACAATTACTTCATACAACTTATCTATTCTCTTATTTGTGTCGTCTATTCTTCTGCTTTGATCAATAAGTTGCGCATTTATATCATCCAATCGTTTATTGGTAAATTGCAATATTGTTTTGATCTCGTTATATTCAGCTTTTATTTCATTAAGTTCTGGGACAATTACTTCCTGCAAAACTTTTTTAATAGCTTCTGACATTTCCATAATTCGCTCCGAAACTTTAAATTAGATCCCCGATAAAACATGTCGGGGATGACATGCAATAGGTTGTGTCATTCCCGCAGGATTTTAGCGGGAATCTAGTTTTACTTTTTAATACTTTCAAATTCCTATACATTTAAATTAAGCTCGATAAATCGAGCAACTACAATGCATTATATTATGGGCTCCTGCCTATACAATCAATTTACGGCTGTACGCTCCATGTTACTGTTGATCGAATATCATTTCCGTCAAAATCAACTAAATAGTTAGTAAACCATGTTCCTGTTGAAGTAACATAAATAAATATAGGAGCGCTATATACATCACCCGGATCAGGTCTCCAAATACCTCGACCGGCTCCACCACCGGTATATATTCCTGTTGTCATATAAGCGGACCCCGAAGAATATGGCGGATCAATATCAATCCAGGCATCAATCTGATAATAATAATCTCCACCTGCTGCTTGAATTACATTTTCAAAGAAGTAATAGTCACCGCTCCTAAAATTTGGTATTTTAGTTATTTGAATTACCGTACCCAATGAATTTCGCAGACGCACATAACAGGTATATCTGCCATCTTCAATCTGCGCTTTTGTGTAACTGCCAACAGTTGCCGGAATATATACCCTGCCTCTTAGAAGTCCTATAACTGTTTGAGTGGAATAACTATAGGAATATTGCTCCCATAATGCAATAACATATGTTCCGGGTCTTCTATCCTTTAAACTAAATGTTGTTCGAGATGAATCCAGATATCCGGAAGCAAATGATGTGTTTCCTAAAATTGCTCCTTTTGGTTCAAAAGTTGTGGAATCTAAACCCCAGGCTTCAGATATATGTATAGTGTCATATATACCAGTAGTCCAATCTCTTCTCCATTTAATAAACGTTTCGTTTAAATAACCCACTCCACCCCATGTTGAAGATCCAAGACCTGGGAAATTTACATCAATCTTACTATCGGCAAATTTCCCTGGCCATAAAGGATTAAGAGTCCAGGTTGATTGTACGCCTTTTGGCATCAGCATATCTGTGATTTCATTAGATTGATCTGATTTATTATCCCTGTCATCTATAGCTACCATAACATAATGATAATATAGAGATAAATCAGTTGGAGTTGTAAATCCATTAACTCTGTCATCAATATTTGGTATGCAATCAACAAACCTTATATATCCAAATGCATCGCCGCTTGCTGCGCTGTCAAATCTTTGAAATACTGTTGATTCATATGAATACATTGTATACCGTGTACCTTTTCTTCCGCCAAATTTTATTGTTGCGCGTAAATCAGCCTGCTGTGGAAGTCCAACAAATAAATTTAGCGCTGAAGTAGTATTTTTCTTTCTGTAAATATTATACTTAACTACTGAACCGCCATATTTAGGATCGCCAAAATCATTTGCATCATCATATGGTAATTTCCATTCAATAGCAATTCTGCTTCTTCCTGTCATATTAAATGGCCATGAATTATTGCCAGCATTTGTATCCATATCTACTTTATAAATAACAGGAGTTTCAGGTCTTGGATTTATAATCCTGTATAATATTTTTGTTGATGAATAATTGTTTGTGCTGTCAAATGCCTTCATTGTAAATGTCCAATACTGCCCTAATGTAGATGTATCTCTGACAAATTGCATTAGATTCTGACCTGAAATTGAATTTGGATTATGTTTATTATATAGTGTTGATGTATGAGCAGCATCAGTACCAGGGAAATAACTGATAGCTCTATCAACATCATTCCATTGAATCCTGTATGTTGAATTAAATAGGATACCTCTGTTTGCTGTACTTTCGTATTTACACCATATTTCATATCTTCCAATATCTCCATTATCACCTGGATCAAAGAAGAAAAATTCAACATCACGCCAGCCCGGACGCTGTTCTACCTTGTAACCGCGTGCATTTACTGTGTCATAATAGCTGTGTCCTTTAATATATTCATATCTAACACCTGTATAGAAAATTGTTGTATCCCATCTTCTTGAGAATGAGCTATCGTACCATGGTAATGGCGGAGTTGTATCAGGAACATTAAGCGAAGTACTATCAACGCTTGTACGTTTCCAATCAAGCATGGACTCATTACCGCTTGCATTTAAAGCTGTGATACCAATCCATAGTTTCTGTCTGTCTCTTATTTCGCCGTAAATATCACCATAAGGCATCCAGAAAAATGCATAACCGCCTGCTGTATCAAACCCTGGTGTAATACGCGGTCTTAATCTGATTAAACCTGTATCATACATCTGCGCTCTATCCGCATATCTGACATAAGTCTGAGTAAGACCTGTTGATACTGGATCATAATCATTTATCTTCTTATCTGTTATTAAATACATAGTATAGAAAAGTGTTTTAAATTTCGGATCAGTTGTGGTATCCATTTTCCATGTTATAAGTACATCATTCTGAGCATGTCTGATTCTTGGTACTGCCGGCATGCCTATATCAAGCGTAAAAAGTGATGTACTATTGAAATATCCCTCATATAGATTGTTTGTATTTCCACCGCGTGTTTCCTCACCCCATGCTATAAGCTGTGTTACAGGTTGATTTCGAATAAAATAATATTTAGGCATAAATACATTTCGCCATCCGATAAAATTTGGACTAAGCGGAGGCCAGCCTGCGCCATTAGCATATGGATGACACAGAGCTACTCCATATTGAGTATCATATGAAGGATCTCTGTCGCCGTCAGATGGATTACCCCAATATGGCGGTAATCCACGATCACCATAGTTATAATAGCTTCCACTGCCATACGGCCTACCGCTGGCACCTCCAGTATATTCACTATTTCTCGTTTTTTTATCACCAAAACAGCGGGTTGCAAGCAATTTTTCATTTCTTGTTGAATGCGGTCTATGGCATCTTGAGCAGGAGAATAGATGCACTTCATTGTTTACACCTACAAATTTTCCATCTCCAGCAAATGTTACCGCACTATTTCTTGGAGCAATGTTTTTTGAAATTCTTGCTCCGCCTTTTACTGTTTCATGACCTCTGAATCTTGTATTGGAATTTGTCATTCCAGCAGTTTGATAATATTGTCCATATTGCCCCATAGTCATTGGATCTACTCCAATTATATCCTGCTCGCGATGACAGAGGTAACAGAAGTCATTTGCATCATCAGGAGGATTGATTCTATAATATGTTACACCATTCCAGCTAAAACTTGCGCCTGATTGCAAAGCAATTAAATTCTGCCCAACAGTACCCCAATATTTTTGCAAGTATTTCCATGGTCTTGCGCCAGTTCTATAATCATACCAGGTTTGATTCCCGCTAGCATTTGGCAGGTATTGATTAGTTATGAAATAACTTGCTGTATCTGCATATGCTTGTGCCAAAGTTGATCTTGCGCCGCTATAATATTCTCCATTCATAAACATATATGGCCAGTATTTATTGCGGTAGTATGGTGCACGCAAATCAGGATTATCTTTAGCAAATCCGGATCCATTCATAAAATAATAATCATTTATTGCTCCCATTGGAGATGTCTTTCTTCTATAGTCTTCAGCAGGATAAACAAATTTTACTACTTTTGCCGGCGAACCATGAGGATAATGACAGCTTACACAGAACATTCTATCATCCTTCAGCGGATGCCAGGATGTTACTCTGCCTTTGGCACCAGAAACAACATACTCATTATTAGTGGAATATGTTCCAGATCCTGCTGTATCCCAGGTTCCACCCCATGTTAATCTACCCTGATCCAGATCAAATCCATCAAACAAGGTTTTTTCTCTATAATTTGGGCCATCTCTAAGTGTACGTCGTAATTTTGAAACATTATCATTAGCATATAAGTTATTATTAAATACTTGATTCTGCAATGTACTGGTAATGAAATTATTAGGTAAAACATTTTCTGACGGATGGCACCAGCTATTATTACAGAATACATATCCGCCTCGTCTTGCAAATGGAGTTCCTACTCTCCCTATTGATAGATTTTGCGGAGTAGAATCATACTCCAAGCCTGTATATGCCGGTGGAGTATTAGGATTTTTCAGCTCAAATCCAAATCTTGGATTAGCATAACCTGGTATTAACGGATTTTCACGTCTCATATCTACCGGCCTATCATGTCTTAGCAATTTTTCAACAATTTTTGGACCTCCAACTGTAACTGATTTTGTCCTCTCATTATACGTTGTAGCATTTTGTATTTTGGTACCATGCGGATTATGGCAATATAAACATAGTTTTCGTTTACCAAGATCTGTACCTCTGCCATTAGCTGGATCATATTCAACAGTTGTAGTACCAAAATCTCTTACAACATATTCAGCTCTGCCTGGAAATTCAGGTATGGTTGTTTCAAAATAATAATGACAGCCAAAACAGAATTCATTGGATTTTTCTCCAATTTCATAACGTTTTCTTATTCCTTTTGTATATGAGCTTTCATAACCCGGATAATCTCTTGGTATTCCAGGATAGGTGCTTAAAAGTCTTGGGTCATAAATCCTTGTTGTTTCAAGCCTAATATTCTTAACTCCCTGAGTATTCATTATTATAGTTGGTGCCCCTCTTAAAACCTGGAATCTATTTATTGGAAATTCTTTCAGCATTCTATAATTGCTTGAACCATGCGGATCATGACAATCAGCGCATGAAACAGAATATGGTCTTAAATAATAATAACCATATTTATCTTTTCTTCTCCTGTGTCCTGTACTTTCAAATGCTTCTTTATTCCATTTATTCCATTTACCATTGTCCCATTCAACACCAGTATTTGCTCCTAATGGGAATGCAGGGAATTTAATTAATCCAATATATGATGTTTCATATGTTAATTCACTTGTATATGGATCAATAACTTGTAATACATCAAAAACTGCTGTTGCTTTATCTTTTGATTTTCGTTCTACTCTTGTACCTTTGGGATCAGGAGTTTTAGTTCCATGACATTCCATGCAGAACATACTGTCAGGTCTGCCCTGCCCAAATTCATTATCATAATCTATAGCATACTGCCATACCGGCGTAGAATCTAAATTAGCTGTAACAAGTTTTTTACCTCTCTGCACAACATGAACATTATGACAATCAGTACAATCAACTTGAGCATCATCAGAAGAATCCCATCTGCTTAAATATCTGCCTGAATATTTTGTACCACCGGTCCAACTGCCATAATATGTATCTTCACCGCGTCTATCTTTTAGACTGATTGCATGATGTCTGCCTACTCCTCCATTTAATTTACTGAATAAGTTCATTGTATCATAATATCCTGCTTCAACAGGTCCTACCGGATCAATTAATGTTGTTGGACCAACTTCTTTTTTACCATAATCATTTGTTCTATCCGCAACAAGATTGTTTCCATGACAGAAATTGCAGTAACCTGCATCATCAAGAACATCATCATCATCATTTATAGGCCATGAACGGGTTTTTTTACCATCTAAATTGTAATCTTTTGAATCAATATGTTTTCTTAATAAATAATAGTATGGCAATGTAGAATCACCATTCTTTTCTGCAAACTGCTGACGTAATCCGCGTGCAGGAGATCCATGCTGTTCATGACAATCAGTACATGTCAGTCCATGATTATTATTATATAGGTTAGCGCCAAATCGTCCGTCTGTTCTAGAATTTCCCGGAACAAGGTTGAAATGTACTCCTAAAAGAGTACTATCAGGCAATTGAGGCGGAGAATATATTCCCCAATATCCATCAGCATCTTTACCAGTAAATTTAACCATTGTGCTGTCTCCTCTGGTATACAATGGACTATTATCATATCTGCTTCTTTCTTCTGCCTCTGTCATGCCATTATAAAAAATTCCTCCAGGTTGAAATCCTTTAATATAATGACAATGCAGGCAGAAATTATTTATTGCCGGCATATTATAACTTGATACTGAATCAAATTCAGTATCTGTTAAATCATAAAAATCTCTTGCTTTTTTTATCCAGTTCCCAACTGTATTTGTTGGATACCATTCTCTTAGCTGCATATACTGCCATTTACCATCTTCAAATTTTTTAGTTGTATCTGCAAGCAATGGATTAACAAGATGAACTCTCTCTTCCATATGGTAAAGCTCAATATTCGGATCCTCCGGAGTTATTGCTGCTTCAGGTTTCATCTGCAAATGACATTTCAGACACTCTATATATAATGGAGCTCTGCCATCATTCAGCGGATCAGCTTCACGAGCTGATTCATATCCTTTGATATAATATTTAATTGGATGCTTTGATTTAACTTTATATATATTTGAACTTGGCCCTTCAAATTCAAGCTGTGTAGCTGGAATTCCACCCGTAACTTCTTTCCCATGACAGTCAAAACAAGCATATACATATCCCGCATCTGTTGCGCGTATATATGGATTATGACTTGCATGACATTGACAGCCCCATCCTGATTTGCCTTTAACACTTAAACTATCCCATCTTAAAACACGTTTTGTCGCATATACTGATGAAATATCTTCCTTACGCGTTGTCATACCGCTATCCATATTATAATACAAATATATCGGTTTGGAATAGGTATTAGCTCTAATCCATGCAAATTCATTTGCATCAGTTGTATCTCTGCCTGGAATATCAAAAAGCGGATGCCTTACCATTCCATGAGCATTATATTCAGGGAACGCACCTTTTACACCTAAGAATCCATCTCTATATCCCGGAGGAACAATTGGTATTGGACGATATTTTGTACTATCACTATCCCAATACATTGTACCGCCGCTATGGCATCCAAGGCAGCGTTCAGTTTTAACTGATTGCGGCAAATTATCACTGCCGCCTGCTTTATTCGGATCAGAATCAATAATTTTATCATTATCTTTATCATCCAGATTTACTCTTAACATATTCATAATATTGGTACTCTGCCATGGAGCGCCTAATGGACGCTGATTCGCATCTTTATTAGTTTTATCTCTTAATACTTTACCGTATTCAGAACCATGCTGATCATGACAAAATATACAATCAACAGAAATACCTATTGCTTGAATAGCATGACCGCTTATAAATTTAGTCCTTTCATCTCCCGGATTACCTACTATTGTTCCTTTTGGATTATTATAAAATGGACCTTTGCCTGTTACGTAGGCTGGATTATTAGCAAGAGTTCCTAATTGTCTTATATTTTTTAATCCACCGCCAACTCCACCGGCTATTGTTTTCCAGCGCAGAGGATCCTGAGTTGAACCAGGGACTGAAGGATCTGTTATTGGTATATAATTTGATAAAATATCTGTTTTTGCAAAAGTTAACGTTCCTTTAACATCAGCTTTTACCGTGTCTCTATCATGACAGCGCAGACAGAAAAATACATCTGCTTTCATTGGATCGTGCGGATAATAGGGATCTGTACATGCATATAAACTACTTGTCGAATCACTTGGAGTAGAATTATCACTATATGATGCTTTATGATGGTCATGACAGTTATAACAGGAAAGCTTAACTTCTCCAATATCTTCCTTCTCATCTCTATTATCATTCTGTTCAAACCATAAAACCAGATGATGACCACGGGTTGTTTGACGGCGTTTATATCCTAAAATTTTCTGCATTAAATCGCTTGAATCAAAATATATTCCGCCATATCCAGTACCTGTATATGGGTTAATATCATTATATGTAGTTTCAAAATAATAAGCTGATTTTAAATCTATTGGAGTATCTACTTCAACTATGGAACTATCGTATTTACCGCTATCATCATGACAGAGGAAACAAATATCTTCTTTCCTCATTGGATACCCTAAATTAACTGGTTTTTTAGTTATTCCTGTACCGAATTCTGTTCTTATCAGTTTTTCATTTCGAGATCCATGAGGATCATGACAGTATATACAGAAAATTTCCGCTACTGCACCCCAATTATAACCTGGTTCTCCATCTGGACCCGGATATACACCATTAGTCCCCTGATATTTTCGACGTGATAAATTACCCTGAGCTACATTGCCATGAGTTGATTTATCCCATACCCATTGAGCAACTCCGCCTCTAAACACATTCCAGAATTTAACTCTTTTATTTACCGGACGCAAATCATTGCGAGCTATTGCTATCCTTGGACCCCATGCACCTGTAGAATCAGGATATCCATCGCTATTTGTGTCATTACCATGACATTGTATACAGAAACCTACTGCACGCGCAGTAGAATCTATATCCAGATTCCAGTAATTTTTGCTTAAATTTGACATAACTGTTGACTCACCCCAGGCAACAATCTTATTCTTTCGTTTCATTGAATGCGGGTTATGACAATCTGTACATTCTATTTTTGATGTATCATTATTATATATATTATGAGCGCTGGCAGTATTATAGTATTGCGGCATGTCAAACTGAATTTTCATATTTTTAGCGCGATTTTTACCAGGGAATGCATTTTGAACTTCAACAACTGTTTTATAACCCAATCCTGTCCATAAATTTGGTGCTGGAGTATTTTTATTTGAATGACAGATATAGCATACTCTTTCTTCCGGTTCCTCTAACATTGATGGATAGGTTGAATCAGCTCTTCCATCTAAATTATCATCACGCCAGCCTTTTCCATGAGGGTCATGGCAGTTTGTACATGTACCTTTGGCAATATTTGTTGCTGCAGGACCTCTATTTCCATGAAGTGTTGAATCCCATGCACCACCGCTTGGAGCAGGAACGCCTCCATCATATTGAATACCATAACCATGAACACTGGATTCATAAATCATTTCACCAGGCCATAAAGGCAGGCGATTATTGTCAAATCGTGTTGCATGGCATTGATAGCAGAAATACTCATTATTCATTCCAATTATTCTATTTATTTTTATTGATGATGTTTCAATTATTCTTAAATTTTTTGGCAAACGTGATCCATGCTGTTCATGACAATCAAAGCATAGTACGCCTTTGCCGCCCGGGACATCAAGTATATCCTCATCCCATGTAGACACTTTATCAAATGTTGTCGTATCACTGCGGATATTACCTTCACCAATAAAGGATTTCATTTCTTTTGTACTTTCCCATACTTTATTTCCATGACCCCCGCCATAATAGGACCATGCTTTGTCCAATCTATATATTACACGATATGTTGTTCCATATTGTCTTTCATAACCGCTAATTAATTCAGAAGCATACATGGAATTTTTATCTATAAGCCCATCACCATTTGTATCTATACTTGCTTTTGGACCTGAAAATTTTGGCCATTCTGGGTCTGTATTAGTTTCTGAAGCCAAACTTCCACCAGGAGGAGCGCCATAAGTATAAGGAAATGCATCATGATCATCATACTTGGCATTACTATGACAATCCAGACAAAATTCATTACTATAAGTATAATTAACTTCAAAAGGTTTTAAAAATTCTTTAAATCCATAAAATATAAAATTATTTTTTGCATTTGCATCACGAACAACTGGGGATGCGCCCCGTGATGAAATTATTGAATTATAATTTATACCATGATTATTATGTCCATAATTAGTACCAGCACCTGCACCTAAATTATCATATAATGAACCAACTGCATGACATTTAGCGCATTCATTATCAATATAAGAACCATATGAACCAAGGCTTGATTGTCCGGTTGTATCATATTTCACAGAATGCTGCGAAATAAATTGGGGAGCAAAAAATTCATTATAAGTACTGCTGTATGGATTACCAGTAGGACCTTGAGTTACCGCATCAGTACTGCTATGACAGCCTCTATAACCAATATCATTTTCCCTGCCATCTGTGAGGCATCTGCTTGTATAAACAGGTCTTGGATTATGAGGTAAATGACAGTTTATACACAACCAATCCTTAACCTGACCTGTTGTTTCATGCTGAAGAACATAACCAGTACCTACTGATGGTCTGCTTAATTCTCTGGCAAGCCATCCGCCTTTTTTAATTCCTCCATATCCTGTTGTGTCATTGTTTGGAGTACTGATTATATATCCTTTTGCTGATTTATATGGATCAACTTTTTTTGCGTTATTGTAATAGTATACAATACTTCCTGAACCGCCCTCATTAACTCCAAATACATGGCATGAAAAACAGAAGGCTCGTGTAACTGTTGAATCTGATGTTGAATCATAACCATAATTCATGGTTGCAGCACCAAATGGGTTGCGTGAATAACGGAATGGGACATCTTTAATTAATCTTATATTAGATGATGCGTGTATTTCATGACAATCAATACAAAGAATCTTATTTGGTTCTCCTATACCCTCAATACCATCTAAAGCTGTAGCATCTATTGTTAGATGTCCATAATTGTTATCGCTATCTCCTCTACCTTGACCAAACGATGGATTATTATAAAGATAACCCCATGCTCCAGCATTTTGCTGAGTAATATCACGTAATCTGATATCAGGGGTACCTGCTTGTGTTATTTTTGCTATTGAAAGCGTATCTCCATATTTATAACCAAATAGACGATAACCCGGAAAGGGAATTGCTCCGGCTCCTTGCACATATGGATTTGCTCTATCTCCACCATGACATTTGAAGCAGAATGAATTAGCACTTCGCAATGTTGTTGTATTAAATATATCTTTTGGTGAATCAGGATCCATTAATGGATATTGTCGATTTGCAGTATGTGTATTATGACAGTTTGTACATTCCACTTTTCTATTTACAGGACCTGTCAGGAATCCTGTCTGAAAACTATCAAAAACAGTATGCATTGAACCTGCTTTACGATCAGACCTTTCCATAATTGCACTAACACTTTCATATAATTCTTTAAAACTTATTTTATGATTGCTTATTCCATATTGATGACAATCAAAACACAATTTTTCTTCAAATTTTAATGTTGTTGCCGGATAATCTGTACCATGAGGTTCATGACATGCACGGCAACCTGCGGAAGGTCTGCCGAACATACTTTCATAAATATTTTTAGCATTTTTATGACTGCTGGAATCGAATTTACTTTTACCAGAATAAAATAAACCAGTAGCAGCACTTCCTGTTTTCCAATCAATATAAGTTGGACCAGCATCAGAATATACAGCAACTGTTGAAAAAGCTGGTGAAGTATGACATCCATAACAAAAATTATTAAAAAAAGTAGTGTTATATTTGTTTACTGAAACTGTTGAATAATTTGGATAAATACGTGTGGTAATATAAAGTCCGCCTGTTGGATGTCCTGTGCTTGGACCGTCATCTTCATTTCGATGAACATCCTGAGTAATAACTTTAATCATTTTTTCCTGTCCTGTACCATGAGGTTCATGACATTTTGAGCAAGGTACACCTTCAGAAAATATTATTCCGGCAGTATCAGAAGTCTGCCCTTTTATATAATCTATTACTAATTGAGCGCCATGCCCTTTTCTATTTCCTGCTTTATCCGCACGATGAGGTTTTGGGGATAATGGTATTATATAATCCGTACCATATGTCCCTGACGCCTGACCAGTTGTCTGCCAGCGGTAATAACGATATGTAAAATTAGGATTTACTACTATAGAGTCATAATGCCATTGAGCATCATGACATTGATAACATAATGTATTTTGTGAATATGCTTTATATCCATCCGGCGTTTCTATTCCGCGCATCAAATTATTACTTCTAGGATCTTTGCTGCCGCCATGTATTTCATGACATATTAAACATGAAATATCGCTTGAATCTATCTTCCCATCTGTTCGTATGCCTGATCTATATGGATTGTTTAGCCGATTCATAAACTTATGCGCACTGCCCAGATAATAATCACTTCTTCTTCTTTTCTTATGCCACATATATTGTTGAGTTAAGGTTGGACCAACTTCATAAGTCGGGCTATCTGTAAAATCATTTGTCATATCTCTTTCTGTATGCGATGTATATTTATATACATGCGAAGAGTTATAATATCCATTTCCCAGATCACTGATTGAAGGTTGTCCTGTTATATGACAGGATGGATTTGAACAAAAAGCTATGTTTGCAGGATCTTTCATATTAGGAAATAATAAATCATGACAGGTAAAACAGAACTTTTCTGTTCCAAATACATAACCTCTATAACCTCGCGCTGAACTTGTATCTGTAACTTTTACGCGCAATAGCTTTGGATAAGGATATGTATCTTTTTTCCCATAATAAGTATATCCCGAATCCCATGCTCCATGAGGTGTATGACATCCTATACAACTATGATTAGTATTACCTAATAAACCTATAGTAGAATCTGTGTCAATCGGATGGTGAGAATATGTTCTTAAAAATTTATCTTTAATATTGGGAGGAACAAAAGTTGTATTAAAACCTAGCTGCTCAAAAACAGCAATTTCACCTGAAGTATGACATTTTTTGCAATTCTGCCCTTTTGTCCAGCCTTGCTGTTGAAATGCTGTTACTCCATCAGGTACTCCGCCTGGTCCGTGACAACCCCAGCATACAGTTTGTATTGTTTTTTCTGAATCTGTATCAAGAACTTTTCCAGGCCAGAATACTCTTGAAGAATCTATTCCTGCCATCCCTTGTTCAGAAAAATGGAAGCTATGACAGCCTAAACATGCAATTAAATTACGATTGTTAAAATCATGAGGTGTACCTGGAATCATTGAAATAGCTTTATCCTGCATCCAGATTAATACTGTAATTAATATTGAACTTATTAAAATTAATGCAAGTCCTATTTTTTTAATGTTTTTCATGATTTTACCCTTTATAAACAAATTGTGTTTTTGTTTGTCTTTAATAGCCATGATGA
Organism: uncultured bacterium; assembly: GCA_964457585.1. Lineage (GTDB taxonomy): Bacteria > JACRDZ01 > JACRDZ01 > JACRDZ01 > JACRDZ01 > CAYWFU01. The sequence continues at coordinate 64,613 of CAYWFU010000003.1, read as the reverse complement.
ATAATCTCCTGGAAACAGCGAATTGCAATTCGCTCGCTGCCTATACCTTTTTCTCCTGCAGTAATATTGCATATATTTGATCTAATCTTGCATTTAGAGCCATATATTGCTGATCCATACGTGTATTCATAGCTCTTATTTCTACATTTATTTCCTGAATTTCTTCTTTTAGTTCTTTAGTTCGCTCATCAACTACTTCATAAATCAATTCAAGCGTAACTTTACGCGCTATATTTTTTAGAACTCCTGTTGTTGCCATCATAACTCCTTAAATTAGGCTCGATAAATCGAGCAACTACATTACAATATATTGTAGTTGCCCAATTCATTGGGCTTTTTCAATTTCCTGTACTTAAATTATAATTTTAATATGCACCTTTATTATTCAATTTAATATACGGATGACAAATCCTAACACATGAATTTATTCCAAAATCATAAGATTTTCTAAGTCTTCCACTCGTATTTGGTGAAGCATGCGCATTATGGCATGTAAGACATGTAACTTCACCTATAATCGGATCAGTACGCTTATTTTCTGCTGCGCATTTTTTCTGCAATACAATTGAATCCCATTGTTTATCCAATTCTTCGAATATCTTAGTTGTATCACCTTTGGTATATGTTACTCTATTAATTAAAGTCCGCATACTTATATTTGTCGGATGACGCGCAAAGCTTTTACCAATAATTCTATTTCCTATACCATCTATAAATACAGTTTCCATTCTTCTTGTATCAAAATTAGATGGACTTCTATACCATTCAATTGACTGATCATCCAATCTTATATGGCATGAAGTACAAAAATCTACAATTCCAGTTGTATAATAATAACTTCTAAAATTACCCGGAGTTACTGAATATTTATTATCTCCTTTGACCACAATTAATGGTTTGCCATCCGGAGTATATGTATAATTATCAGCTCCAGGGGATTCAACATTTCCATTCCATTTCCATAAAGTAGTATCTTCAGCAGAAGCTGAATAGGCTATTGGAATTTTATTTCGCAATTGAACATAATTATCATTTCCATGCGGATCATGACAATATCCGCATCTTAAATGCAGGCTATAACCACCGCTTGATGGAATAGTATCATAAGCATCATTTTGATCATCAGTTAAATCTATATCATGCTCTGTACCGCCTTTATAGCTTCTCCTGACATTTTTAAAATTATTTTGCACATCATCTCTCCAGAGTCCAGTAGTAAAATACGTATCATCTCTGCCAAAATTTCCAGTATGAGGATAATTTTTTGGATCACCTGCTGCAGGATATAAAATATTTGAAGGCCAGCGGAAATTTGGATTAGTAATAAGACTTGTATCTGGATTGCCTAATGCTCTGCGCAAATTAACTGCTGGATCCAGACCATGACACCTGCCGCATGTTATAATCTGATTTCTATTATGCATCAAATGAGCATAAGGCTGACTTCTTGCTTTATCTCCATAAATCAAAACTTTATTCTTTGAATAAAAAGTACCACTAATATCTTTATATATTCGCTGCCCATCAAAAGTTGTATCTGCCAGAGATGCTGTTGTCTGATAATTGCCAAATCTATCTACATAAAGTTCTTCCAGAGTCATATCCATTTCACTTTTATACATTTTATATCGCAGTTCAATTGCACGATAATCACCAGTTGAATTATATACATAACTATAACGATCTGTAGAATCCACAGGATGTCTTCCATGCATGCTATGACAGGAATTGCACTTAACTGTTGAATTTCCATCACCCGGGAGGAATCCTCCATGTCTATTATATGATGCTCTTATTTTTTTAGTTGCTTCATCATAAACAATTCCTTTTGGATGACATGTCAAACAAATATAAGGCATATCCATTCTAAGGAAAGCCTGAGTTTTCCATGGTTCAATATATTTGTTTCTGATATAATGATCATTATGACAGCTTAAACATATTATACCACTGCCAGTTTGATCCATTTCCGGACCTCTATAGGATTTACCAAGCCAGGTTGTTTCCCATGCTGTATATGAAGTATCAAAAAAAGGCGTTATTTTATCGCTTTTATCTCCATCATTATTCGGATCCATAAAAAACTCTTTTAATGCTTTTTGAATATCTGGATTAAATAGCCAATTTTTAACTTCCGCATCCACATCTACTTCAATACCCTGACCGCCTTGATCAATTACCTGCGCATTGCCAAACTTGGTATATAAATTAACATTAACCGGATGACGGGTAAAATTAATCCATAATCCAGGTTTAATAAATGATTTGCGTGTATATTTTGGTTTCCCCGCACCCTCTTTACTATTTGAATAAAATGCCCAATCAAATTCTTCCTTATGACATCCATCACAGGATAATACTGCTGGTGCATGAGCTGATGAATGACATCCATCATGAATGTCTTTGCCCGGAGGCGGAGGAGAAAGATCTCTTTGAGTAATTGGTGTAATATTATTTGGCGACCCGTTATTTTCCGGGATATAATACGTATTTCTATTAAAATCCCATTTACTTACACAATTCTGTGTATTATCTCTATTTGTATGCGCTTCAGCCGTATTTCTTGGATCAGGGTTTGTATCAAGATAATATTTTTTCTTAAGTATTTTATCTACTGTTTTAGGTGAGATTGGAATAACTACTCCTTCCAGAATTGGGTCTATATCAATCCCTCCTATTCCATAAATCATTACACTATCATATATATTATAAGAAGTATCCCATGAATATATATAAGTACTCTGTAAATTTATGCTAGGATTAAGCTCTCCATCTCTTTTATAAGGATTAATATGGCATCTTCGACAGAAAGCTCTCGATATAAGAGGATTTCCACCCTCAACTATTCCATTTTGTGATATTAAATCCTTTAACATAAACAAATTATTTTCAGAACTATGCGGATCATGACAGAAAGTACACGGCATCTTATCACCGGGTTTTAAATATTTTCCTTTCTGTCTTATAATATGTCCATTTCTATTAGAACCATACCATGAAAATCTTATATCAGGCGCATAATATGGGGATCTTAAAGAAGTATCTGATAAGCCTCCACCCCCAAATTTGCCGCCTTTATCATGGCACTGCAAACAAAAATCATTTGAATAAAATGCTTTTACTCTACCATCACCCCGTTTGAATCTAAATGTCATAAACGATGATGCTAACGAAGAATCATCAGCCAAAGTTCCTATTGGAGCAGAAGATCTGGTAGTATCTAACCCATTTTCTCTTCTTTGCATCCACTCCCATAAAGTACCAATTCTAGCTGTATCAGTTTGTCCATCAATATCAGGTCCTTCTGCACCGCCTCTTAATCTAAAACGTGTTGAATATTTTTCATGAAAAAGCTTGCCAATAATGTCATTCGGAAGGGTAACCTGCTTGGTATCATGACAATCTCCGCAAACCATTTTTCTTGGTTTTCTATAGTCACCAGCCTGTCCAGCAATATAAGTTGTATTACCTGCAGGGAAAGGATGGGCTGAAGCACTATATGGATGAACTACATTTTCTCTTTTTAAAATATCTTTTTGCGCCTGTGAGGCATTTTGTCTTGACCAATAAGTCATTGAATCATAATCAATTTTGCCGCCTTCAAATGATTTTACATTATGGCACCAATCACATGCAGTATCTTCCTTAACTATCAGTTTGTTAACTGCTCTTGTTTTTCTGGCAATTACTGCTTTATTTAAACTATGACAATCATAACATTTAACCGGTCCAACAACTGCTGATTTATTATATTTAATATAATTGCTGCCTAAAGAATTACTACCGCATAGGTCAAATCTACATGGATATCTTGTTGTAATAAAACTTGAATCTGTTGAGGGAAATGGTATCCCCTGATCAGCAACTGACTGAGGACGTATTGGCATACCCAGATTCCAATTAGAATAATATGTTCTGATATAAGCATCTGCTGCTTTGCTTGGTACCCATGTGCCTTCTCCATTTGGAAAACGCGGAAAAAATATTGTCGGAGGATCTCCATAATCTATAAAACCGTCTCCTTTGCAAAAGTAACACCAGGTATTGTGATCTCTTGGAGGATATGATAAAGCAGGTGGGCTAAAACTCCACAATAAAGCTATTGCAGTTATTAATACAGTTATATATAATTTATAATTACTTTCATTCTTTCCCATTGCAATTCTCCCGCAAACCTTGAATAGTTAAAAACATTGCTTATTTGAGAGCTGGATAGTAATCCAGCCACTACATCTACATCTCATAAAACTTCTCAATGCAGGCTTTATCTTTTTTTGTACCTTCATTAGCAATATACAAATGCGTTTCAAAAAAGTTTATTTTTTTTTAAATTAAAATTAAGCTCGATAAATCGAGCAACTACAGTACAATATAAAGTATGACTAAATTATGACACCTGAATAACAAGAATGTCAAAAATCCAGATCTTCTTATCTTGCTCTCCAATGGCAATGAGCACATAAATTAATATCATCAGAATCTGGATCATATACTGTCATTCCGCGTCTATCTTCTCTAAAATCTGTTGTATCATCTGTTGTACCATGCGGATTATGACATGTTAAGCACATAAGACGATAATAATCACCTTCCGCACTGCCGCCTACTGGTATTACTTTACTGCTATCTACGGCTAAATATGTATTTGTAACTGGATTAAATGTATCTTTCATTTCATCAACATCTGATTGATCAGCAGTGAATTTTGGTGAAAATTGTTTATATCCGATCTGCCCTGGTAAATAATCATTACCATGTGCAAAACCAACATCAAGATCTCCTCTTTTAATATATCTTCCTGTTGCACTATAAGTTTCTAAACGATACGCATGATAGGAAGTTGTATCAACCAATAATTGTTCAGGATCACCGCTTGGCCAATCGTAATAATTTCCGTCATCATCACGCACATAAGTAAAAATATGCTTATATTCCGGATTATGACATGCCCAGTTGCAATATAATTCTTTTGCTCTGCCTGCTGCTCCAGGCGGGTCTACTCTTGAAAGTTTTGTTTCATTCCGAACCTTATTTTTATAATTTGTAACCAATGATGTATCTACTCTATATTTTCTAATAAATCTTAAAACAATATCCCTGATAAGTTTAATATTTGTTGATGCATGAGGATCATGACAATCAATACATAATACATTCATTGGTACACGGATTAAATTTGGTCCGTCAGGCACACCATATGATCTTGTACTGTCTGACCCATGACCATTAATGTAATAATATGGCGCTTTATTATAATATAAAGAAAATCTCTTTTTGTTGCCAGCCCACCAAATTGTGCGATCAGCAGGTTGATCTCCTTGATTATCGTAACTATTATCTACGATTGTTGTTGAATTAGGGAAAACAACGGGACGCGGTAAAAATTCATTATTTAATATTAAATAAGTCGGTGATTTATATCTTCTATCAACTGTTGTTGACAGATTAACTGTTGTATCCCATCCTGTATCATGACATTCTAAACAAAATGTGTTCATTGCTCTTCCATTCCGCCAGTTATTAACAGTATCATAATCACGAATTAATAACGCAGGATTTTCCGGATGTGTAACCGGGGTATAAATTTTACCTGTTTCATATTTACCTGTTATTACATGCACATTATGACAACTGATACATTCAATACGTCTATCATCGCCCCTATTTACTCCATTGGCACCTAATATATAATCCAGTGTTGTATCCCAGGCTTTATCTCCGCCCATTTCAGATGTTGTATCTACATCATGCCTTGAACGGGAAATATTAGTACTGCCAAAAATAGATTTTAGATCCATTCCATTTGCATCATCACCTGTTACATTTTTCCATCTTGTTGCTTTATCATCATGACAATCATAACAAAGATTTTCTTTATATCCATAGGTCATATTTGGATATCCCATTGTTTGATAATATCCATTTCCTTCTGACTGCCGCACTGTTCCATGAGGATCATGACAATTAATACATTTTCCTGCATCAGATGTATCATAACCCAATGTTGAATTATACATATTCACATTTTTATTATTCGGGAATGTACGCGATTCAAAGCTTTTTGGATATTTACTATGAATTGAACTATCAAATCCTTTTTGATATTGCGCAAAAACTTCAGGAATTGCAATTCTATTTGGACCATCATTCCATCCTGCTTTTCCATTCCAGAAGCCATTATTTATCGGGAATTCATGACATCTATAGCAGTAAACTGCACCATTGTCCTGCGGCACTATTTTAGTATCAGTTGTATCTGTTCTTAAAAGTTTTGGGATATAACTTCCATGAGGATAATGACATCCCATACATGAAGTGGTAGTATCATAATTATTTCCAGGATTATCTTCAAATTTTCCATGTCCTGATCTGAAATAAAACCATGATTTATCCCATTTCTCCCATACAAAGATATTTCTTTCTATTTTTGGAAATACCACTGCTCGTGGTAATTCACCATAAAATTTATTATTAGCAGCGGATATTCCATTTCTCATCCTGAAAAGTTCCGGATTAATACTTGGATTTTTCTTCCATATTTCATAACCAATTTGCAGTGAATCATAATTATATAACCATTCTGGCGGATCTAACTCAGAATATAAATCAAAATCTTTGTGGCTTGTTAAATTGGCATCATGGTCATGGCATCGCAAACAAAAACGATTTAATACTTTTTGTTTATTAATTCGCGTTAACCCACTTACTAAAAAGAAAGTATCAAATTTTGTTTCTTCTACATATGGGGATTCCTTATTTACCGAATCTGGATGTACACCATTATTTGGATCCGGATTTATTAAGGACTCAATTGCAGTAGTCGTATATGGATTATCCCTTTGCACAATATGCGGATTATGACAGTTTATACATTCTATCCTTGAGTCATCACCTGATGAATCATATAAATTAATTATTTGATCGTAGCCTCTCCAGTCAAAAACAGTCTCATAATATGAACCGTTATTATATCTTAAATAACCCCAATCACCTCTTTGCACCCAATTTCTTCCTGTGCTATTATAACGGGTTCCACCAACATCATGATGTGATCCTCTATATCCGGGGTAACGGATATTTGGTTCTCTTGTAGATTCAAATTGTCTCTGGATATCAGCATCTATCCATGATGTAGTATTATAATCGTTCCAGTTACTATTTACATCTTTCCATGCAACTCTGCTTACCCCTGTATTATCCTGAGCTGGATTTACATGACAACGATAACATAATTTTGAGCCTCCATAATTTGTCATATTTTTATAGGAGCTATCCATAATATCATATGTTGGTTTATTAATATTTGACGACCCATCACCATGCGGATTATGGCAATTAACACAGCGTCCGCCGCCGCGGGCATTTACACCAGACCCGTTATTTGACATTGTACTATCATGCCTGAATCTCCATCTATATCTATCGCCATATTTTGGATTTTGACTAAAATCTGTAACCCACGGTTTTGAGGTATCTCTATCAAAAACACGTGAAATTGCATTATCGTTATCATCATAATATTGATAATGAATAGAAGTTTCATATTTCTGCCGCCCTGGCCAAAAACCATTATCCAATCTGTCTGAATGACATGCATAACAAATTCTATTATCTGATGCGACTGTAGTTGAATTAAATGTTGCAGTAGAGTTATAAGGTTTATGCGGATCTTTAATCCACTCTCTAATCAATGGAAATGTATCTGAACCATGAGGAACATGACAATCAGTACAATCTGTTCTGGATATATCTTCATATTGATTATAAAACGGATTATGCGGTTTTTTGCGAGTAGATGTAAAACTTGTTCCATGACCAACAAGAAAATAGTATTTTTGAATATTTATAATTGGCAATGGTTTACGAAAAACTTCATTAATCGTTAATGGCAATTCTATATATGGTCCATCAATAGGATATTTATAACCCGTTGTTAGAATCCCGTTAATCACAACTTCATTATCATGACACATCAAGCACATTTCTGATCTTGAAAATTTTTTAATTTCTGTTCTTACCGGGTCTGCTGAGTCATACGGGAAAGTCAACCTTACCGAAGTAGTAGAATAAATATTTAAGTGCAGTGTAGTATCAGGAATAAGAGGCCTCATTTTTTTAAGAGTTGTGTCCTGATAATCAACATTATTAAAAATGATATATCCATATGTATGTGTACCTCTTCTTCTATTATATCGTCTGTCTATTTTATAAGCTGTATCAAATGGCTTGCCATATTCAGCTATTGTTTTATAAAATATTTTAGCAGATGAATCGAGTGTGACATTAATAAATGAAGAGTCAAAAGGTTTATCCGGATTTCGAAAATCTTCAGGTTTGTCTATTTTATTTTGATTATGCTGATATTTATAATGACATGTTATGCATGAATAACCTTCCGCTATTACATGAGTCTCATGCACACCAGGTTTATCATTTTTTTTATCATCAAAATAATTTGGAGGAAATCCATGACAACTGCCGCAAACAGAACCACCAATTATTAATGGCTTATCCCATGAATGGCAATATGTACATAAATCATTTCTGACATCACTAGTTGTATCATCAAAATGTGCAGGGACAATTGCCGGTACAGTTACACCTAATCCTACCGGACGAGGCGCCTGAAATTTTATATGTTCATCATGACAACCAAGACAGAATCTACGCGACTTATCTTGATTAAATCCATCTGTCCTAGAAATATACAAAGGTATTGTTGAATCATATGGATGATGAGTTGTTTTTGACCTGAAATACTCACCATGCTGGTTATGACATGAAACACAAGCTAACTTAGAATAATAAAGATAAGTTGTTCCATATCTATTATTAATACCTGTTTCATCTTTCCCAAGATTTACTGTTTCATATTTATTTAAAGCTACATCCTGATCTAATACTTCTTGTGATACTGAATACCAATAAGCAGTATTATAATATGCTTCATTATTGCCAGGTACATCAGGTTTTTCTTCACCAACTATTGGATTATGGCAACCTGTTACACAGGTATGAGTTGCATTATCATAAAATGCATTAGGACCAGGACTGTCTATCGTTGTTTTATTATAAAACCATAATATTGTATCATAAACATCTCCCAGTTGTCTCCCGGATGAAATCATAATTTCACCTATAGGCGGGGTAACTATTTCAGTAGTATCAGTTGAAAAAACTTTGCTATATTCTTCAGCTCTTACAGTTGTATCTCCCCAGATATTTATAGCTCCACTTTTTGCTGGATCTTGAATAACACCTTCAGGACGATGACAATTAAAACATAAATCACGTATATTAACTGTTCTGTCTCCATACAATTCCGTACTGCCATATGCAAATTCTCTATAAGTAGTTTTTGAGACAGCGGAAAAACCCAGACCTAATCTACTTTTTAAAAATTTTTTATCCCATTGCAAATTAGAGTTTTCAGGATTAATATTTCTCCATACTCTTGTCACAAAATAATTATCAGCTAATCTCATTCTATATGCTGTATCATAGGTTGGACTTGGATATTTAGTTGAATATTTTGTATTTGCATCTGTTCTATCAATATATTCATGTGTTTCAAAATATTGACTGCCATGCGGATCGTGACATACATAACATGAAACAAGAGAACCTCCTGTTGGGGTATCATATACTAATTCATAGGAATACATGCTATCAAAACCTTCCATTAAATTACCATCTTTATCATACCTGCCTGATTTCTGAAAGATATGTCCTTTTCGCTCATGCACAGTTCCTTCTATATCAGTAAATTCATTTCCCAATCCATCAGTTGTATGGCAAAAACGGCATAATCTTTCAACTAATGACGCTTTATCCGGATTAGGTGAAATATCTTCATACCATAAACGAGCACTTTTTAAACCACCATGTACTTTATGACACTGAGCACATGTACCCCATAAAATACCAGGATCAAATTCTCCTCCTAATTTATCTGCTAATTTTTGATTCCCATGAGGACCTTGAAGAGCTAAAATAAGAGTTGCACATAATAAAATGAAAATAATAGAAATAACAATAAAAATGTTTCTTTTTTTATTCATCCTCTATCCTCTTTTATTTAATACCCATACACTACAATACGATTATTTAATGTATCTGCCACGTAAATAGTATTATCGCGGTCTATAAAAAGATCTTCAGCAAAAGCAAGCTTTTCACTACGACCAAAATAGAATAGATATTTTCTATCTTTATCGTATACGAGAATTTTACCTTTAGCCCGATCATAAACATAAACTCTGCTATTGTTATCTAAACTGATTAAACTTGGCATTAAAAAACCATCCATTTCATCTGAATGACGGCCAAATTTATTCAAAAATTTACCGCTTTCATTAAAAATCTGCACACGATAGTTCATTGTATCAACTATATATATTTTTGTTTCAACTTCACTGGTAATATTGTTTGCTGCTATTGAGGTAGCTATTGAAAATTCTCCATCATTCTGCCCGGGTTTACCAAATTTATATTTAAAATTTCCTTTTTTATCATATACTCTGACTGTACTATTTCGTTTAAAAGTTACATATATTTTACCTTTTGTATCCATTTCAAAATCAATAGGAACAGGGACTGACTTTTGAACTACCAATTCTTCTCCACCTATTTTTTTCTCAGCAGGTTCTTCTTTTTCTAATTTCTTTTTATCCTGATCTTCCTCACTTACTTTTTCCCTAAAATTTATTTCATATTTATAATCTCCGTATTTTCTGTCTAAAATCTGAATTCTGGAATTATAAGTATCAACCACATAAATATTTTCTTCATCAGCAATAATACCTGATGGGGTTTGAAACTCACACTGTCCACTGCCTTTTTTACCAATAATAAAAAGAAGTTCCCCCATGTCATTAAATGCAACAATCCTGTTATTTAATGAATCTGATATATATATATCACCATTAAAAACAGTAACACCGGTTGGACGACTTAATTTTTTTTCAAGTCTAAATTTATCAGAAGGGATAGTATAAAGCACATGCGGCGGGGGATTTGATGTTCCTTTTTTTTCTTCAGCAGAATATATTAAAGTTGAAAATAATAAAAAAAAACAACATATTAAAAAATCTTTAAGAGTTTTGTCCATTATTCTCCCTCATACTGTAGAGACGCAAAATTTTGCGTCTCTACTATATTTTAGTATACTTTATTTTCTATTAAAAGGTTTCAATTAATAATTTTTTTATATTATATATATTATATATATTTTCAACTTAAAAAGTCAAGGGAATTTTATTTTAAAATTATATATTTTTATTAACTTGCATAATTATCGGTAAATTTGTTATTATCTTAATATATAAATAATTATAAAAAAGGAATTATTATGATTTCTTATTACAGAATAACACTAATTTTAATATTTCTAACTATATTTTCAATAAAAATTTTTTCTGCTGCATCTGCTGATTATGATACATCTCTTGCCTGCAATGCATGCCATTTTGCATCTAAATATACGATGCATCCTGTAAATATTTCAATGAAGGACTCAGGACTTCGCACAACTCTTCCTTTATTTGATGATAAAATTACATGCTTAACCTGTCATAAATATCATACTGATGATCCTTATGCACGACAAAAAAAGCAGGATACAACTTATACTTTTTTGCTCCGTATTCCTAATTTACCCGTTTCTTCTCTTTGTGTGAACTGTCATGATGATAAAAAATTTGTTATTGGGACAGATCATGATATGAAAGTTACAGCTCCAGATGAAAAAAATATTTTAGAACAGACAACAGGAAAAATGGGGCCATGTTCTTCATGTCATCTGGCGCACAATGGCCAGACGGTAAAATTATGGGCTAAAAATTTTTATATTGCAGAAGACATATTAACAATGCTATGTAAAAGCTGTCATAATGAAAACGGCTGCGCTAAATCTAAAAATTTGAATAATTTTTCCCATCCATTAAATATTGAAGTGTTAAAAAAGGGATTGACTACTACTCTTCCGCTTTATGATGACGATGGTAAACCAAAATATGAAGGAAAAATAAACTGCGCAACATGTCATAATATTCATATATGGTCTCCTGATGAAAAAAAACCAGGAATAAATAAAAATGAAGATGGAATTGGAAAAAACAGTTTTTTAAGAATAAACAACCAGCTAAATTCTGCTTTATGTGTAAATTGTCATAAAACACAGGGATTTATAATTGGCAGTCCGCATGATATGTTTGAAATAGCTTTTAATGAAAAAAATATCAGGGGTAAATCTTCAGGCGATTCAGGTCAATGTTCCGCGTGTCATCTGGTACATAATGCGAAGGATAAAGAAAATTTTGCCAGAGAATATGGTCCTGAGGATGATACTATAGCAAAAAAATGCACCAGTTGTCATATATCAGGTAAAATAGCTGAAAAAAAATTAATTGGGAATAATTATCATCCTATAAATCTGGCATTAGCTTCATGGAAAATGACTACAAGCCTTCCTCTTTTTGGCAGAGATGGAAAAATATCAAGTAAAGGAATGATAAAGTGCACCACATGCCATAATGTTCATCAATGGTCACCCGATAAGTCAAAATTAGGACGTGAAGTAAAAAAAGAAAAAATAAAATTAGACAAAACTATGCTCCAGAATGGGACTATTGGAGAAATTATATTTATTAAAGGAAAAAATGTATATGTTGACCATCAAAATATGAAAATAGAAGTAAAAAAGGATAATCTTTTATCTATTTTTGCAGATGGTGAAATTATTGGTAAAATAAAAGTATTAAATTATAATCCTTTTGCCAAGGAATCAGAAATCTTTGCTTTAATTATTTCCGAAGAAAATATTGAAAAAATAAAAAAGGGAGATATTGTATTTAATCTTCAGCTATTAAATATCTCACTCAGCGGATCAATTACAGGTGATGGAACAAATAGTTTTTTGAATATGACCAATAGCAATTCAGAATTATGTTTAGATTGTCATAAAGATAAAGAAACAATATTAAAAACCAAACATGATTTATTTTTAAACTATCCAAATTACGTTAATCTAAAAGGAGAAAAAGTCTCTTTATCAGGACCGTGTTCTGCCTGTCATTCACCGCATAATGCTGAAATTGTATATCTTTTCACATTAAATATTGCACGTCAGGAAAATTTAGATAATATTACCAAATCCTGTAATTTCTGCCATCGTCCCGGAGGTGCTGCAAGTACCAAAGTACTATCAGCACATCACTCAACTAAATTATTTCCTCCAAGTAATATAGAACTCACACCTCCTCCAACTTTTATGGCATTATACGATATTGATGGAAATATCGGTTTCTGGGATTATGTTAGCTGCGCAACCTGTCATGATGTGCACCAATGGGATCCTGAAGAACCAAAAAACAGGGAAATTGCTGAGGGTGATAATCTAAATAGTTTTTTACGTATTAAAAATGATGAAAAACAATTATGTGAAGCCTGTCATCTAAGAGAATTAAATATTAAAATGATACGTGATAAAGAAAAAAAGGAAGAGGAAGGAAAAAAATCTGCTTATATTCATTTGGATGATGAAAAAAGTGATACTACTTTTATTATATCTTCCAGCGGTCCAAAAATAGAAATCACATCACCTAAAAAAAATGCTGTTTTAACAAAATATGAATAAATTAGTTCAGGTAACATTGATGACCAATCATTAACAAGAGCTCTGGTATTGATAAATGGAAAACCAAATGTGATATCAGTATTAGATGGACAATTTACTGAACAGGTAGTATTTATAGATGGCAAAAATATAATAAGAGTTCTTGCAACTAATATGGATGGAAAAAGCGGCTCATCTGATGAACTTATTGTTACAGTTGATACGCGTAAACCTAAGATTATTGCTTATGAATATCAAAAACCCGTTACTTTAACTGATGAATTCCAGATGAAAATTATCTTTGACCAGCCAATGGATAATAATGTAGCTCCTTTTATATATATTGTTACCAGTGCTCAAAAAACTATTGTGCTGGAAACCCAGATCTCTGCCCAGGGAAATTTTTTTGGACGTTTTGAACAGGTTCCGCTTTTTGAACAGCAAGTTTTTAATGATATTAAGCAAGGTGAGATATTGATGAATTCAAAAGAATATTTTGGATATGAATCTAAACCGCAAATTCTTATAAAAGATTCCGGTAAAAATAAAATACCAGGCGCAGGCAATGATGAAATTATTATTAAAGCTTCTTCAGCAAATGAACCGGAAGGGGAATTCTATACTCTTAAAGAACTTATTACGCATCCGGGAGTATTTTTAGGAGAAATAGAATTTGGCAGATGGGTAGATCCCGGAGATAAGTTGATTACTGTTGAAAACAAAGATAATTTTACAGTTACTTACAATTTTATTGAATACAATTCAACATACATTAATAATGATACTTTACTTACCCCTCCGCTAAAAATAACCAGAGAAATGAAAGGCGCTACACGTATAATAATTGAAAATGCACGCGGTTTGAATGGTAATATTATTGATCGCGAAGATAAAGAAACATTTTTTATTAATCCAGACTTATTTTATATTAAAAATAAAAATCCTGTTTATATAGAAGAAGGAGAAATTACAAGAATTATAAATATAAATTTAAATATAACTGTTCCTCAAGCTACTAAGATGATTATCAGTGAAAATGCTGATTTTACAGGTGCTAAATGGGAACAATATCAGGATAAAAAAAATTTTATTTTAAGCAGCAAAGCCGGAATTAAAACTCTTTATCTTAAATTTAAAAATTCATTTAATGCTGAATCAGAAGTATTTACAGTAAAAATTAATTTTATCCCTATACAGTATAATGCTATTCTGAATAAAGATATTAAACAAAATGTGATTTTAACGCAAAGCATGGGCCCATTCCTTATTCAAAAATCTTTTAAAATAGAACCAGACGCAACACTCCAGATTGAACAGGGAACGCAATTCTGGGTTGATGCAACAAGTCAAAAAAATATTAAAATTTCAGTTCTTGGGAAACTAATTGCCAATGGTACGGAAGAGGATAAGATATCTTTCAATTCAAATTCCGTAAAACCAAAATCCGGTGATTGGGAAGGGATAGAAATTTTAAATTCAGAAGAAAATTCTTTAAAATATATTAATATTGAAAATGCCAATCGCGGGCTTGTTCTTATTGGTTCAAATGCTAAAATCGAAAATGCCAGATTTGAAAATAATATTTCAGGTTTAATCTGCAATAATCATTCTAATCCCGATATCTCTTTTTGTGAATTTCGGAAAAATAATGTTGGAGTAATTGCAATCAATTTTTCAAGTCCTGAAATAAATAACAGCTACTTTTCATTTAATGAAATTGGGATACAATGCGAAAGTGTATCATCTCCAAAAATTACAAACAATAGCATAATAAAAAATACACAAATCGGTATAAAATGTATTGAAATGTCTTCTCCGCCAATCTCCGATAATGATATTTCTCAAAATGTTGAATATGGTATTTATATAAATAGATCGTCTCCTATGATATTTAAAAATAATATCACTGAAAACATGACGGGTATTTATTGTGAAGAATTTTATAGTCCGTTTCTTGTAAAAAATAATAATATATTAAATAATAAAGAATATGCTTTTAAATTATCAAAATTCGACCAAAATCTGGATGTTTCTAAAAACTGGTGGGGAGTATTGAATACTGTAATAATCAGTAAATTTGTTTATGATTACTTTGACGACAATGCTTTAGGAAAATTAATTCTTGCACCAATCATGGAATCACCCGTTGTCTTAAGGAATTTGAGTATTGTAACAGATACAATACCTCCAATATTGTTAACATCTGAATATCAAAATCCTGCAAATATTACAACTCATTTCCAAATTTCATTTATATTCAGTGAACCATGCAATCCTTTTATATTGCCAAAGGTAACTCTGGTGAACAAAAGGCAGAAGGCAGAAGGCAAAAGGCAGAAAGAAGAAGAAAAAGAAAAGGGAAACGAGATAGAGATTGCGCCTGGCAGATTTTCTTTTGTCAGAGCAGAAAATGATACATATATTACTCCTGATATTACTCTTGATGAAAATATGACAGGGGAAATTGAAATTTATATTGAAAACGTTCTTGACCTGACCGGAAATAAAATGGATAAAATTTTTGTGGGTAAATTTATTTTGAATACTGCTCTTTTAGTTAAGGAAGGTGATTATATTTCAAATCAGGAGATTACTTTGCTTATAAAAGCACCTGAAGCTGATAATATGATTATTGGTGAGGATCCAAATTTTCAAGGGAAAAATTTTGAACCATTCTCTAATGAGAAAAAAATTAATCTATCTTCCACCGAAGGGAAAAAGAATATTTATTTTCGTACACGTAGTAAAAGCGGTGTGCTTTCAGCAACAAGTCAATTTGCTGTAAATCTGGATAAAACTCCTCCGCGAATAATAAACCAGATATACAATATTCCAAAAATAAAAGAACCTTTCAAAATAAAGCTCCTATTTAATGAACCAATTAATACTTCTGTGAAACCGAAAATAACATTAAAAAACATGTCGAAAGAAACATTAACTTTACCAGATGGAAATATTTCATCAACAACACTAATGAATGATACATATATAACTTCACCGATTATTTTACCTGAAAAACTTGAAGGATATATCTCTGTACTGGTTGAAGAAGTTAAAGATACAGCAGGTAATATAATGGATCCAACTACTATGAATAATTTATTCCGATATGATATAGTTCCGCCTTCACCGCATGTTAAGGTTGAAGGAGGAAATTATACAATTAAAAATGATATTATTCTTTTATTTGACGAACAAAAAGATCGTAAAAATGTTGAAATGATTTTAAGTGAAGATAAAAATTTTAAAAATGCCAAATGGGAGATTTTGAAAAAAGAACATGGATTTAAATTATCAAGCGGAGAAGGGGAAAAAGATATATATATACAATTCCGCGATAAAATTGGTTATATTTCAGAAGTGCAGAAAATTACAGTTTTCATTGACAAAATACCGCCAAAAATAATAAATTATTTTTATCCAAGCCCAATTAAAGTTGGGGAAAGTTCTCAAATTAAAGTCCAATTCAACGAATCTCTTGATACAACTTATTTCCCTGAAATAAGCATGGTAAGTACTGGTGAAAAAAGTCCTGAAATGTCTGGTGAAGGAAGCTTTATGACAATCCGCTTCCCAAATGATACTTTTGCTTCACCTCCTGTTATATTTGATGAAAGCATGGGCGGAGCAATCACAATTATAGTAAAAAATGCCATTGATCTTGCAAAAAATGAAATGGAACTGGATATGAAAAAAAGCTTTAATTTCGATACTTATGCTCCTGTTGCCACGCAAATTGCTGTTAAAGAAGGGCTTTTTGTACGTAATCCAAAAATCAATTTTTCAATTTCTGTAGTTGGAGCATTAAAAATGATGCTGTCAGAAGATGTAGATTTTAAAAATACTAAATGGGAAGATTATGCATCTGACCTTGAATTTAATTTATCACAAGAAGATGGAGTAAAAAAAATATACTTTAAATTTGAAGACGAAAATAAAAATATATCCAAACCTCAAAGGGTAGAAGTTACACTCGATAGAAATAAACCTGTTATTACTGCGTTTGATTTTCCTCCTAAAGTCGAATTTAATAAACCATTTAATATTACCATCCATTTTAGCGAGGAAGTAAAGTCTGAAAAACCGGCTATAGTACTCATGAGCAGCAGTCATTTAAATTATTTAATAGCAAATGAAGGCACTTTTGCCTCGGATAAGAACAAAAATGATACATATATTACCCCTGAAATTATTTTAGATGAAAGTATGAAAGGAGCCATTATTTTTGTTATGGATCAGGTTATAGATCCAACAGGTAATAAAATGGATACTTTCAGTAAACTACTATTTTATGCAGGAGAAGAAGATCCGCGTCAGAAAAAAATTAAAGTTAAGGAAGGTGACTATACTAAAAGAGAGGATATTACTTTACTTTTTAATATTAAGGATGCTGATGAAATAAAAATAAGTGAAGATTCCGGATATAAAAGCGGTAAATGGTCTAAATATTCAGAAAAAGTCAGATATACATTAAAAGGTACTCAAGGTGAAAAATATCTTTATATTTCTGTGAAATATAAAGATGGGAAAATAGAAAATTCAAATATTAAGGTATATCTGGATAAAACACAACCGGTAATTGTTAAATCGATTTTTCCTGAAGATGATATAAATCTTGCTGCACAGATAAAGATAATATTTAATGAATCTTTAGATAATAATTTCATTCCATCAATTGTTGTATCCGATGTGAAAGGTGAAAATGTTCTTTTGACAGAAGAAGGGACTTTTACTACAACAAATAAAAAAAATGATACTTATATTACACCTGTTATTCCAAGATACGGGAAACTTCTTCAACCAATAGATCTTTCAATTACAAAAGTACAGGATTTAGCAGGGAATGTGATGGGGCTTTCGCATGTTAGCAGCAGATAGCGGGGGGAGCTTACGGCTTACGGGACGTTGTTTAAAATGTTTAATATATCCTCTGCTGCACCTTCTTTTTTTACCAAGTTTTTTCCTCGATACATTGCGATACTTGCCGCAGCCCTTTTTATCCCCAACATTTCACCAAGCTCTGTTAAGCTTTTTCCTATATAAATTGAACCTAGATAAATAATCAAATCCCTTGCTTCTCTCACTCCTTGTATCCGGCTGTTTAGTATTTCTTTCCGGTCTTTTTTATAATATTTTCCTACGATATCAATAATTTTATTTATATCTTGTATTTTTGATTTATTCTTTTCTTCTTTTTTTGTTTTTTTTAAAATTTCTTCGACAAATCCACCTCTTCCCAATATTCTTTCATCAAACATCTCTTTATCTTCTTTATTTTTCTTCAGCGCCTCTTGCAATCCACCGGCACTTCTTATTAATCCACCACCTTCAAAATTTTCATTTAATCCAATCCCCTCATTAACAAATTTAACATATGCTCTTTCGGCTTTTTCTTTTGTTTTACCAAAATAACTTAACACTTCATTTACTTCAATCACATTACTTTTCTCTAACTTTCCGACGATTTCACTATAGCCTGTCCACTTATATTTAGATAATTCTTCAATTTGAATTGCTCCGACTTTTACAGGATTTAAATGTATGTATCTTATTAATGGTAACAAATATTCATCTGTGTCACATACTATTGATTTATATCTGTTCTCAAAAAGATGCCCAACTCTTTTATGGACTTTATTATAATAAACAGCATATCCTGTTAAAAGACGTCTCATAAACTCGGATAATTTTGTTTCTCCCGTAACGAGCAGCAAATGAAAATGGTTATCCATTATGCACCAGGCATAACATTGCATGCTGCTTTTATCTAAATTTAATTTCACCCGGCGAAGAAATTCCTTTTTATCTTTTTCTTCCTTGAAAATACTGCTTCTTTCAATTCCCCGCCCGATTACATGATGGAGTGTTCCAGGATAATCTATTCTTGCTTGTCTTGGCATATTTAGAATCCTAACATATTTTATTGTTTACTTCAATGCAAATTAAACATTTTAAACAACGTCCCCCTATGCCCTATATGCCTCCTATGCCTCTCTAGTGAACCGCATTACTTAATTCCTTTACAAACTTCCCGACTTTTTCAACTAAATCTGGTTCATTTATATTTTCTGTTATTTTCTTTATAATTGCGCTTCCAACAATTACTCCATCGGCAATCATTGCTACTTCGCGAGCTTGTTCGGGAGTTGATACCCCAAATCCAACAGCAATTGGTTTTGAGGTAAATTTACGGGCAGATTCTACATTTTGCTGTATTGATGATGAAAGGTTGTCTCTTTCACCGGTAACGCCAGCGAGTGAAACATAATAAATAAATCCTGTACTTTTTTTTGTTATAAGTTTAATTCTTTTTTCTTTGCTTGTTGGAGTGAAAAGAAATACTGATGCTAAATTATGTTTTTTTGTTTCTTTTATTAATTCACCGGCTTCTTCAGGAGGTAAATCAGGAACAATTACTCCGTTTACTCCGTTTGCTTCAGCAGTCAGAGCGAATTTTTCAACTCCAAATTTATAAATCGGATTATAATAACTCATAAATAGAATCGGTATTTTTGTTTGTTCGCGTAATCTTTTAACCATTTCAAAAATACCTGAAAGCGTTGTTCCAGTCTGAAGCGCTTTGTATGATGAATATTGAATTACAGACCCATCAGCCAAAGGATCTGAAAATGGAATCCCAAGCTCAATCGCATCAGCGCCAGCTTCCTCAATTGCAAGAACTAATTTCTCTGTTATAGATATTGAAGGATATCCGGCAGTTATATAAGGTATAAATAATTTCTTATTGCTATCTTTTAATTTCTGCAGTTTCTTTTGTAATTCAGGTATCATAATTTTATTCCTATTCTTTACTGTAAGCATTCAGCTATCAGCAGTCAGCATTCAGCTAAATCATTATAAAAACTAATACTACTAGTTAGTGATTAATTGCCAGTAACTTATGACCAAAAAATGGAAATTAGTAACAGGGAACCAGCTTTTTTGAATTTTATATCTTTAAAACTGATAGCTGAAAACTGACGTCTGAACGCTTATCTGTTTTTTTGTGACTGTTGACTATTTTTACTATATTTACTAACTGCATCAACATCTTTATCACCGCGGCCTGAAAGACATACTACTATAATTTTATCTTTTGGTATTTGCGGTGCGAATTTCATAACATATGCAAGCGCATGAGCTGATTCCAGAGCAGGGATAATTCCCTCTGTTTGTGCAAGCATATGAAATGCTTCTAATGCTTCTTTATCAGTAATTGACACGTAAGTCGCACGGCCTGTTTCTTTGAAATAACTATGTTCCGGTCCAACACCTGGATAATCCAACCCTGCTGAAATTGAATGAGCGATTTTCACCTGCCCATTTTCATCCTGCAATAAATAGCTTAATGAACCATGAAGGATACCCGGTGAACCGGCACCAAGAGTTGCTGCATGCTGGTTTGTATCAATTCCCAATCCAGCAGCTTCAACACCAATAAATTTAATATCAGTTTTCAAAAATGGATAAAATAAACCCATTGCATTGCTCCCGCCGCCAACACACGCTATAAGATAATCAGGCAAGCGTTTTTCTTTTTGCAATATCTGCTTTTTAGTCTCCTTGCCTATAACTGACTGAAAATCTCTGACCAGCATTGGATATGGATGAGGACCTGCCACAGAACCTATCAAATAATATGTATCTTTAACATTGGTTACCCAATCGCGAATAGCTTCATTCATGGCATCTTTTAATGTTCTCGATCCAGAAGAAACAGGGACAACTTCTGCTCCTAAAAATTTCATACGCAGAACATTTAACGCCTGACGCTCTATATCTTCCTCCCCCATATAAACAACACATTTAAGCCCAAACATTGCAGATACAGTAGCAGTTGCTACTCCGTGCTGACCGGCGCCGGTTTCAGCAATTATTCTGGTCTTCCCCATATACCGCGCTAAAATTATTTGTCCAAGCGTATTGTTTATTTTATGTGCACCAGTATGATTAAGGTCTTCCCTTTTTAAATAAATTTTTGCTCCGCCTAATTTTTTAGTGAATCGTTCTGCAAAATAAAGCGGATTTGGCCGTCCAGCATATTCTTCAAGATAGTAATTAAATTCTTTTTTAAATTCTCTATTATTTTTATTTTTATTATATGCCTGTTCCAATTCTTCCAGAGCTGACATTAATGTTTCAGGAACAAATTTCCCGCCAAAAATTCCAAAGTGTCCTTTGTTATCAGGGAACATAATTTATTATCTCCTTAAAGTACTAATATCCTATCATACAGATATATTTTGTCAATAGTTAACCTTTTAATTAAAGATAAAACTGATTTTACCGAAATATATATACAATAGAAGTACCCTGTAATAGAACCACTTGAGTTAGAAAGTATCTACAGATAAATTTATGTGCTATAATTTGTCAGTGGAGTGAAAAAATGAAAAAAAATCAAATTGTATTTTTATTCATTATATTAAACTTAATATTTTATGGCTGTGCTTCCAGGCAACTACCGATTTTACCTGTAACTTATGAATCACCTAAACTTGAAATTACTAAAGCAGAAATAAAGAAAAAACAGGAAGATGAGGAAAGAAACAAAGAAAAATTAAGATGCGTTCTGGCAATTGAAACTGTACAGGCACTTCTTAAGGAATCATCAACCTTACAGGTCATAAAATATTCAAATGAAAAATTAAAAGAAAGCAAAAAATATCTGGAAGAGGCTTCTGCCTTACTGGATCAAGAAAATTTTATTCAGATTCTGGATTTCGTTGATAGAGCAAGACAGGGAATTAATAAAGCAGTAGAAGAAAGTAAAATAAAAGCTGAAGAAGATAAGAAAAAAGATGAAGATGCGAAAAAAAGAAAAGAAATTCTTGAAACACAAAAAAAAGCTGAAGAAGCACGAAAAATCCGTGAAAAAAATTTAGCTGCTGATATGATTAAAAATTCCAAATCAAAAACAGAAAGAATAGTTACTCCTGAAATGAATAGATACCTGCCTCAAAGTATAGAAAGAATTAATGTCCTTCTAAATAAAGCAGAGAAAGCGCTATTGAATGAAGATTATAAAACAATTAAAAATTCGGTTGACGAAATAGATAATTTAACACAAAATTTGGAAATTGAATTAAAAAAGACATTAGACAAAATTAACGGCGATGCATTTTTTGCTGATATAAAGAAAACAGTTGAAGTAAAAAATTTCGGGGAAGCTTATTTTAAGCTGCGTAAATTTATCCGTGATTATTCTGATAGTAAATATATTCCTGAGGGTTATTTTTTAACCGGAATCTGTTTTGAGGAATTTGACAATTTTGATCGGGCAAAAGAGATGTTTCAATTTGTAATTAATAATTATCCAAATACAGAATGGGCATTTCAATCAAAAGATCATCTGGATATAGATTTAAAAAGCAAATTTTTAAAAAAAGCTGCTCAGGAAAAAGCGAATGAAGAACAAATAATTATTGAAGCTCCATCTGAAAAACCAAAAGAAGAACCTGTTAAAAAAGTTGAACCTCCAAAAAATAAAGAGGCAGCTAATAAAATATACAAAGAAGCGCTGGATTTACTCTTAAAAGAAAAACAGGTTGAAAAAGCACGAGAGAAACTCGAAATGGTGATTATATCTCCTCCAAATGAATCATTACTTGACAATGCTTTATATTGGATGGGAGAAACTTATTATTCACAGCAGGATTTTGAAAAAGCTATGGAATATTTTCAAAAAGCTATTATAAATAGTATTAAAAGCAATAAAGATGCAGCAGCACAATTTAAAATCGGGCTTTCACTTTATAACATGAAAAAATTTAATGAAGCATCAGAAGCTTTTAAAGTTTTAACAGAAAAGTATCCTGATAATGAACTTAATAGACAGGCTTTAAAATATATTGGGATTATTGAAAAGAAGTAACTATTCAGGTAAATAGACTGAAGGTGAAAGGCATTTAGGGTAATCGGTGGAAATTGTAGTGGGGCTGTCCATAAAGGTCGCGACTTTGACGAATAAACTTCTATTTATCTAAATATAAAGTACCTTAAGTTCGAAAAATCCAATATTTATCGTATTTACAATTATATTATTTTGACTAAATAAATATTTTGTAACCTTTTTGGACAGCCCCTGATTTTTCAATGTTTTTTCGGGTTCGATGAATCGAACCCCTACATTTTACAGACTTTTTATACAACCCCTAATATTACGCAGGCTAAAGCCTGTGACTACCACTGGTAACCAAGGGATTACCATTTAGGTATAAAACATGTAGTAATAATCATTAAAGGGATGTATTATCAATTAATTTTTTCGAAGCTCTTAAGATTCTTGTGTAACCAGGATTCGTAACTGATTGGACCAAAGATTATCGATGCTGAGAAGGTCTTGAATGGCTTGATCCGAGCCATGAGTGATAACTAATAGACTTCAGCCTTCAGGCTAAATACCTGAATAATTACGAAAAAAAATAACTTGAACGGGTTTAAAAAGAAATAAAATCAGTGCCAGTTATCAAATATAACTTATCGATATCTGACACTGATACTTAATTATTCTAAATGTAAACATTTTTCTGGACATACATCAACACAACTTCCGCAATCAATACATGCATCAGGATTAATAATATGTGTTTTGCCATCAGCTATTTTAAATACATTTGGGTCTACCGGGCAAACTTTTTCACATTCACCATCACCAGTGCATTTATCAAAATCGCATTTAATTGGCATTATTTTACACCTCCTTTTATGAAAGTAGAGACGCAAAATTTTGCGTCTCCACAGCTAATTATGTAATTTTATAACATACATATCCTATTTTTTCAAGTTAAATTTGACTTTCCAGTTTTTTTTTGATAAATTGCAGTATAAACAAATAGGAGTTCAACATATGGCCTGGTTAAAAAAAGAAATACCTCATGGTTTATGGATAAAATGTGAGGGATGTAATGAAATTATTTATCAGAAAGAATTAGACCGCAATTTAAAAGTATGTCCAAAATGCAATTATCATTTTAGACTTACATGGGAAGAACGTATTAATTTGCTTTTAGACTCAAATACTTTTATTGAGTTTGATAAATTAATCGAGTCAAATGACCCTTTAAAATTTAAGGATCATAAAAAATATAAAGACCGTTTGAAAAGTGGACAAAAAGAAACCGGGCTTAATGATGCTATTGTTTCAGGAGAAGGTAAAATAAATGGAATAAAAGTAAATATTTGTATTATGATTTTTGAATTTATGGGCGGCAGTATGGGATCGGTTGTAGGAGAAAAAATTTGCAGAGCAATAGATAGAGCCATAGAAAACCGTATCCCATTGATTATTGTATCATGTTCAGGAGGTGCCAGAATGCAGGAGGGGGCTATTTCTCTTATGCAAATGGCAAAAATATCAAGTTCCATTGCTCGTCTTGGAGATTATAGATTACCCTATATTTCCATTCTTACAAACCCTACTACCGGTGGTGTAATAGCAAGCTTTGCCTCTTTGGGTGATATAATTATATCTGAACCTCAAGCAATGATAGCTTTTTCTGGTCCACGTGTAATTGAGCAAACAATTGGTGAAAAATTGCCTGAAGGATTTCAAAAAGCAGAATTTCTACTTAAACATGGTATGATTGATATGATTGTTGAAAGAAAAGATATTAAAAACACAGTCAGTCATATACTTGATCTTTTAATAATATGAAAGAATTTAACAATTATACTGAATGTATTGATTATCTTTATAGCTTACAGCGATTTGGAATAAAATTTGGGCTGAATAATATCTCAATTTTACTTAATGCGCTGGATTCACCGCATAATAAATTTAGAAGTATTCATATTGCAGGAACAAATGGCAAAGGCAGTGTAGCGACTATATTGGGAAGTATTTTAAAATCATATGGGCACAAAGTCGGTATTTATACTTCCCCTCATCTTGTTGATTATTGTGAGAGAATAACAGTAAATGGAATTACTATTTCTCATGAAAAAATTATAGAACTTACGAACGAAATAGTTAATATAATCCAAAATACACCTGATTTTAAAAATGCGCATCCGACTTATTTTGAAGTTACAACAGCTCAGGCATTTAAATATTTTGCGGAAGAAAAAGTTGATTTTGCCATTATTGAAGTTGGAATGGGCGGACGTCTTGATGCTACTAATGTAATAACTCCTCTTTTAAGTATTATTACTTCAATTGGATTGGAACATACAGACATCTTAGGAGATACTATTCCTAAAATTGCCCGGGAAAAAGCAGGTATAATAAAACAAAATATTCCTGTCATAACAGGAGCATCTTCTGAAGCACTGGAAACAATAAATCAAATAGCACAAGAAAAACAAGCTCCTCTTTATGTATCAGGAAAAAATTTTCATTCTGAAATTAAATCTATTGATATAAAAGGAAATTGCTTCAATTATTATGGAATAAATAATACATGGAAGGATTTATTTGTATCTCTGGCCGGGGAACATCAGATAAATAATGCTTGCTTATCACTGGCTGGGATTGAAATACTAAATCAGCTAAAAATAATATCTATTGAAAAAGAAAATATTTATAATGGACTGAAATCTGCTTATTGGCCCGGCAGAATGGAGGTTATTTCTTCAGATCCAATTATTTTACTCGATGGAGCACATAATCCGGATGGAGCGCGCACTCTTCGTTATAGTCTGGAAAAATTCTTTCCTAATAAACGTATATATTTAATTATAGGTATTTTAAAAGATAAAGATAGAGAAAAAATACTTGAACTTTTATGTCCAATAGCATATGAAGTTATTTTAACAACAATAGCATATGAACGTGCTTCGGATCCTGGAGAATTATATAAAATTGCTATTAAATATAATAAAAATATTAAAATTATTCTAAATATAAATGAAAGTATAAATCATGCTAAAACTCTTGCATCGCGAAATGATTTAATATGCATTGCTGGTTCTTTATATGTAATAGGAGAAGCAATAAGTATTTTAAGAAAAAACAAATCTGCTTTATGATATACATGATATACCCAGAGGGGGCATAAATTGCGATTTTTCCGCCGGTCTTGGACATCGATAGCAATATTACTTACTTGTATATTTTTCTCTTTTGCAGGTTCTGCATTTTCAGCCGACTCAACAAAAATAACCATTTCGACTGATCCTAGCCAATTAAATCCAGACAAAAATATTACTGGGGAAAGTAGTCTGATCCAATATCAAGTATATCCTCCCCAATCTGGATTAACTGAACAATTTGTATCACCAGAAAGTTCAAATGCAATTATAATAACCGGTGATTATCTGGAATATATTGCATCAGATAAAATTATTAAGGGTAAAGGAAATGTTAAAATAGAACAGATGTCAAAAATACTTAATGCTGATGAAGTTAAGTTTAATATTGATACAAATGAACTTGAAGCCACCGGTAATGTATATTTAAAAGAAGGTGAAACTATATTTAAAGGTGAAAAAATAAACTATAATACAAAAAAATCCACCGGAACCTTTCTAAACAGTAAAATATACAACAAACCCTGGTATTTTAAAACACCAAAATTTAAAAAAGATCAAAAAAATTCTTTTGAAGCTGACAATAATATTATTATGACTACATGCGATAAGGAATATCCTCATTATAATTTTACGGCAAAAAAAATGATAGTATATATAGATGATAAAGTGCTTGCTTTTAATGTATTTTTTTATGTTGGGAATGTACCTGTATTATATTCTCCTTATTACTACTTTTTATTAAAATATTCTCCTTTTTATTTTAAACCGGGATACAGCACAAAATATGGCTGGTGGTATAATTCTAAATTGCATTATACTGCGCCTCCATATTCATATGGTTCTTTTATATTGGATTTCTGGCAGCGCAGAGGTTATGCAAGAGGACTTGAATATAATTACTTTGTTGATGATAAACGCAAAGGAACTATGTATTTTTATGATATAGATCAAAAACCTGTATGGTATGATACTACAAGAGGGAGATTTTATAATCCTGCGGGAGAAGATACTATTGATCGCTGGAAATCTCAAGTTTATTTTACTCATGAATTATATCCAAATTTTTTTGCCAAATTAAATTATGACAGATTAAGCGACCCTGACTTTTTATTCGATTATGAAGATATACAGGGAAAACGTACAACAGAAAATATTAATTTTACACTTTTAAAAACAAGTGATACTCATAATATTTCTTTATTTTTTCAAGAATTAAAAAGCTGGAAACCGAATAAAAATAACAAAAATGAATTTCTTATTGACAATAAAGCAACTCCTGAAATGAAAATTGATTTCGCAAGAAAACCAATAATTGAAATACTCGAACAACCAATTTATTATAAGCTTGATTTATTATATGCAAATCGTTTCCAGAAGTATTATGAAAATACTTATTTGAATATTAAAGCTGATGATTACTATTACCGCAGCTTTAACATATCTCAAGCATTAATGACAAGTTTTTATCCATTTCAAAGAACTTCTCTCAGTCCAACAATAAAATATGATCAGAACTGGTATTCGGATCATAATCCGGTAAATCTTAATGACCGTAATTTTGGTGTATATGGGACACAACTGAAGCTAGTTACAAATATAACCCGAAATATTAGAAATGAATTAACGCATGATTATTCTAAACAGCTTGATGAACTGGATGGAACTGAATATTTTCTTTATAAAGGTTTAATTAAAAATAAATTAAATAATATTATTTATCTTGAAAATACTAAACAAAGTACAGGTATCTCAGTTGAAAGTAATTATGAATTGCGAAAAAGTATTTATGAGACAACGTATCGTGATTATCGGTCCAGATTTAGTGATTTAAAAACCTCTATCTATGTGAAAAAAGATGATAATATTAAAATTATCAGTAATTTATACTGGGATATTTATCTCGATGAATATGATTCATATACACCGGAATATCAAAAATGGCATAGAAAAAAATTCAAGTTAAATGATACGTCTATTGAATTTACAGAAAAAATAGGGAAAGAAGCTTCATTTAATCTTAATTCAAAATATTATAAAGTATATATTGACGGTATAGGTCCAGAACCTGCTAAAATCAGTAGTTTCGCATCAATCGGAGGGACGCTTCAATTGAAACTTACAAAAAACTGGTCGGTAATTTATAGAGATTCTTTTAAAAATGCTGAAATAACTAATAAATTTCATATAAGAGATTTTGAACGTGAAAGACAGGATATTGAATTAATACGAGATTTGCATTGCTGGGAAGCAATATTCAGTGTAAGACAGCGTTTATCACCTTACGATAATATCTTGGTCAAAGAATTTTGGTTTAATATCAGCTTAAAAGCTTTACCGGGGCAAAAATTTGAATTTAAAGAACCAAGTTTATCGCCTTATTCTACTTACTATAACTTTTAAAAGAGAAAAAATATGGAAAAAGCAATTTTCATTTCAAAAATAAATCAAATCTCTAAAAAAAACTGTGATGGTTTTGATAGAGTTTATTTTGGCGAAGAATTCTGTCAATGGAATATCACGGATCCGGATAACTTCAAAGAAGCACAGGAAAAAACCAAATATCTTGGAATCAAATTTACCTGTGTAACGCCTTATTTTACTGAAAATGGGATTAAAAAATTACAAAAAATTCTTAATGTCTTATCCCCTACCCCATGTGAAATTGTTATTAATGATTGGGGAAGCTTATATTTAATTCATCAGGATTTCCCTCAATTTATACCTATAATGGGTAGACTTCTAACCAGACAAAGAAGATGTCTTCCAATCACTCCAATTGAAAAATTATCAGAAAATGAAAAAAAATTCATTTCTATTTCTGGAATTAATACCCCGATATGGGGAAAATTTTTAAAAGAATATAATGTCAATCGAATTGAAATTGATAATCTTCCAGGAGGAATTTCTCCAATCCTATTTTTTAAAAATTTAAAAATATCAATTTATTATCCCTTTGGTTATTTAACCACAACTCAAAGCTGTTTCTTTAAATATAATAAGAAAAAATGGGATGAAAATTGTAGACATAAATGTCTTGACAAAAATTTTAAGCTTAATTACCCTTCATTGAAAATGGAAATTTATCTTAAAGGAAATACTCAATTTTTCAGAAATGATACTTTACCTGATAATTTACTGGAATTGGGAATTGATCGCATAATAGATAATAGTTTGTCATACTCGGCAAGGTCATAAATTAGCATTTTTGCGCTGGTCTTGGACATCGATAGCTGCGTTGCTCAGGTTCGAAATAGTGCAAGGCTTCGCGCCTTGCTCTCAATGCCCAATCCTCACCGAAAAAATGCTAATTTATGACCTTGCCGAGTATATTTTGAAACTTTTATTATTTATGGTAAACTATATTTATGTTTGTAATGCAAAAGGAAATTTAAATTGAATAACAAAAATCATAAACGAATATTATATAAAAATGAATTTATTCGGGCTCTTTCATCGATATGTATTCATATTGTACTCTTTTTTATATTAAATAATGTACCCCATGACTCTAACATAATTCCATATGAAAAAAAGCATGTGTATAAACGGCAGACTCAACAAATTCATATCAGAACAGCAATAGATATTATAAATTTAATAGGAACTGATAATGCTAAAATTAAAGAAAAAAGAGGGAAGCTGTCTCCTCTTATTAAAACAAAATTTAAATCAAAATTAAAACCTATAATTAATTCATTAAAAACTCTGCCGGATAAAAAGGATGAAAATGATTTTAAGAAATTAGTTAATCAAAAAAATTCAGTAGATAATAACCTGGAAAAAATCTTTCAGGGAATAAAAAACAATAACCAGCTACCATTCCCATTTCTGGAAGTTAAACGAGGGGTGCATTCTATTACAGAAAAATCACCATTGGTTAGTCATCTGAAAGAAAAAGCAGCAATCATCTCTGAAATGGAAAAAATTGTTCAAAAACTTGATAAAGAATCTTTAATTAAAACAGGTGTATCGAAAAGCGTATTTGAAAATAAAATCAAAGAAATATCACCCGGTGAAAATATTTTAAATTTAGCCCAAAAAGGTGATAAAGAATTAAGTAAACCATATAAGAGAATTATTGATAAAAAAATAAAATATGAAAATAAAGAAAATAAAATCAGTAATATTAAAATGCCTGAAATGTCAGAAGTCTCGGATAAAAGAGAATTGTCAATTAAAAAAAATCTGCCGGGTAGACAGGATATTCGATTTGAACATAAACCAAAAAATGCAATTAAAAGCATAAAAAAAATAGTTAATGATATTGACATTCCTATGAAGGGACAGGGTAAACCTGAGATCACTTCCGAAATTGAAAAGAATATTGAAAAAATAAATATAGAAACCCAATTTAAACTCGGGTCTTTAAAAGGTATGACGGATAATAAAATTAAAGATATATCCGTGACTGAAGAACCTATATCTTTTGCGCAAAAAGGAGATAAAAATTTTACCAAATCATATAAAAGAATTATTGATAAAAATATTATATATGAAGAAAAAATAAAAAATATCAACACTAACTTAAAAACTCCTGAAATTGTAAAAACCAATGAGAAAAAAAATGTTTTGCTTCAGGAAAAAAACGCTTATAAACAGCAGGTTAAAAATGAACTTAAACCTAAAAATGAAGTAAAAACTATTAATACACCGTCTAATATTATCAATATTGCAAGAAATAATGAAGATGATAAAAAAAAAATAACCAGAATTACACCGGAACTTGAAAAAAAAATTCAAAAAGTCAGTAATGTTGCTGTATTTAACAAAGGTTTACGTGAAGGTATATTAGAAAAAGAATTCACCGGCAGGATTGAAAATATTTCCAACCTTGAACAATCACAAATACAGCTTTCTGATAAAGAAAAAGATTCAAATAAAAAATATTCTAAATCCGGCGAAAAAAAACAAAGCCTGGCATCTTCATTTAGTGAAAAACGTTTCTCAAAAAATAAAATTCTGGCAGAAAATGAAATAATGGAACTTCCTGTCAATAAAATAAAAAAATATAATAAAATATTAAAAAATATTAATGAAGATACTAATTTAAAACAAAAAAATTACAATAATCCTGATTTAATAAAAACAAAAGGAAAACAAATTAAAACATCCTCAATCCAAACAATATCAAAAATTCAAACGCAGAAAAAAAAAGAGACTGAAACCATTAATGATACTTTAGATAAAGAATTAATAAAAAAATATTTAATGCTAAAAGAAAAATTAAAAGAAATAGATAATATTAAAATTGCATCAAATGAAAATACTCATCCGGTTTTAGAAGAAGGTGACAAAGAAGAACTTGATAAGTTAGTTAATGCCCCGATAAAAATCGAAAAAGATTCTGATAAACTTTTTTCACAGGAAAAAATAACTGAAAAGACAAAATCAGTTGATGAAAATATTAAAATTAAAGATAAAAAAATAGAAACAGATAATATAGATATTAATAAAATTCCAAAAATTAAAAGAATGATTGACCGTAATCTAGTGGCTGTATCAAAAAAAGCAACACCTTTGACAATGGTGAGTAAAGGTGGGTCAGTCATAAGAACAGCAGCAGGTTCCTCTTCTGCTAAAAAAACCAATTCAAATAGCTCTCCAGATCTTGATAAAACAAGAAAAAAAGAAACTATTGTCTCTGATATAAAAAATAAAAAAGATGATCTGAAAAAAATCACTCTTAAGGAAAATAAACAAAAATCTGAAGAAAAGAAAGAAATAAAAGAAAAAAAACTTAAAAAATTTACAAATGATTCAAGTCTGATTTTATCAAAAATTCAAGAAGAAGAAAAATCAGATAGAATCACTCCACCTAAAGGAAGATTAATTACAACCAGATTAACAGAAAAAAATAATATTGATTTACAGATGAATGCTGAAAAGAAAAGTTTATCAATTGGAAGTGACAAAAAATTATTTGAATCAGGACATAGGATGAAAATTTCTGACAGTGCCAATAAAATGGCATCTAAACCAGAAAAAGAAGCTTACAAAAAAATCAGCAAAATGCCAAATATCCTTATTGTAAATCATAATGCCACACATACTCTTGGTGAAGGTGAGGAAATTGAAATTACAATGGAAGGAGATCCGAAAAACGTAGCAACTTTTGATATTGGGTCATTTAAAACAAAAATCATTATGAATGAAGTTTCTTCCGGAGTATACCGCGGTACATATCGAGTAGTAAAAGGGGATAATGCTGTTAATGCAAATATAACAGGTTATTTAATTAATAATGAATATTTAATATCTTCTTTGACCTGTAATAGAACTGTTAATATTGATACAACACCGGGGATAAGTATTGTTACACCATCAGTTGCTACAGTTGAAAATGCTGTTCAAACAATTACAGGAGTAGTTAATGATCCTAATATAAAAAATGTAACAATTGCAGTTAATAAAATTAAATATACTGTTCCTGTGGATAAAGGTTATTTTAAACATGATACAAAGTTAAATGAAGGGGATAATATTATAGAAGTTACCGGAAATGATTTATATGGAAATACTTTCTCTGATAAAATAGAAGTAAATTTTCCAAAAAATCAATATGTAGGTCCAAAAGTAACAATAACATCTCCGGCAGATGGAGAAATAATAAACTTATTGGATAACCCATCAGTTGAAATCTGCGGTACTGTCAGCGATCCGAATATTACTGATGCTAGAATTACAGGTAATCACATAACAATGGATACAAAAGTTACCAATGGATACTTTTCACAAAAAATAGTACCTGTTGATAAAATAAATAGCTATGTTGTGGAAGTTAAGAACAGCAAGGGTGAGCTTGGTATTAGTGAACCTGTAACCATAAGAACAATCGGATTAAAAATATATGATATTGTAATTGATTTAAATTGGGATGTCTCTGATGCAATTGTTGATCTGGCATTGAGAAATCCGGGTGGAAAATTCATTTCACGCAAATCCAGATCACGTATTGCTTATGATATGACAAAAACCACCAGGATGGTACTTTCTGAAAAAAAAGCTGATTTTATATACAAATTAAAAACAGATACTTTTTCTGTTAAGCTAAACCTGTATAGCAATAATAAGTTAATCAGTCAGGAAGTTGTTTTTTTACAGCAGGCTGATACTGGCATGTATACCATTCTTATAAAAAATCACAAATCAAATAAACCAGTAAAAGCGCTTTTAGGAATAAATGTTACTGATACAAAAAATGTATCCCGACTTAATTATAAGCAATTTGGTCCGGAAAAATTAAAAGAAGATGAAAAATGGGAAATATTTTTGTTATGTTTGCCTAGGGATATTTAAAAAATATATTTCCTTGACAAAGTTCATTTAAATAATATAATTGGCAAACAACAATTGTTGATAAGCGTTCAGCTATTAGTTTAATAATTAAAAAAAAGGATTTATTTATGTTAGACGATATTAATGATTTAATACAGCAAAGAATACAAAAATTAACTATATTAAAAAATAATAATATTAATCCCTATATAAATAGATATGATATTTCTCATAAAGCAATCGATATTTTAAATACCTTTTCTTCCCTTAACGAAGGGGAGGAAAGTAAAATTGAAATTTCTACTGCAGGACGAATTACTGCTTTACGCAAACACGGGAAAAGTGTATTTGCTAATATTTTTGATGCTACAGGAAAAGTACAGGTTTATTTTAAACAGGATAAGTTAGGAAAAAAAAACTTTGAGATATTTGATTCCACTGTCGATATTGGAGATTTCATTGGAACTACCGGTACTGTTTTTAAAACAAGAACAGGTGAAATTACAATATTTGCAAATACTTTTACTCTGCTGACAAAATCTCTACATCCGCTTCCGGAAAAATGGCATGGATTAAAAGATAAAGAAATCCGATACAGGCAGAGATATGTGGACTTGATTGTAAATCCGGATGTAAAACAGGTTTTTATTACCCGCAGTAAAATAATATCTTCAATAAGAAAATTTCTTGAAGAAAAAAATTTTCTGGAAGTTGAAACTCCAATGATGCAGCCTATCCCGGGTGGAGCAGCAGCAAAACCATTTGCTACTCATCATAACGCGCTTGATATTGATCTTTTTTTGCGTATTGCACCGGAATTATATCTTAAACGGCTGGTTGTCGGAGGAATGGAAAGAGTTTATGAAATAAATCGTAATTTTCGGAATGAAGGGCTTTCAATCCGTCATAATCCTGAATTTACAATGATGGAATTATATCAAGCTTATGCGGATTATACTGAATTAATGACTTTAACTGAAAATTTAATTTCAACTGTTGCAAAAAATATTTTTGGAAAACTGATATTTGAATATCAAGAACATACTATTGATTTTACCCCGCCATGGCCAAGATTAAGTATAGATGAAGCAATTAAAAAATATACAGGGGAAGAACCTTTAAGTACGAATTTAATTAATAAAGTTAAAGAAAAAATTGGTATTGAAAAAAGAGAAGTTTATATTAAAAATATAATTTTCGAAGAACTGGTTGAAAAAAATTTAATTCAACCGACTTTCATAATTGATTACCCTGTTGAACTTTGCCCATTAACTAAAACAAAAAAATCCAATCCGGAAGTTGCAGAACGTTTTGAATTATTTATAGGTGCAATGGAATTGGCTAATGCATATTCTGAATTAAATGACCCGGTGGAGCAGAAAAAACGGTTTGAAAAACAGATGGAAGAACGCAAAGCTGGAAATCAGGAAGCTCAGATGATGGATGAAGATTTTGTCCGCGCTTTAGAATATGGAATGCCGCCAACAGCAGGGCTTGGCATTGGAATTGACAGATTGGTAATGCTGTTAACTAATTCCAGTTCAATACGAGACGTAATTTTCTTTCCGCATATGAGGCCGGAAACTGGCAGGTAAGGAACTTCAATGCCTTCATTTGAATGGTTTGTTGGATTACGATATATTAAAGCCAAACAAAAACGTGCTTTTATCTCTCTGATTACTTTTATTTCTATTGGCGGTGTTGCATTAGGTGTTATGGTTCTTATTACTGTGCTGGCAGTAATGAATGGATTTGAAAAAGATCTACGCAATAAAATTCTTGGTACTATGGCACATATTACAGTAACAAAACAGGGAGATGAAGGGTTCAACGAATACAAAAAAATCATGTCACGCATTTCTCAATTACCTCATGTTGTTGCTACTACACCTTTTGTATTTGCGCAGGCTATGCTTCAGTCCCCAGGCGGTAACATGGAAGGTGTGGTTATTAGAGGAATAGATCCGATACAGGAATCTTCAGTAACAGAAATAAAAAAAAATATGGTTGAAGGTGAGCTTAATCCCGGCGAAGAAGGTATTATTATTGGAATAGAGTTAGCTTATAAACTAGGAGTACGTATTGGTGATAAAATCCTTGTTATCTCCAAAGTAGTACAAACTCCAATGGGATATATGCCTCGTTCTACAGAATTTAAAATAGTCGGGATTTTCCAGACAGGTATGTATGAATATGATACCTCTCTAGTTTATATTTCTCTTCAAACAGCGCAAAAATTATATGGATTGGGAAAAGGTGTTTCAGGAATAGAAGTGAAGCTGGATGATATTTTTGCAGCAGAAAAAATAGCTGTTCTTGCGCAGCAAAAACTAAGATATCCTTTCTGGACCAGAAGCTGGATGGAGATGAATAGGAATCTGTTTTCCGCTTTAAAATTAGAAAAAATAACATTATCTATTATTCTCACCTTTATTGTCCTGGTATCAGCTTTTAATATTGCCAGTACTTTAATTATGGTCGTTATGGAAAAAACAAAGGATATTGGGATATTAAAATCATTGGGCGCAACACAGAAAAGCATTGCCAAAATATTTCTTTTAGAAGGCTTTATCATTGGCATTATTGGTACAATTTCAGGTACTGTTGGCGGTATATTGCTTTCATGGTCATTAGAAAAATATCAATTTATTAAACTTCCCGGCGATGTATATTATATTGATACATTGCCTATAGAAATGCGCGCTGAGGATATTTTGTTAGTTGGCATAGCCGCAATTATTATAAGTTCCTTTGCAGCACTTTATCCGGCATTACAGGCATCCAGACTTGATCCTGTTGAGGCATTACGCAATGAATAATAACTTAATCGAATTATTTGATATTAAAAAAAGTTTTAAAGACGGCGAAAATCAACTTGAAATTATTAAAGGTATTGATTTAACAATAAAAGAATTTGAAATAATTGGCGTTATTGGTCCATCTGGCGCAGGGAAAAGCACACTTCTGCATATGATTGGAGGTTTAAGCAAACCAACTTCAGGTGAAGTAAAATATGAAAAGAATAATATATATATCCAAAACGGGAAAAAATTATCTAATTTCAGAAATCAATATATTGGATTTATTTTTCAATTCCATTATTTACTGCCTGAGTTTACTGCTCTTGAAAACGTGACTATTCCTTTATTGATCAGACATGAAAATTTTGATACCGCCCGTGATAAAGCAAGTTCAATTCTTAAAGAATTGGGATTGGAATCAAGAATGGGCCATAGACCCAATGAGCTTTCAGGCGGAGAGCAACAGCGTGTTGCTATTGCAAGAGCTATGGTTACAATACCCAGATTTATTCTGGCAGATGAACCAACAGGAAATCTTGACAGAGAAAACAGCGAAAAAGTTCAGGAATTATTAATTAATCTTGCAAGACAAAAAAAGCAGACAGTTATTATTGTAACTCATAATGAAACATTAGCCAAAAATACTGATAGAATAATAAGAATTTTGGATGGGAAAATTGAAAAGTAAGTTACAAAGTAACAAAGGCACAAAGTAAAAATAATCCCAAAGCATAGAGTTTTTGGTTTTCTTTTAAACTTTGTGCCTTTGCTACTTTGTGCCTTTGTGCCTAATTTTTTTAATAAAGCAAAAAAACTGGATTTAATATTAAAAAATTAGTATAATGTTATATACTTTTACTCAAAATTAAGGAGGCAATTTTTTATGTTAGAACCTGTAAGTAAAATTTGGATGGATGGCAAGCTGGTTAATTGGCAGGATGCCAATGTGCATATTTTAACCCACACATTACATTATGGATTAGGAGTTTTTGAAGGTATAAGATGTTATAAAACTGATCGAGGTCCTGCTGTATTCAGATTAGATGAACATCTCAAAAGACTCTTTGATTCTTCTCATATAGTGCGGATAAAGATACCTTATGCTGTTAATGATTTAATAGAAGCTGCAAAGGAACTTATTCGCATAAACAAAATGGATGAATGCTATATAAGACCTATGATTTATTTGGGTTATGGAGTAATGGGATTGAACCCAATTAATAGCCCTGTTAATGCAGCTATTATAGTATGGAAATGGGGGAAATACCTTGGTGAAGAAGGTATCAATAATGGAATTTCAGTAAAAATCTCTTCTTTTACCAGACATCATGTAAACAGCAGTATGGCAAGAGCTAAAGTATGCGGACATTATGTTAATTCTATTCTTGCAAAAAGAGAAGCGCTTGAAGACGGATATGATGAAGCAATTCTACTTGATAATCAGGGATATGTATCTGAAGGGTCAGGAGAAAATATTTTTATGGTTAGAAATGGTATAATCAAAACACCTCCGCCTACTTCGA
Source organism: uncultured bacterium (assembly GCA_964457585.1). Classification (GTDB taxonomy): domain Bacteria; phylum JACRDZ01; class JACRDZ01; order JACRDZ01; family JACRDZ01; genus CAYWFU01. The sequence goes on along the minus strand of CAYWFU010000003.1, from coordinate 26,427 downwards.
TTTTAATAGGAATTACCCGGGATACAGTATTAACAATAGCGCGAGATGAAGGATATTGCGTTAAAGAAGAACCTTTTACCAGAGATGATATGTATATTGCCGATGAGGTTTTCATGTGCGGGACAGCAGCGGAAATTACTCCAATTAGAGCTATCGATCATAGAACAGTTGGAGAAGGCAAACCCGGATTAATAACAAAAAATCTTCAGGCAAAATTTTTTGATATTGTTCATGGTAGAAATAAAAAATATGAAAATTGGCTGTCATATGTTTAATTAATGATTTAAGCAAGCGTTCAGCTATCAGCTTTCAGCATTCAGCTAAAAAAAAGCAATAAACTGATAGATAATCCCTGATAACTGAACGCTTAATAATTTTTTATTAAACTCAAGATAAAAAAGAGCGATAATTAATATTGGGTATATGAAATTGTATTTTTAACTGAAAGCTGAATGCTGATAGCTGACAGCTATTTAATTAAGGAGATAATATGCATTGCCATATTTGCAAAACAGGGGATGCTACTATTCATTACATAGAAAACATTAATAATAATGTACAGGAATTCTATATTTGTCAGGATTGTGCTGAAAAAAAAGGAATTACAGACATTTCACCACAAATAAAAATTTCTATTATGGATATACTTTCCGGTTTGATTGATTTTAGTATGCAGCCAGTTGTAAATTTAGACTTAAAATGCAAACTATGCGGAACAACTTATAAAGATTTTCAAAATGATAAAAAAACTGGCTGTATCGAATGTTACGATTTTTTTAATGATTATATAAAAATAATAAAAGAAAAGATACACGGATATTCTGAACATACAGGAAAAATTCCATCAAGATTTAAAAAAGAAGTTAAAAATGCAAATACATTATCTCATTTAAAATTAAATCTTAGAAAAGCAATTGTCCGTGAAAATTATGAAGAAGCAGCAAAAATCAGGGATATGATTTCGAATATTAAAAATTTAATACTTTGACTCTCTGACACTTTTGTTATGAAAGGCAGTTACATGAATCAGCATAAAACAATTGAAATTGATGTCCCATGGCTGGGAGAAACCGGACAATTCTCTGATATAGTTATTTCATCGAGAATAAGACTTGCAAGAAATATTAAGGAAAATATTTTCCCGCACCGTGCAAATAAACAAGAATTATATAATGTACTTGAAAAAATTAAAAAAATATATTCAAAATCTGATTTTTTAAAAAATTTTTATTTTTTAGAACTTGATTCCATCGATATTAATGATAAATTATTTCTAATGGAAAAATATATAATAAGTCCTATGCAGGTTGAAAAATGTGAAGGAAGAGCTGTATTATTTGATAATAAATGTTCTGTAAGTATAATGGTAAATGAAGAAGATCATATTAGATTGCAGATAATAAAATCCGGTTATTCATTAAGAAAAGCATGGCAGATAATTAATAAAATAGATAATATTTTCGATAAAAATATTGAATATGCTTTTTCCAAAGAATATGGTTATTTAACCAGTTGCATGACAAATATAGGAACCGGGATGCGCGCATCTGTTATGATACATCTTGGTTCATTATCTTTTGAAAATAAACTTAAGGACATTTTTAATTCAATTAGTAAACTGGGATTTACAATACGAGGTATTTATGGAGAAGGCAGTGAACCATGCGGCGATTTTTTTCAGATTTCAAATAAATTATCTTATGGTTTTAATGAAAAAGAGATAATCTCTAATATTGAAGAAATTACAATGAAATTAATCGGAGAGGAAACAAATACACGTGCGAATCTTAAGATGAATTCAAAATTTATTGATAATGTTTGGCGTTCATATGGTATATTAAAAACCACAAGAGACATTGCTGTTACAGAAGCAATTAATTTACTTTCTACTTTGCGTCTTGGTATATTATTGAATATTATTCCAAAATTAAATTTTGAACAGATTAATAAACTTTTATGGGCAATCCAGCCAGGGCATCTTAATTCTATAAAGGGATTTGATTATAAAAATGAAAATATATTACGTGCTGAATTTATCAGGAATTGCTTAAGTAATTAATTAAAAAGGAAAATACCATGTTCGAAAGCTTCACACAAAGAGCAAGAAAAGTATTAAATGTATCAAAAAAAGAAGCGGCAAAATTTAATAGTGATTATGTTAATACAGAACATATTCTACTTGCACTGGTAATAGATGGTGAAGGAATAGCTGCAATTGCTTTGCAAAATTTGGGAATAGATTTGGAAAGCATACGAATAGAAACAGAAGAAATTATCGGGATTAAAGCCGGATATTCTTTTTCCCAATCTGATAAACCATTCAGCCCTGCAGTAAAAAAAGTCATAGAGATTGCAGCGCAGGAAGCTAAAATATTGGGACATAATTATATCGGGACTGAACATTTATTATTAGGTTTAATTAAAGAAGGAGAAGGGATTGCTTCAATAGTATTAAAGAATCTCGGAGCTACATTTGAAAAAGTTGAAAAAGAAATTATGAATCTATTAGGAATACAGGAATCATATATAAGCAATAAAAAAATAAAAGGTAAAAATTCAATTCTGGATGAATTTGGCAGAGACCTGACTCTGCTTGCAAAAGAAAATAAACTTGATCCGGTAATCTCCAGAGATAAAGAAATAGAAAGAGTAATACAGATATTATCAAGACGCACAAAAAATAATCCAATATTAATAGGAGAACCGGGCGTTGGCAAAACTGCTATAGTTGAAGGGTTGGCAAGCCGTATTGTAAATGCCTGTGTCCCGGAGATTTTATTAGATAAACAACTTATAACCTTGGATCTTGCTTCAGTAGTTGCAGGGACAAAATACCGCGGTCAGTTTGAAGAACGGATTAAAACTATTATTAAAGAAGTAAAAGAATCTAATGGAAATATTATCTTATTTATTGATGAAATCCATACTTTAGTCGGAGCCGGTGCAGCAGAAGGTGCAATAGATGCATCCAATATGTTAAAACCGGTTTTGTCACGGGGAGAACTGCAGTGTATTGGAGCTACAACTCTTGATGAATATCGTAAATATATAGAAAAAGACGGAGCGCTTGAAAGACGTTTTCAACCTATTACAGTTCTTCCAACTACTACGGAAGAAACAATTAAGATTATCCAGTGCTTGAAACCAAAATATGAAGAATACCATAAAATAAAAATATCAGATGAAGCTATTATTGCTGCAGTTAATCTATCAGATAGATATGTGGTAGAGCGTTTCTTACCTGATAAAGCTATAGATTTAATAGATGAAGCATGTTCTAAAAGCCGTATGGGTATTAATAAACGCCCTGATGAATTGCTGAAATTTGAAAAACAGCTTGAAGATATTACAGAAAAAAAAGAAATAGCTGTAAAAAATCAGGAATTTGAAAAAGCATCTGAAATGAGAGATAAAGAAAGAGAATTAAAAATGCAAATATCTGCTATTAAAAATAGTCTTAATGAAAAAATAACTACTCCGGTTATAACAGCAGAAGATGTTGCATCTGTGGTTTTCCGATGGACAGGGATTCCTGTTGCCAGACTGGAAGCCAAAGAAACTGAACGTCTTTTAAAAATGAATGAAGAAATACATAAACGTCTTATCGGGCAGGAGGAAGCTGTAAAAACTATCTGTCAGGCAATAAAAAGGGCTAAAGCAAAACTTAAGGACCCGAAACGCCCTATTGGTTCATTTATTTTTCTTGGGCCTACCGGTGTAGGTAAAACCCAATTAGCCCGCTCATTAGCTGAATTTTTATTTGGAAATGAATCTTCACTTTTAACATTTGATATGTCTGAATATCAGGAAAAACATTCGTTATCCCGCTTAATTGGATCTCCTCCTGGTTATGTTGGCTATGAAGAAGGGGGGCTTTTAACAGAAAAAATCCGCAGAAAACCCTATTCTGTTATCCTCCTGGATGAAGTTGAGAAAGCGCATCCTGATATTTTCAGCCTTTTCCTACAAATACTTGAAGATGGACATGTTACCGATAGTCTTGGACACAAAGTAGATTTTCGCAATACTGTTATAATAATGACTTCTAATATAGGTGCTAGATTAATTGAAAAAGATACAACATTAGGATTTGTTAGCTCCAGCGCACTTGAAAATTATGATAAGATAAAAGAAAAAATCATTAAGGAACTAAAAGAAATTTTCAGACCGGAATTTTTAAATCGTATTGATGAAGTTGTTGTTTTTAATTCTCTTACTATTGAAGAACTTAAAAAAATAATAGATATATTTTTGATTGATTTAGAAAAAAGAATTGAAAATAAAAAAATAAAAATCGTTCTTTCAGAAAGTTCAAAAGAATTCTTAATTTCACATAGAGATAATCCGTCATATGGAGCTCGTTCTTTAAAAAGAATTATTCAGAAATATATAGAAGACCCTTTAACTGACGATATTTTAATGGGAAAAATACAAGATGGAACCTGTATAAAAGTGGAGGTGGAAAATAATAAACTGACTTTTTCTACAGTGGAAAATAATCCAGAGCTTGCTGAGTTATCAGGTAGTGGAATTCGATAGATAATGATCAAGGAGACAAAAAATACGGTGTTTAATTCTATAAAGCAAGTAAAGCAATGCTCAAAAATTTTCCTTTTTGTATTTTTTTATTATTTATTGGTTAATTTAGAAATAGTTCAAACTGAAGAGATCAATCCTGATAAAAATATAAATGCAAACAAAAATGAACAAATTAATGAAAAAAAAATATTTAAAATTGAAATTGAAGGAATTCAAAATCATTCTCCGGAAATAGTATTAAATACAATTTCAATACATAAAGGAGACTTTGTTTCCCGCCAGACAATTCGATCAGATATTAACAAATTATACCAGCTTGGTTTTTTTACTGATATTCAAGTTAAAACTACTGATTTAGAAGAAGGAATTCTTCTTATTTTTATTATAAAAGAAAATCCTGTCCTGCATAATATCGAATTCATAGGGAATGAAAATATCTCCAATAAGGAATTAAAAGAAGAATTGGATAAAATGTCTGCCTGCGAAAAAATGCCTCTGGGCATCGGATATTCCGAAGGGAAAGAGACTGCCACATTGAATCGAATTATTGATTATTATCGTACTAAAGGATTTTTCTATGTATCAGCTAATGTTGAAAAGGAATTAGATGGACAGCTTAACAGAATAATAATTCGTTTTATTATTGATGAAGGTTCTAAAAAAGAAGTAGTAATCAAAAAAATAAATTTTAAAGGGAATAATGCTTTTAGCGGTTTTAGATTAAGAAGACAGATGGAAACAAAAGCATATATTTTTATTCTGGAAGATGGTTATTATAAAGAAGAAATTTTCAAGGGCGATTTGAAAAAAATTATTGATTTTTATAAAGAACGCGGATATGTAAATGCTAAAGTTTTAAAACATTCTATTGATTTTGATAAGAAAGGCAGAATGCTTATTGAAATTGAACTCTATGAAGGCTCTCAATATACATTTTATGAAGCAAAAATAAAAGGCAATACGATTTTTTCCAGTCCGGAGATTCTTCCTGTTCTGTCAGTTAAATCTGATGAAATATATAATTATAAAAAAATAGATGAAAGCATAAATGCCATAACTTCTAAATATGGTGAACATGGATATATTTATGCTCAAGTAAAACCTGATGAGACTATTGATGAAGAAAAAAGAACAGTATCAATATTATTTACTATCCATGAAAATACGCAAATGTATCTTAATAATATTATATTTAACGGTAATGATGTGACTAAAGATAAAGTAATACGCAGAGAATTAACTATTTTTCCGGGTGAAATATTTAATACCAAAAAAGTCAGACGCAGTGTTGAACGTGTATATAATCTTGGCTTTTTTGAAGATGTAAATATTGATACAGAAACCGGGAATAGGGATGATAATCTTAATTTAAAATTGAGATTAAAAGAAAAACCAACAGGACAGGCTAGTTTTGGAGCTACCTACAGCGGTACAGATGGGCTTATCGGACAAATTCAAATTGCTAAAAATAATCTTTTTGGTTATGGACAGCGTGTTGATGTAACATGGGAATTCGGCAAGGATCTGCAGAATTATGAATTGGGTTTTACAGATCCTTATATTCTGGATACTAAATTTTTATTTGGTTTTAACATATTTAATACTATACGTTCACGAAGAGGATATGATTACTTTGGGGAAAGGAATGCTGATGGTTATGTTGAACTCATAAAAAAACAAACTGCTTATGAATACCGCAAAAAAGGTATTGGTTTAAGAATTGGCAGACCCCTGAGCGAAAATCTGCGTTTTTCAATATATTATAATTATGAAGACGGGGAATATCGTTCTATTGGCGACACGCGTATACCTCATGATGTTATACTTGGTGAAAATCTTACACGCAGTATGACACCTGTTTTAGTTTATGATAATAGAGACAATGTATTTAATCCTACAAAAGGTGTAAAATATAGTCTTTCATTTGAAAAAGCCGGCGGATTTTTAAATGGTGATAATAATTATCATAAAGTTATTTCAGATACATTCTGGTATCAAAGAACTTTTTCAAAATTTGTATTTATGATACACACCCAATTAGGTGTGGTTGATCATTATAGCCCATCAGATGACGTACCTCCAATAGAAAAATTCAGTATTGGAGGAGGAAGCACCGTACGCGGCTATTCAGAAAGAGGTATTGCTGATCGTAAAAAAAGAGAATTTTATGTTAATCTGGAACATAGCTATCCATTAGAACAAAATATAAATTTTGTGATATTTATTGATAGCGGTAATGCATGGGATAGAACTCAGGAAATCAGACTTAAAGACTTAAAATCCGGAGCAGGATTAGGATTCCATCTGGAAACCCCAATTGGTCCTTTACGGCTTGATTATGGCTGGGGTTTAAACCTCGAGCCCGGAGATGAAAAAGGAAGATTCCATTTTAACCTGGGATGGGGATTTTTTTAAAGGGATAAAAAAATGAACCACAGAGATCACAGAGTTTATTTTTATAATTTTTTAATTCTCTGTGTTCTCAAGAGGTTTCATTGTTTCTATTTAAAAAATAGCTTAAATAAGCTGGAAATTTATAGGGCACAGAGGGGGAACTCTTCTAACTCATTAATATTTAAAAGTTTCTCTGTGTTCTCTGTGGTTAATTTTTGACATTACCTTTTTAAACAAGAGGGTTGAGAGATGAGAATAAAAGACAGAAGACAGAGCACAGAAGACAGAGCACAGAGTACAGAGGACAGAAGGCAGAAGGCAGAAGACAGAAGACAGAAGATAGAAAAAAATATAAAATTACAAAATATTACAAAAAATATTTTAGATAATTTAGATTTAAACAATGTAATACTATTAGATGAAATAAAAAAAGCATGGAAAGGAATGGGAACAACTTTATATAATCATGCGCATCCTGTATCATTTAGAAATGGGAAATTAATTATGGTAATAAATGAATCCTTATGGTATAAACAGCTAATTAAATTTAGAAAAGATATAACCACTCAATTGAATAGATATTTTAATAAACCTCTAATCAAAGATATAGAGTTTATAGAGAATAATACTTTTAAAAGATGAAATTTTGTATTTAAAATGGTAAAATATTATCCGGTTTTTATTAATTTAAAAAAATTTAAGTGTTTAGTAATTGGCGGGGGTAAGGTTGCTGAACGAAAAATAGCAACTTTACTTAAATATGATGCTGATATAACTATTATAAGTCCAATTATTACACCTACGATAAAAAAAATCTATAAACAAAAAAAAATAAAACTTAAATTAAGAAAATATCGTACGGCAGATTTAAAAAGTTTTAATTTTATAATTACCGCAACTGATGACAATAAACTAAATATGCAAATTGCAAATATTGCCGGCAAAATGGATATTTTAGTAAATACTGCTGGTAATACTAATAGCAGTTTTATAATGCCGGCAGCATTTAATAAAGGTTTAATAAAAATTGCTGTTTCAACAAGCGGACTAAATCCCTGTTTAGCTAAAATAATAAAAGAAGAAATAGAAAAAAACTTCGATAAAAATTTAGAGAAATATTTTAAATTTATTTCAAAAATTCGTCAGACTATATTAAAAGAAATAAAAAATAAAAAAGACCGTGAAGAATTGATAAAAAAAATATCAAGTAATAAAATATTAAACCTTGTTAGAAATAGCCATCCACAGGTATGGATAACTAAAATTAAAAATATACTTCAAGTGAAAGGATTATCATGAGTAATTTATCATTATTAAATAGTATATTTATATTAATTGCTCTTCTTGGTTATTTTACAGGATTCGTATTTTATATTGTGGCATTATCTCATCAATATGAAAAATTAGCCAGATATGGTAATTATACTGCATGGTTTGCGTTTGCCACACACACTCTGGCAATTATCTTTAGAGGTATGGCAATCGGATATTCTCCATTTTCCAATTTATATGAAACGCTTTCCTTTTTTGTATGGTGTATTGTACTCTTATTTTTTATTATTAATTATTTATATAATCTGCGGATAATAGGGATACTGGTTTTACCGCTTGCTTTCATCTGTCTTGGTTATGCTTTAACAATACCTAAAACAATATCACCTCTGCATCCTATCCTTGACAGTAAATTATTCGAGATTCACATTATTGTCGCTTTTCTAAGCTACGCTTCTTTTGTAATTGCTTTTGCAACAGGGGTAATGTATCTCTATCAGGAAAAACAAATAAAATCTAAAAGTAAAAGTATCTGGCATTATCGTCTGCCATCGCTTGAAGTATTGGATGAAGTCAATTACCGCTCGATTACATTTGGTTTCCCATTGCTAACTTTAACAATTATTATTGGTATGATCTGGGCACAACAAGTATGGGGTTCATTCTGGAACTGGGCAGAACCAAAAGAAACTTCTGCATTAACAATATGGATACTTTACGCTATACATTTACACGCTAGAATTACTTCCGGCTGGCGCGGACGCAAAACAGCTTTTCTGTCTATTATAGGATTTTTTTTAGTATTTTTTACATATTTAGGATTGAACTATTTACGAGTAGGCTTTCATAATTTTTAAGGAGTAAAGGAATAAAATGCAAATAGTTGTAGTAGGTTTAAGTCATAAAACCACACCAGTGGCAATAAGAGAAAAAGTATGTTTTCCTGAAAAAAATTTAAATCTCGCATTGAATAAATTAAAAGAATATCAGGATATTAAAGAAATAGTAATTCTATCAACCTGCAATCGTGTGGAAATCTATGCTGTTGTTAAAGAATTGGAAAAAGGCATTACCAGTATTAAAGAATTTATCTGCAATTATCATCAGGTTAATCTTTCAGATCTGGATGGGTGTTTATATATACATAGTGAAAATAAAGCCGTAGAACATCTATTCAGAGTAGTATCCAGCCTTGAGTCAATGATTGTTGGAGAACCTCAGATATTTGGACAAATTAAAACAGCATATCAGCTTTCATTTGAAAATAAATCAACAGGATTTATTTTTAATACCCTGTTTAAAAATGCAATATCAGTGGGTAAAAAAGTTAGAACTGATACCGAAATTGCAAAAAGCGCTGTTTCAATCAGTTTTGCCGCAGTGGAACTCGCTAAAAAAATATTTGATTCAATTGAAGGAAAAACTGTAATGATTATTGGCGCAGGAAAAATGAGTGAACTTACAGCCAAACATCTTGTAACAAATGGAGTAAAAAAAGTTTTCGTTGCAAATCGAACTTATGAAAGAGCCTGTGATATGGCTAAAATCTTCAATGGAACTCCAATAAAATTTGATGATATTTTAAATAATATTACAAATATAGATATAATTATAAGTTCAACCGGCGCGCCAAATTTTATAATCAAACAGGAGGATGCTAAAAAAATTATCCATTTACGTAAAAATAAACCGATTTTTTTTATTGATATTGCTGTTCCAAGAGATATTGATCCAAAAGTAAATGAAATAGATAATGTTTTTTTATATGATATAGATGATTTAAAAGAAGTTGTTAATACAAACATTCAGGAACGGGCAAAAGAAATTCCTAAGGTGGAATTTATAATTGTTCAGGAGCAATCTAATTTTTTTAGCTGGTATAACAGCCTGGATGTTGTGCCGACAATTGTTTTACTGCGCAAGGAAATGGAAGATATCAGACAAAAAGAATTTGATAAAATTCTTGGTAAATTAAAAAATTTAACTGAAAGTGATAAAAATTTAATAAATGCGATGAGCAAAGCTATTATCAATAAATTGCTTCATAAACCAATTATAAAATTAAAAGAAGCATCCGGTGAAAAAGATGAATATTTATATTCAAGTGTTGTAAGAGAACTTTTTGACTTAAAGGAAAATAATATTGAATCAAATACTGTTTCAAAAGAAACTGTTATCGAAGTTACTGACAACAATGTGATTGAATGAAAGGCAATATGAATAAAAAAACAATATTAATAGGCACAAGAGCCAGCGCTCTGGCTCTATGGCAGGCTAATTGGGTTAAAGAAAAATTAACTTCAGCTTATCCAGAATATAAGTTTGAATTAGTTAAAATAAAAACCAAAGGTGATAAAATTTTAGATGTGGCTCTTGCAAAAGTCGGTGATAAAGGACTTTTTGTTAAAGAAATTGAAGAAGCATTAATTAGAAAAGAGGTTGATCTAGCAGTACACAGTATGAAAGATGTTCCTACAATTATCCCTGAAGAACTAAAAATCGGGGCTATCTGTGAAAGAGAAGACCCGCGTGATGTTTTTATATCCGCTGATAATAAAAAATTGGAAGATCTCCCAGATGGCGCAGTTATAGGTACAAGCAGTTTACGCCGTATAGCTCAGCTTTCGAAATATAAACCGGGTCTTGTTTTTAAAGATCTAAGAGGAAATCTAAATACCCGTTTTAGTAAATTAGCATCGGGTGAATATAGCGGTATGATTCTGGCATGTGCAGGAGTAAAACGTCTTGGACTGGCTGACAAAATCACACAATATCTGCCTTTTGAAGTTTCGCTGCCGGCTGTTGGACAGGGAGCAGTGGGAATAGAAATACGTCAGAATGATCCATTAATAGAAAATATGGTTGTTGAAACATTACTGCACAAACCTACATATATCGCAATATTAGCTGAACGGGGTTTAATGAGACACCTTGAAGGCGGTTGTCAAATCCCGATAGGAGCTAATGCAAAAATTGAAAATAATAAAATTAAACTAAAAGCATTAGTCGCAAGCCTTGATGGGAAACAAATTTATAAAGCGGAAATGGAAGGAGAAATTGAATATCCGGAAAAACTGGGTATAGAACTTGGTGAGAAACTTTTATCATTAGGCGCAAAAGAAGTTTTGCAGTTAATATTATTGCAAACGAGGAAATAGAAAACTTCAGTCTTCAGCTAAAATACCTAAATAGTTACTTTTTATCTTTTATAATTTTCATTTTATTTTTTAAACTCTTTCCCGTTCAATTATTCAACTTAACCATTTGTTAATTTAAAATTATCACCTTCTTCTTGTTTGACCTTTTTAAAAAAATCACACGTTAAACAAGTAATCCTTTTTTGTGCAAAATCTCCCTGTATTTTTCCGCCACAAAGTGTACCGGCAACAGCCCAGCAAAATCTACCTGCATTTTTCCCTTCATTTAATCCATTGCATGAAGCATCAGAAAATGCTAAACACACACCAATTTCAGCAGCCCTAGCTCCTCCTGGTATTCTACCGCATTGTTTAAATTCCCAACAATTTTGTTTTATAGCCATATTCCCCCCATTCTAATAAATATAATATAAATTTTACACTTGATTATATTAACGGCAAAATAGAATATAAACTTTAGAAAAAATCCTTTTCGGGTATAATCAGATAAAAGTCTATCTTAGAGCTTGCGAAAAAATAACTTGGTATTTTAGCGCAAGCCCTTAATATCAGTATATCATAATTAAGGAATTGAAAAAAATAAAATATCTCAGGACAAACAGGATAGAAAAAAGTTCAAAATATTTATAGCTTATACGGAAATGATAATTTTTTCACCATTCAACTTTTTCCCTTTATATGTTATAATTCATAAATGAGTAACCTAGATAAAAATATTGAAACTATTAATTTTAATGAGAAGATAACAGATTGTATTTCAGTTCTTGAAAGCCTGGTTAATATTGGAGATATACAAACATCTGAAATGTTTGAAGTTCAACTGGTTAATGCAATTGCACCTTTTGTATTATGCAACAAGCTGATACCAATGATGAGACGTGATAACACTGGACAAAAACACATTGTAAATGTAACTGCTATGGAAGGGAAATTTTATCGCTTTAAAAAAGGGGATCGTCATCCTCATACAAATATGGCAAAAGCCGCTTTAAATATGCTTACTCATACCTCCGCAAGCGGTCTTGCAAAAGACGGTATTTTTAGAATGCTGTTGATACAGGCTGGGTTACGGATGAAGACCCGATAGCTCTTTCTGCACGAAAACAGGAAATACATGATTTTCAGCCTCCTCTGGATATAGTTGATGGAGCAGCCCGGGTGTGTGACCCATTTTTTCACGGTATTCTATCAGGCGTACATTGGTGCGGTAAATTTCTAAAAGACTATTTTCCTATTGATTGGTAAATAAATATGGGCATCACTACATCACCACAAAATTCTCAAAAACTTCTGCTTATGAATAAACCAAAGGGTTATGTAGTCACATGCGCCGATGAATTAAACCGTAAAACTGTCTATGAGCTCCTGCCAGCATGGGCAAAAACAGATGGATGGATACCAATTGGCCGTCTGGACATGGATTCTAAAGGTCTTCTTATTTTCACAACCGATGGTAAAATTTTAGACACGCTTACAAGACCTGGAAATTGTAACAAAATTTACGAAGTATGGGTCAGAGGTTATTTTACCGATGATCATATGGATTCAGTAATTAAAGGTGTTATAACTCCACAAGGATTGTTAAAAGTCCGACGAGTTAAAAGAATTGGGAATGCAGGACATAAAACAAGGCTTGAGATTGAACTCGGCGAAGGGAAAAACCGTCACATCCGCCGCCTCTTTGGAGCGCTGAAAGATCCTAAATTCGGAACACCTTTAAAAGTATTGGAATTAAAGCGTATGCAAATCGGTGACTTAAAGCTGAATGTAGAATCAGGCAAATGGCGTTTTCTAACTCTTGCAGAAGAAAAAATGCTTATTAAAAAACCATTTGGAGAAAAATGCAAACTGAACAACGAGAAAAATCAAGTGTTTTTGCAATAAATTTAGGGCTGGGGGTAAATATTTTACTTGCTGCAGTTAAAACTGTAATAGGTGTTATTGGTCACAGTCCGGCGCTATTAGCTGACGGTATTAATTCAACATCTGATGTAGCTTATTATATTATTGTACGCATATTTATGGGGCTTGCTCATAAGCCGGCAGATGAGAAACACCCTTATGGACATCGTCAATTAGAAAGCATTTCTTCTGTTGTTGTTGGATCTTTTGTTTTAACAACTGCTGTTGCAATTTTCTGGGATTCAATTAATAAAATTTATGATATATGGATTGGGAAAAGTGATTTTACTAATGCATCTACCAGCGCATTAGTTGTCGCGCTTCTCACTGTTATAATAAAAATTGGATTAACTATATTTACTAAACGAGTTGGTAAAAAAACCAATAACCCGGCAATATTCGCTCTTGCTTATGATCATCGTAATGATATTTTTGCTGCCACTGCTGCAAGTATAGGTATATTGTTATCCAGAGAAGGTTATTTTTGGGTAGATCCCTTAGCTGGTGCGCTAGTTGCAATTATAATTTTACGAACTGGAATTGAAATTTTGCGAGAATCATCTGATGATCTAATGGATACTGTCCCCGGTTATGTGTTAGACCAGCAAATTAACCAGGTATTGAAGTTTATACCTGAAATACAAGAAGTAGAAGAGATTCAGTCACACCGTTTTGGACCGTATTTAGTAGTTAATATCACAATTGGGATTGACGGTTCACTAAGCGTAACCGAAGGCGACAGAATCTCTCAACAGGCTGAACATGCATTATATAAAAAAATTGATTTATTGCAGCGTGTTCATGTGCATTATCATCCAACACGAATGAAAGATTAATTTTTACAGAAAAAAATTAATCTTCTGTCTCTGATAGGAATATTTTATTATTTATAAAGCTCCTTTCCTTTATCTCCTATTAATACGTGTATAATACGGGATACAATTATGGATGAAAAAAATTTAATTGAAAAACTTCAAAAAATTGAAGCACTGTACGCAGGAGCAACTACACCTGGAGAAAAAATTGCTGCTGAAAACGCGCGCACGCGTATTTGTGAAAAACTTAGAGTTTTGCAAAATAATAATGCTGCTATTGAATATCAATTTACAATGACAGATATGTGGTCTAAAAAGCTTTTTATTGCTTTGCTGAGAAGATATAATCTTAAACCATACAGATATAATGGACAAAGATATACTACGGTCATGGTTAATGTACCAAAAACTTTTGTGGATGATATTTTATGGCCAGAATTTCAGGAATTGAATAAAATATTACATTCATACCTTGAAGAAATAACTGATCGTTTGATAAAAACAGAAATTCATGGAAATGACAAAGATGTAGAGATAAAGTCTGCTCCCCCTAAAATACCATGAGTATAATCAGGGGGTGCAGTTAGTGCATTGCACAACTGTTAAAGCTCCTTTTAAATAATTTCATTTTTGTCGTTAGATGTACTCTCCGCACCACCCCTATATTTCCTCCTTAATAAAATACATTAAAAAAGATTTAGGGTCTAAAATTTTTATTTTTTATATTCTTTTAAAACAAGAAGATATTTATCTTTTTATTTAAGAATTTCTTTAAAGTTATAATAACTTTTTGATATTTTTTAAATCCTTTAATTGTATTTATTGGTCGAAATATGCCATCTTCGTTGTGTTCTTTATTTGGAGATGAATTGCTAACTACTTTTTGCATATTTTATATCTTCCTCAAGTTCTTTTTGGTCATAATGTCTTTTTATCCCTCTTAGTACAGCTCCACAGAATTAAGTATACAAAAAGAAAGTTAAAAAAATAAAACATGGATTCCCGATAAAACATGTCGAGAATGACACAACCTCCTGCATGTCATCCCCGACATGGTTTATCGGGGATATAGATTTTGTAGACTTAATTCTGTGGTGCTGTACTTAGTGATAATCCTTCGATAAACTCCCATTTACTCATTTTCCCAAGCTTTCTAGCTACACCCATAGAAGCTAGTTCTCGTTCATATAGAAGAAATGCTAATACCTATAGAATGGCAATAGTTGTTCTACATTGAGCGATTGATCGTATTTTATTAGATTATTTTTAATTTAATAGAAAAGTTCGAATAGCTAAGAGCTTGAATTTTCCAAATATCATTTACACATGCAATTCGCGGAGTTTTATAATTTAGGTACAATATCTATTTATTTAAATTTATTATAGATAAAAATTTATCCCCCAGCGAGGTTATATCATTTGTTATACAATTTTTTCTTGCTTTTATGAATAGTGTTAGGTATTATCTGGAAGTGCCAAGAATACTCTGCATTTTAATACAGGGATGTTGGTACAATATAAATATTAAATATTCCTATCAGAGACAGAAGATACTCTGTGGCTCTGACACAGGGTTCTTCATTTATTTGGAATAATATTTTTGGCGGAGGGCGAGGGATTTGAACCCCCAAGGGCTTTCACCCGGCGGATTTCAAGTCCGCTGCCTTGCCAGTTAGGACTAGCCCTCCAAATGTTTTTTTAATATATAAAAAAATTCCAAATATGTCAACTTAAAAAAATATGACAGATATAAATACTCCTATTCAATATATTAAAGGTGTTGGCCCCAAAAGAGCTTTTACACTGCAAAAACTGAATATCAATACAGTTTATGATCTTATTTATTTTTTCCCGCGCGATTATGATGACCGGTCTAATATTATTCCAATCAAACAGCTTGCAATAGGACAAAAGGCTGTTGTGCATGGAAAAGTCTTAAGTATTGGTGAATATATTCCACGATCCGGAAGTATAAAACATATTTTGAAAATTATTATTGGAGATAATTCAGGTTTTATTGAAGCAATATGGTTTAATCAACCCTATCTTAAAAATATATTTAAAAAAGACATTGATATAATTCTGGTTGGTAAAGTGGAATATAATAAATTCAGCCGTTTACAGATAAACTCACCTGAATATGAAATTTTAGATGATAATAATGAAAAAGATGAAAATCCGGATGAAAATATTAATATTGGACGAATTGTACCTATTTATCCGCTCACTGAATCTATCACTCAAAAATTTCTGCGCAAAACAATTTATTCGTTATTAAATCAGTATGCAGACAAAATACCGGATATTATTCCTGAAGAAATTAAGACTAAATATTCTTTTCCGATTTTAAATAAAATTTTATACGAAGTACATTTCCCAACCAATTTGTCTTCATTGAAAAAAGCGCGTGAGCGGCTAGTATATGAAGAATTTTTTTTACTTGAACTTGCTCTGGGTAAAAGACGTGTTGAGATAAAAATTTTACCTGGTATAAGTTTTTCAGTTCATTCAACCTTAATTACAGGGTTTACACAAAGTTTACCATTCAAACTTACCAATGCTCAAAAAAAAGTGCTTGATGAAATTTTTGCTGATATGGAGTCCCCACAGCCTATGCTTAGATTATTGCAGGGCGATGTTGGTTCAGGGAAAACAATCATCGCAATATATGCAATGCTGGTATGCTGTGCAAATGGTTATCAATGCGCATTGATGGCTCCCACAGAAATCCTGGCTGAACAGCATTACATGACATTAAAAAATTTATTAAGCAATACTCTATTGAAATCTGCTCTTCTGGTTGGAAAAATAAAACAAAGCGAACGAGATAAACTTTATAATAGTATAGGAAATGGCGAAATAAATATAGTAGTTGGGACTCAAGCTCTTATTCAGGAAAAAGTTAATTTTCATAAACTTGGGCTGGTAATTATTGATGAACAGCATAGATTTGGCGTGATACAAAGAAGCAAACTTGTTCAAAAAGGAAATAATCCTGATATTTTAGTTATGACCGCTACTCCAATACCAAGAACACTTGCTTTAACGCTTTATGGCGATATGGATGTTTCTATAATAAATGAATTGCCTCCCGGCAGAATTCCGCCTTTAACACGCTGGAGTAAAGAGGAAAAAAGAAATATAATTTATGATTTTATCCGCAAGCAGATTAATGAAGGCAGGCAGGTATACATTGTGTATCCTTTAGTCGAAGAATCAGAAAAAATAGACTTAAAAGCTGCAACAGAAATGGCTGAACACCTCACTCGCGATATTTTTCCTGAATTAAAAGTACAACTTTTACACGGCAGAATGAAAGCTGAAGAAAAAGATAATATAATGAATAATTTTAAAAATAAAAAAATTGATATTCTTGTATCTACAACTGTAATTGAGGTTGGAGTAGATGTTCCTAATGCTTCAATTATGCTTATTGAACATGCAGAGCGTTTTGGGCTTTCACAGCTTCATCAACTGCGCGGCAGAATTGGCAGAGGTTCATATAAATCTTATTGCATTCTATTAACTGGCAAAATGCTTGGTGAAGAAGGCGTGCAGAGATTGAAAATTTTCACTCAAACAACAGATGGTTTCCGTATTGCAGAAGAGGACCTGAATATACGCGGTCCAGGTGAATTTATGGGTACTAAACAGCATGGTATTCCAGATTTTAAAATTGCAAATCTTTTAAGAGACGGGGAGATCCTGACAAAAGCAAGGCGGGATGCGTTTGCAATTATTGAAAAAGATAATACGTTGTCATCACCCGCTTATTTATTGCTTAAGTCTTTTATTGAAAATAAACTTAAAAATTTTACTATGTAAGGATACCCAAATTCCGATTTAGGAATTTGGGTAAATCGCCAAGTCGCCCGAAAGACAAGGCCGCAGGCGATTTTATGACGCAACCGTACTTTATCTGTACGGTGAGGAGTAAAATCGCCGAGAACGCAGTATTTCGGGATGAATTGGCGATTTCAAATCCCGCTATCGCGGGATTTGGGGGATACAAAATGATTGATAATTCAAAACCAGATTATTTAGGCCATCGCAAAAGGATAAAAGAAAAATATAGAATAAATGGTTTGAACGGATGGCTGGATTATGAAATATTGGAATTAGCTCTTTCTTATTCAATCCCAAGAAAAGATACAAAATCAATAGCTAAAGAATTATTATCTAAATTCAAAACCATTAATCGTGTGCTGGATGCTGATAAAGAAAAGCTTATGGAAGTAACAGGAATTTCCGAACATTCAGCTTTATTCCTCAAATTCTTAAAAGATATATCCATAATCTATATGTCAAAAGAGCTTTTTAATAAGGATTTAATAACCTGTCCAGATGATGTTTATAATTATTTGAAAATTTCTCTAAAAGGAATGCCTGATGAAGAACTTAAAGCAATATTTTTAAATAATAGAAATTTTTTACTGGCTATTGAAACAATTCAAAAAGGAACTGTTAATCAATCAGTTATTTATCCAAGAAAAATTGTTGAGCGCGCGTTATACAATCATTCCATAAATGTAATTATTGCTCATAATCATCCAGGCGGATCCCTTGAACCTTCTGTTGAAGATATCAAAGTAACTGAAAATATTAAAAACGCGCTTAAAACAATTGATGTGGGATTATTAGATCATATTATTATTGGCGGGAATAATTACTTTAGTTTTAAGGAAAATAGGCTTTTATGAAATATATATGCTTCAAAGTTTAAATTGGATAATAAAAATAGATAACAAAAGTAATCTGTGAATTGTGGTAAATTTTGTGTTATTTTTTATGTTTTCAATTTTCTGTTCTTCAATATAATTTAAGTGCTTTTATTCTTTTATGTCTTTTTTGAGCTCCAAATTTTTTTCTCTAACCTTAGCAGTATAAGGTAATGTTCCACTATATGTTCAGGAAGGGCATCAAGTAATGCGAAAAATTCTTTTTTACTTGAACGGATTTTTCGATATTTTTCGACCTTCTCTTCAACAACTACTGAAACATCATTAGATTTTTCGTTTTTCTCAAATAGGTCACCTATAGAAACAGACAACGCATTTGCAATCATTTCCAGAGATTTTTGAGTAAACCTTCTTTTCCCGCTCTCTAACTGATTTATATAACCTTGAGATAATCCGCTATTTAAAGCAAGTTCCTCTTGCGTAAATCCTATTTTAGTTCGTAATTGTTTTATATTTTCTCCAACGATATTTTTTTCTTTCATAAAAATTATTTTATAACATCATGCAATATAAAACAATTTCACATTGTAATAATTTGCTTGACATAAATATTGCACAGTGTTATATTTATAACCTAACAATCATAAAATCGTGTTTATATTTTTTCGATTCCTAAACTGTTTTAAAGTAGATGAAATTTGGACGAAAGGAGGGAGTGATATGTCTTAATTTAATTCTACCTTAATTAAAAAATTCATATACTAATTTGTCTGTAATTTGATACAAATTTGAACTTATTATCCATTGCTTTTATTAAACTTTTAATCAAATAAAATTCAAGGAGGATGGTTATGAAAAAAATGTTAGTTGTATTAAGTTTGCTTATTTTATTTCCTTTAAATGTTTTTTCAACTGAGGGAACTGAGGTAAAAAAGGGGGATTGGCTTATATCGACAAGAAATTTTGGAATGGATTGGCTAGAAGGAAAGGGTAATTTAAAAGGGGATGAGGCTGATGTTAAAAGAAAAATTTTTAATATCGGAATAGACTATGTATTAGCAGATTATATTTCTCTAGGTTTCACTTATGATTATGAAAAATATATAAATACAGAAGAAATAAGATTTATACTAAGGGAAGGATTTTATTTTCCTGTACAACAAAATTTTGATTTTTATTTTTCAGCAGGTTATGGTATTTCAAATTTTAAACTGGAAGATTTAACAGACAACTTCATGAATGGTAGCGTTGGTGAAGGTAAGATAGGGTTTCTTTACCTTTTTCATGAAAACGCAGGATTAGATATTAATTATCGTTTTCTTAATGGAAATTTTATAGATGATGACTTTTCTTATTCTGTAGCAGGTCCAACTTTAGGATTAATACTAAAATTCTAAAGTCATTGTTTTAAATTAAAAACTGATATCCCTGGTAAGGTAGGCCATAAATTTTATTTTTTCGCTGATCTTAGACATCAATTGAAAGGAAGAAATTGAGATAGGGAGAAATTAGCGGAACCGTTGATAGAAATAACTATGTCTTTGCGTCCGTTGATAAAAATATCAGTTTTAAAGACTCTATACAAGGTGATTCATTAAGCGGAACATGGACAAATAGCACTTATAATGACAATGGTACAGTATATTATTTCTTATATTTTTTTTGGGATACTTCTGTGACCATATAGTCATATTAAATGCAGGGGCAAAAATCAAACAATAGACGATATTGTCTCAATTAAATCTTTTAGGTTTACAAATTTTACCTTAATATTGTCATATTGCCGATAAAAAGATTTTTCTATATCTTTTCCAACAACAAAATTTTCTCCATCGGGATATATTTTGCGAAACACTTTGATATTAGTTGCTTCAAATTCAGATGTATTCCATTTACATTCAACTGCAACAGGCTTTTTTTGATGGGCAATCAAGATAAAATCTACTTCATGCCCCTGTTTATCCCGCCAATAGAAAACATTTCGAGTTTGAAAATGTGCGAACATTTCATTCAAAACATAATGTTCCCAGAGATAACCGAAATCTTCGGACCTGAGTTCATACCAACCACGATAATACGAAACAAACCCGGTATCAAAGGCATATACCTTTGGGGCAGAAATAATCTCTGTTGGTTTATGCGAACTAAACGGTCTTATCACATTCACAATAAATGTCGCATTCAGAACATTCAGGTAATTTGAAATAGTTGTGCGGCTAACCTCACAGGGCAGGGCAAACCGGGTGGCTTCGAATATTCCCCCGCTCTGCGCCAATAAAAGTTCAGTAAATTTTAAAAATGAATGATGCCGTTCTACCCGGAAAAGTTCCTGTATATCTTTTGACCAGAAGGCATCAATCCATTCCTGAAATTCGCGTTCCAAAATTTTTTTTGATAAGAAAAAAGGCGGCAGTCCGCCATGGAGAAATCGATAACTTAAATTTTTTTGGTTAAAATCTTCTAAATCCTGCGAGATCATCGGTGTAAGCCAGATTTCCTCTTTTCTCCCGGAAAGCGTATCCCGAAATTTAGCTGACGCGCCAAGTGTAGATGAACCAGTTGCAATAATTTTTATATCAGGATAATAATCAACAGCAATTTTTAATATCTCTGAAGGGTTATCCAGTCGATGAATCTCATCAAGGATAATAGTTTTACCCTTTATATCCTCAAGAAATGATTGAGGATCAACCATCATTTTTCGTATTCTTGGAAGTTCACAGTCAAAATACTCAATATCGGGGATACTCTTGCAAAGAAATGTCTTTCCAACCCGCCGGACACCTGAAAGCCAGATTAAAGAATGCCTCTTCCATGCCTTATTTATCTTTTTTAACCAAAATTGTCTTTTTACCATATGCAAGGATATTAGCATATAGTAATACTAAACGCAAGTATAAAAATCAATAAGGAAAATAGGCTTTTATAAAATACATTAAAACGAAGATACCTAATATTATTCTATAGTAACCGAAAGGTTTAAAATCACGTTTGCTGATGAATTTCATAAATCCTGCAATTACAAACCATGCTGCTAAAAATGATACTATAAATCCTATAATAAGTAATTCAATTTGTGCTGCACTAAGAGTAAAGTTTAATTTGAGAAGAGAGTATGCTGAAGCAGCGAATAAAGTTGGTATAGCCAGGAAAAAGGAAAATTCAGCGGCAACTATCCTTGATGTGCCTAATAACATTGCTCCAATAATGGTTGCAGCAGATCGTGAAGTACCCGGTATCATAGCAAGACATTGGATAATACCAATAAAAAAAGCTGTTTTATAACTTAATGAGGAAATAGTTGATATTTGAACCTGCATTTTTCTGCGCTCAAGAATAATTAAAACTATACCGCCGATAAGCAATGCTAATGAAACAGTAATAGGATTAAATAAATATTCTTTGATATGTTTCCCAAGCAATGCGCCTAAAACTAGCGCAGGAATAACACCTATAATAGTTTTTCCCCATATTTCCCAAATTTCAGATTTTTCCAATGGAGTTTTGCTATTTCCAAAAGGGAAAAGTCTTTTCCAGAAATATACAATAACTGATAGAATCGCTCCCAGTTGAATTACAATATCAAACATCTTTGCAAAATTACCTGTAAAATCAATAAATTCATTTATAATTATTAAATGACCCGTAGACGATACTGGTAAAAACTCTGTTAATCCTTCTACGATGCCTAATATAATTACTTTTATAATATCATTCATATTATTGTACTAAGCTAACGCGTTAACTTTTTTTACCATGCGTGAAATTTTGCGTGAAGCAGTATTTTTGTGAATAATTTTTTTCCCTGCTGCTTTGTGAAATGCAGATATAGCAACTAATAAATTTTTCTGCGCTTCTTCTTTAGTTTTAGTTTTAAGTACATTAGTTCTTAAAGTTTTCAAACTAGATTTAATTGTAATATTATGCACTTGTCTTTTTTTATCAGCGCGTACTCTCTTTTCTGCTGAACGATGATTTGGCACGATTGACCTCCTTGTGTTATAATTATAATAAATTAATGAAAAATATTATAATCTTATACCTATTTAATTATATTTTGTCAAGTTATTTTATCTGGAAAAAGGAATAAAAATGCAAAATGTAACCATTATTACAGCTTTTTTAGCAGGTCTAGCTTCATGTGTTTCACCATGTGTTTTACCGCTTATTCCACCTTATATTTCATATATAACAAATATTTCGATTGAAGAACTAAAAAAAGAAAATAATCAAAAAGCGACTTCTATAAAAGTAAGTGTAAATTCACTTCTTTTTATTTTTGGTTTTTCAATTGTTTTTATTGCATTAGGCGTATCTGCTACTGTATTAGGAAAGCTAATTTTAAAAAAATTTGATTTATTAATGCGTATTGCCGGTATTGTTATAATTTTGTTTGGATTACATTCAATTGGTATATTTAATCTTAGCTGGTTATACAAGGAAAAACGTTTTGACCTGAGTAAAATATCCTTTGGTTTTTTTACTCCAACTTTTATGGGTATGGCTTTTGCTTTTGGCTGGACACCATGTATTGGTCCTATACTTGCAACAATTTTAACTCTTGCTGCAACACAGGAAAATATAAAACAGGGAATTATACTGCTTACAATTTATTCATTAGGATTAGGAATCCCTTTTTTCCTTATTGCTATAATGTTTAACAAATTTCTAAATCTATATGCTAAAATAACTAAATATTTCAGGATAATAGAAATCATAAGCGGATTATTATTAATTATCGTTGGAATATTAATTTTTACAAATAATTTTCAGCGATTAACAGGTTATTTTAGTTTTCAATAAATTCAACATTCAATATATCAGTATTATCAGAATTCAATATAAAAATTATACCTTTTTTGCATCCATTCAAATCCAATATTTTCCTTGCTTCAAAAATATTTTCCCAGTGAGCAATATTTCTATGTGCATAAAAAACATATGCGGCTTTAATAAAAAAATTATCAGCTTTTAAAAAAACCACTTCATTTTCCTTAGCTGTATTTTTAATTTTTTCACCAATAGTTTTATAAATATTTATGTTTTGTATAGGATTTGTAATTTTAAATTGTAATATAGAAACTGCTGTTAAAAATATAAATAATAAATTAATAAAAATAATTTTTGAAATTTTATCTTGAAGAGACAGTGATATTCTGTGGTCATTAACGCTGGATTCTTCATTGAAAAAATCAATTAATTTAAAATAGCTCCAGCCGGCAAAAATTGAGATGAATACTCCTGTCTTTAATACAGAATAATCATGAAATGAAGTAAAATTAAAAAAAACAAGATGATGCAATATAACAGGGGACAAAGATATTATTCCTAAAAATTTCCATACTTCATTTTTCCCATTATTTAGTAATATATTTATTGAAGAATGTTTAAAATATGAAAATATTAATATTAAAATAAATAGTAAGAATGGTAAATACCCCAATATATAATGAAACACAACACTCTTCCATGAATCTGCACTGTATATATTTATATTATCTCTGGATGCGGCTGAGACATAACCGCTTCGTCCCATATATTTGTTTGCTGCAAATTTAATAAAAGAAGAAAATCCATCAATTTGAAAATATTGGAATAGTATTAATAAAATTGATAATATTGAAGTTAAAACAGTTATATATAAAAGTATCTGCATTTCTTTTTTTCTAAAATTGATTAATGTATAAATACAAACAGTAAAAGCAAAAAATATTCCCATCCATTCAGTATAAATCATTAAGAAGTTAGCAATTGCAAAATAAATATAATAAATCTTTTTCTCTGCATTCTTATCCGAAATAATTTTTAATAAAAAATAAATACAAATAATAAAAATAGGCTGTAAAAATACATCTACTATATATGCATTGGAATGATACCATAATGCTACAGGAGAAAATAAATATATTGTAAAGGCAATTATAGCAGGAGTATTTAATTGTTTTTCACAATCATTATTTGAGGCTTCTTTAACAATTAAAAAAATAAACAAAGCGCTTATAAAATGAAAAAAAAGATTAAATATTTCAAGCGGAAGAACATCGGGATAAATATTGAATAATCTAAATATTAAATATGGAAAAATATATGAGAATGGTGGATATGATACGTAATAAGAGTTTCCTTTTTTATCTTTGAGTTCTCCCATATCATTTTTAATAAATTTATTACTTTGATTTCCATAAGTGACAATAGGATTAAAAAAACTTTTTAATCCTCCATTCTCAAACCATGTCTGTTGGGTTACCAGCATATGAGCACTTGTGGTAGGTTCATGGTGACTTGAAATTGAACGATTAAGATTTGGGAATCTTGCAACAACACTAACAAAAAAAATTAAGATAAGAATGCTATATATAAAGTAATTATAGTTTTTAGTACTATTATAAAATGTATCAATTTTCTTGTTTAATTTATTCCATTTTATTTTAAAACACAAAAAAAATAATAATAAAAAGAAACCCAATAAAAAGCTAATTTTTCCAATAATATCCAAAATAAATATTTTATTCTGCCAGATTTTTGTTATTGGTTTTCCCATGATTACTGTATTATCAGGGATATTGCGTTCCAGGGTAGAAAAATAATGTATCAGATTTTGATTAAAGCTATTGTTAAATAATATCAATATTCCAAAAAATAGAACACCAATACTTAATAAAAAAATAAAAGTCGAAATAAATTTTTTAAGTATACTCATAAATTATTTTAGAAACTAATTTTCATCTTCCCATGTTATTTCTTTAACTTCATATTTTAAAATTCCAGCCGGGACTTTAACCTCAACTATTTCACCTATTTTATGCCCCATTAATCCCTGTGCAATTGGGGAATATATAGAAATTTTATTTTCTAAATAATCTGCTTCTTCTTCTCCGACAAAAATATATAATTCTTCTTCTTTAGTCTTGCAATCAACAATTTTAACTTTTGCTCCAATACGTATAACATCGCGAGGCATTTTTTCAGTATCAACTATTCTGGCATTGCTTAATTTATTTTCCAGTTTTGCAATTCTTGCTTCAACTATTACCTGCTCCTGTTTTGCAGCATCATATTCTGCGTTTTCACTCAGGTCTCCATGCGCTCTGGCTTCTTTTAAAGCATGGGCTACTTCTTTCCTTTTTACTCTTTTTAATAAATCCAATTCTTGTTTGAGTTTTACTAATCCAATTTTAGTTAAAACTACATCTTCCATTTCTAAAATCTCCTTTCAGATAAAATTATTTACGAAATAAATTATCAAACTCTTTACGATTACCTGATCCTTTTATGGATATACTTGAATCAGGTCTTTCTGAAAATACAAAATACTCACAATAATTAGCTTTATCTTTATCCTGTACCCATTCAGCTTGTGTTTCTTTACATTTATTGTGGCTGGATTCGCTGTAAAAACAGCAATTACGGCAAATACGCAAATATGCTCTGCAATTTTTACAGGTATCTCTGCGATTGATCTTTTCAATTATTTCAATCTGTTGACCGCAAGAATAACAGACTTTCATAGGTTCACCATTTAAACTAGTTTTAATATTAATTCATTCAGCACTGGAACATTCCCGCTCCAGCTATGAATATAATTATCTGTTGTATCTGTAATTACTAAAGTCGGAGTAGATAGCACATTATAAAAACTACCTTCTGCTAAACCATCAGATGTTTCAA